>NZ_CP014206.1:3262191-3614382 GCF_001563225.1 Pseudodesulfovibrio indicus
GGCACGCCGCCCGCGACATGGTCGGCGATTCCGAAACCAGCTGGAAGACCCGGCTGGGACAGGCGGGCATCCAATGCGAGGCCCTGCTCAAGGGGGCCGGTGAATACGACCGGTTGGTCAACATCTGGCTCACCCATCTCCACGACGCCCTCAAGCGGTTGAACCGCTGTTAGCGGAAACGGGGGAAGGGGAGAAGGAAACCTTTTGGGAAAGGTTTCCTTCTCCCCTTCCCCCGAACCCCCATCCCCTCATCCTTCCAAAACTTATTGTGTCGCTGCGCGAGTTTTTGGGGATAGCGGACGGCCGTGCCTCTTTGCGGGGCCTGGGCCGAGGGAAATCCATTCCAGAATGCTTCTCCATGAAAAAAGGGGCGTTGCCGCCCCTTTCTCACGTCCGTGGTCCGGCGGTCATGCCGGAACAGCCGGGCTGCCGCCCGCCGTCACCTTGTAGGTGCACAGCTTGCAGCCGACGTTCTCGTTCCTGAGGTAGTCGGCGTCCTCCATGCTGACCAGCTCCCAGGCATCGGCCCGTTCCAGGGCGATCATGCGGTCGCGGTAGCCGTAGTCCTCATAGGCGCCTTCGCGGATGGTGAAGCAGATGTGGCCGTCGGGCCGGGTGACCCGGATGAGCTCGTCAAACGCCGCAGCGTCAACGTGGCCGTAGGTCAGGGTGCCGACGCAGACCACGGCGTCGTAGGCGTCGTCCTCGATGTCCAGGGGCTTGCTCAGGTCCGCCTGCTTCAGGCTGCGGTAGACCTTCTTCTCCTCGGCGACCTTGAGCATGTCCGAAGAATAGTCCAGGGCATGAAGATCGCCGTACCCCTTGCTCCGAAGCGCCTCGGCCACCTGACCGGTGCCGCAGCCCGCGTCCAGAATGCGCGCCGAAGTGACGGGTACCACGCGCTCGAGCGCCCTGGCCGTGATCTCGGGGGCCACGTAGCCGAAGGCCTCGACGGTGTCGGCGTCGTAGTTCTCGGCCCAATCGCCATAGGCCTCCATCAGATCCTTGTGATTGTCGGCGGTGTAAACCTTGTCCAGTGTCTTGTTGTCGGAAACCATTCGTCCTCCCTACGCTTCCTGTACTTCGTAGATGCAATACTTGGCCGTCACGTCCTCCTTATGGAGGTAGTCCGTATCGACCATCTCCTTGAGCTCGAAGGCGTTGTTCGCTTCAAGCTCCAACATCCGCTTGCGGTAGCCGTATTCCTGGTATGCGCCGTCGCGGACCGTGAAGCAGACATACCCGCCGGGACGGGTGATCCGCACCAGCTCGTCAAAGGCATCCGGGCCCACGTGGGCGTAAGTGAACGTGCCCACGCAGATGGTGGCGTCGTAGGCGTTGTCGGAAATGGTCAACTCACGGTTCATGTCCGCCCTGAACACATTCTCGTAGACCCGCTTCTCCTCGGCCACGTCGAGCATGTCCCGGCAGTAGTCCATGGCCTCGATGCGGCGGTAGCCCATGTGGCGCATGGCCTGCCCCACCAGCCCGGTGCCGCAGCCCGCGTCCAGTATCTTCGCTTCGGCGGAATCCAGATACCTGTCCAGCAACCGGGCGGCCACGCCCGGGCCGACGTAACCCATGCCCTCGCAGGTGTCCCTGTCATACTCCCTGGCCCAGCAGCGATACGCCTCGGCCAGCTCGTCCGGGGTCTTGGCCTCATAGGTGGCCACCCATTTTTCCGGAGTCTGTTCCATGGTTCTCCTCTTGTTGCAGGTTTACGTTGCACAAAATTTTCTCTGTATAAGGCAATGTAACTTTGCAAGTTACAATAAAATTGCATTGCAGTAACTACTCATTTACCTCGAATCAACGCCAAGTATTGACTACATATATAAATACATTATTGATCAAAAAATGGATTCATCCTCACAAATTGAAGTATCCATATTTTGCAAATAACCAATTCAAATTTCATAAAACTTATGAGAATGGTGTCTGGATTCTGCCACTAAACATTTTTGCATCACCATGTCAAGGCTGACACCGTGTACAAATCAGGAGTTGCAACATTATCACAGGGGATGGGGCAATCCGAAGGCGCGCGAAAAGACGGGACCGGAAGCGCCGGGCCATTTATGGGCGTGAACGAGCGTGATTGAGCGGGGGTGGGCGCGGATGGCGCGGATTGTTCGGATAACGGACCGCCCGGGGAGGCGGTCGGGGTGCTAGGACTTCTTGAGGCGGTCCTTCCTGCGTTCCTCGGCCTGGCGCTTCTGCTCGTCGAGGACCAGGCGGTGAACGGCGTCCTGATTGCGGCGGTCCAGGTCTTCGAAAACCAGGCCGCTGAAGGTCTTGTCCACGCGGACGACCTTGGCCCGGATGGGACCGCCGACGCGGACGCCCCGGTGATACAGGCCGATCTCGAACCGCTCGCCCACGCGCATGCCGGTGCTGCCCGACAGGCCGACCCCGGTGGGGCTGACGTCGGTTGCGGAATACACGGCGGGCCGTCCGGCCACCTTGACGTGGAGCCCGGAGATCTTGGCGCGGTAGGCCCCACGGGGGCCGGTGGAATCGCCGAATGAAATGTCGAACGGTTTTGCTGCCATGGGGAACATCCTGCGGTCCGGAGGTTCTATCAATTCCCCCGGCGGCTGCCAACCCCCCATGATCGCCGTTTACACCATCCGACCCATGGGCTAGTCTCCGAGCCTACGGAGAACATGTGAGCATACTGATCCATACCCATGACGGCGGGCGCTTCGCCCTTGAGCCGAAACCGGGCGACACCCTGGCCCGGACCATCTTTCTGTCGAGGCTTTGGCACGGCGTGCCGCTCTGCTCGGGCCTGGGCAAGTGCGGTCTGTGCCGGGTGCGCTACCTCAAGGACGCGCCCGAACCGGGCCGCGAGGAGCTGAAGAAGCTCGGCCGCGACAAGCTCGACCAGGGGTGGCGGCTGTCCTGCCTGCACCCGTCCGAGCCGTGCGAGATCGAGCTGCCCCAGCCCGTGCGCAGCCAGCGGGCCGTGCGCGCCCTGGCGCAGAAGACCGGCGATTTCGCCCTGGCCGTGGACCTCGGCACCACCTCCATCCACTGGACCGCCCTGGTGGACGGCGAACGGGTGGCCACGGGCCAGGAGCTGAACCCCCAGACCGGCATGGGGTCCGAGGTCATGTCCCGGCTGGCCGCCGCCTCGACAGCCGAAGGCCGCTTCGTGCTGCGCGCCCTGGTCACCGACCGCATCGCCGAGCTGGCCCAGCTCGCCACGCGCAACCTGGGCGGGAAGTGCACCGGGCTGGCCGTTTCCGGCAACCCGGCCATGACCTACATCCTGCTCGGCAAAAAACCGGACGACCTGGCCGCCGCGCCCTACGTCCTGTCCTATGCGGGCGGCGACGAGAAGCGGCTGGGCGCGGGGCTGCCCCCGGCCTACATACCGCCCCTGCTCGCCCCGTTCGTGGGCGCGGACATCTCCGCCGGGCTGACGGCCATAGAATACGGCGGCTCGCCCCAATACCCGTTCCTGCTGGCCGACCTCGGCACCAACGGCGAGTTCGTCCTGGCCCTTTCCCCGGACAAGCGCATCTGCGCCAGCGTGCCCATGGGTCCCGCCCTGGAGGGCGTGGGCCTCTCCTTCGGGCGCACCGCCGGCCCCGGGGCCGTGACCGGCTTCACCCTGACCCCCAAGGGTCTGGTCCCGAAATATTTCGATGCGTCCGGCACGCCGGTCAACGGCATGACCGGCACCGGCTACCTCTCGCTGTGCGCCGTCCTGCGCACCCACGGCGTGCTCGACGACACCGGGCGGTTCGCGGACGGGGCCACCCCGCTGGCCGCCAAGCTGGCCGCCGGGGTCGGGACCAGGGAGGGCGAACCGGTGTTCGAGGCCGCAGACGGGGTCCTGCTCCCGGCCTCGGACGTGGAGGAGATTCTCAAGGTCAAGGCGGCCTTCAACCTGGCCGTTTCCGCCCTGCTCAAGGCGGCGGGGATCGGCCCCGGCAAGCTCAAGGAAATCCACGTCGCGGGCGCGCTGGGCGAACACGTCTCGGCCTCGGACCTGGAGACCCTCGGTTTTCTGCCCCAGGGGTGCGCGCCCCGGACCGTCAAGGCGGGCAACACGTCCCTCAAGGGCACCGAGCTGTTTCTGACCGACCCCGGCGCGCGCGGTTTCGCCGAGGGACTGTCCGCGACTCTGACCCGCCTCGACCTGACGGACGAGGAAAATTTCGGCGAACAATTCATAGCAAGGATGCGCTTTACCCATGTCGATTGACGGCCTGTTCCCCAACCTGACCGATGACAACGCGGACCAGCTCGAACGGTTCGGCGGACTGCTCAAGTCCGTCTGGCCCCTCAAGGGCAAACACCGCGACCAGCTCAAGTACGACATCCGCGACATGTCGCGCAGCCTGACCAACGAGCGGTCCACCCGGCGCAAGGAGTACATGACCGACGACAAGTTCCTGTCGCCCTACCTGTACTACTTCCTGCCCTGGAACCTGCTGCGCATGTCCCGCCTCTTCTCCGGGCTGGAGCTGGATATCCCCGAGGACGGGCATGTGGCCGACCTCGGCACCGGTCCGCTGACCACGGTCCTGGCCCTGTGGATGTCGCGGCCCCACCTGCGGGAGCGGCGGCTCAACTTCACCTGCCTGGACATCGCGCCCAAGACCATGCAGGCCGGGCTGAAACTCTTCCGCGCCCTGGCCGGGGAGGACTCGCCGTGGCGCATCAAGACCGTCAAGGCCGCGTTCACCGACCACCTGCGCGAGCGGGCGGACCTGCTGCTGGTCGCCAACGCCCTCAACGAGCTGGACTGGTCGGGCCGCACCGCCCGGCCCCAGGCCGAGAAGCTGGCCACCCACCTGGCGGGCTGCGCCAAGGACACGGGCCGCATCCTGATCATCGAGACCGGGGTTCGGTTGACCGGGCGGATCATCGCCGAGATGCGCGCCCAGATGCTCGTCAAGGGGTTCAAGCCCATCGCGCCCTGTCCGCACACCGGCGAATGCCCCATGCCCGCCCTGGGCCAGGGGCCGTGGTGCCACTTCAACTTCCTGTCCAAGGGCGCGCCCGAGTGGCTGGAGTCCGTGTCCAAGGAAGCCAGCCTGGAAAAGGACAACGTGACCCTCAACTTCCTCTATCTCTCCCAGAACGGAGCCCAGGAATGGGGCGCGGTGCGGGCCGTTTCCGAACCGTTCAAGCTGCACGGCGACAAGGGACAGTACGCGTGCTCGGACCGGGGGCTGACCCTGCTCCAGTACGCGCAGGGCGTGCGGCCGCTGTTCCCGGGCCAATCCTTTGCCCCGGACTGGCCGCAAAACCCCAAGACCGACCTCAAGTCCAAGGCGGTCATCCTGCCGTACAAGGGCGAAGGCAAGAAGTGAGAATCGTGGACCTGGGGCTGATCGGCTATGCCGAGGCCGAAGCCCTGCAACTGAAGACCCTGGAAGCGGTGACCGCCGGGCGGGAGGAGAACACCCTCTTCCTGCTGGAGCACCCCAAGGTGATCACCCTGGGCCGCCAGGGCGGGGCCGAGAACCTGCACCTGGACGAGGCGCAGCTCAAGGCCCACAATATCGAGCTGGCCCGGACCGCGCGCGGCGGCAACATCACCTGCCACTTTCCCGGCCAGCTGGTGGCCTACCCCATCTGGCGCGTGGAAAAGCGGCCCGGCGGCATGCGCAAATTCTTCCACGACATGGAACAGGCGGTCATGGACACCTGCGCGCACTACGGCGTATCCACCATCCGGCGGCCCAAGCACCCCGGGGTATGGGTGGACGAAACCAGGAAAATATGCTCAATGGGCATCGGCGTTCGCCGCTGGGTCACCTACCATGGGCTGGCCCTCAACGTGGCGCGCGACGTGAGCCTGTTCAACGCCATCACCCTGTGCGGCATACAGGGGGCGGTTCCCACCTCCCTGTCCGCTGAGGCCGGGCGCGACATCGACATCAAGGACGTCAAGAATGTCTTCGGAAAAGCCTTTGCAGAAACCTTTGCGGATTCCGCCGTGGCTGCGGATCAAGCTCCCTAGCAACGAAAATTTCTCCTGCACGTCCGGGCTGATCGACGACCTGCGGCTGAATACGGTCTGCCAGTCGGCCAAATGCCCGAACAAGTGGGAGTGTTTCTCGCGCAACGTGGCCACCTTCCTGGTCATGGGGTCCATCTGCACGCGCAACTGCGCCTTCTGCAACATCGAACCGGGCGACCTGGCCCCCCTGGACCCGTCCGAACCCGGCCGCGTGGCCGAGGCCGCGCGCAGGCTCGAACTCAAGCACGTGGTCATCACCTCGGTCACCCGGGACGACCTCGACGACGGCGGGTCCGGCCACTTCGCGGCCACCATCCGGGCCGTGCGCCAAGTGCTGCCCGCCTGCACCGTGGAGGTGCTCATCCCGGACTTCCAGGGCGACGAGAGCGCGCTCGGGACCGTGCTCGACGCCCGGCCCGACGTGCTCAACCACAACCTGGAGACCGTGCCGCCGCTCTACGGGACCATCCGGCCCCAGGCGAACTACCGCCAGTCCCTGGCCGTGCTGGAGAACGCCAAGCGGTTGGCCCCGGCCATCCCCACCAAGTCCGGCATCATGGTCGGCCTGGGCGAGACCGACGACCAGATACTGGCCGTGCTCGACGACCTGGCCGCCATCCGCTGCGACATCGTGACCATCGGCCAGTACATGCAGCCGAGCCGCCGCCATCCCCTGGTGCAACGCTACGTGGAGCCGGAACGGTTTCAGTGGTACGCCGAGGAAGGCAAAAAACGCGGCATCCGCCGGATGCACAGCGCCCCGCTGGTCCGGTCGAGCTACAACGCCGCCGAATTCGTCTAGACGAGCCTCCGGCGGCCCTGCCGGGGGCCTCTCCGAGGGCTTAAGAACCCCTTATCGCTGCTGTCGCCATCTCTAGAGCTCGTAGACTCGCTAAGAGCTGCCGCTGAAAAGGGTTTCTTAAGAATCTTCCGAAACTTTTTGGCGCTCGCTTCGCTCGGATTCGTACCGAAAAACAGGCTGTTTCAACCGCAGAATGGTTTTGCAGGCTGTTCAAAAATGGTGAGATGCTAGGCGCGAAAAGAGTTCAAGGTCGAAGCGTACTTCCTGTACGCGAGAGTTTGAACTTTTTGAAGCAACGACGCAGATCGCCGTTTTTCAACAGCCTGCTAGAATATCCAGTCTTTGATGCGCAGATCGATTTTGGGGATGCCCATGTAGCGGTCGATCTTGGGGGTGAAGGCGAACCGCATGGTTCGGCCCCGGACCACGGAGGTCAGGGTGTCGGCCATGCGCCACGCCTTGCCCGGCAGCTTGGTGCCGGTCTCCTGGTCCTCCAGCACCAGCTTGACGTGCTCCCGCTCGCGCCCGAACAGGGCGTGCTCGGCCACGCGCACCGGGCGGGTTGCAAAGACCGGCTCCGGGTTGCCCATGCCGTAGGGCTGGAGCAGTTCCAGCTCCTTGAGCAGGGTGTTGTCGATGGAAGAGAACGGCAGCTCGTGGTCGAGCTTGAGGGTCGGTGTCAACGGCTTGGGGCCGAGGGCCTCGATGACCTTGGCGTTGAACCGCTCGCGGAACTCGCCCAGGTTCCCGGGCTTGAGGGAGACGCCCGCCGCCTGGGCGTGGCCGCCGAACCCTTCGAACAGCTCGGCCAGCGAGACCAGCCCCTCGTGGAGGTTGAACTCCGGGATGCTCCGCCCGGACCCCTTGAGCAGTCCCGAGGACTCCGCCGCGCAGAGCAGCAGCGTGGGCCGGTAATATTTCTCCACCACCCGCGAGGCCACGATGCCGATGATGCCCGGGTGCCAGTGATCGGCGTGGAGCACCAGCCCGGCCTGTGAGCGCATGGCCTCGGCCTGGGCAAACGCCTCGTCCGCGATCTCCTGCTCCTGGCGGCGGCGCTCCATGTTGATGGCGTTGAGTTCCTCGGCGATGGGCATGGCCGAGTCGAAATCCTTGGAGAGCAGCAACCGGAGGGCCTTTTCCGGGTCGCCCATGCGTCCGGCGGCGTTGATCCTCGGCGCCAGGTGAAAGCCGATCTGCCCCGCGCCCAGTTCGGCCTGGCGCTCGTAATCGCTGACCACCTTGAGGGCCGCCATGCCGGGCCGCTTGGCCTCCTTGATGAGCAGCAGCCCGTTCTTGACCAGGATGCGGTTCTGGCCCGTCAGCCGGACGATGTCGGCGATGGTCCCCAGCGCCACCAGGTCAAGCAGCGGACGGACGTCCACGGGATCGCCCGGCAGCAGCCGGTTCAGGGCGACCATGAGCATGAACGCCACGCCCACCCCGGCCAGGTCGTCGCACGGGCCGCCGTCCTTCAGGCGCGGATCGCACACGGCGTGCGCGCTCGGCAGGGTCTCTCCCGGCAGATGGTGGTCCGAGACGACAACGACCATGCCCAGCTCGCGGGCGCGGGCCACGGGCTCCAGGTCGGAGATGCCGCAGTCCACGGTCAGGAGCATGTCCGCGCCCTGCTCGTGCAGGCGCTCCACCCACGGCACGTTCATGCCGTAGCCCTCCTCCATGCGGTTGGGCAGATGGTGCATGACCTCGATCCCGCGCATGGCGAAGAACTCCTTGACCACCGCCGTGGCGGTGATGCCGTCCACGTCGTAGTCGCCCCACACGGCGAGTTTGCGTCCCTCGGCCAGCCCCCGCGCCAGGGTCTCGGCGGCCTCGGTCAGGCCGGGAATCTCGGCGGGGTTGGCCATGTGCCGGAGCAGCGGACTCAGGAAGCGGTCCATGTCGGCCACGTCCGTCAGTCCACGGTTCCAGAGGATCTCGACGATCAGGGGCGAAACCTCAAGCTCTTCGGCCATGGCCGTGGCCGAAGCCGGGGGCGCGGCTCCCTCGCCGCGGTGTTTCCAAATGCAGGGCAATGTATTATCCGGGAATGATCAGGAAAGAATGTTAACGAATTGTTCGATGTCGTCGGAATCGAGGAGTTCCTCGCCCACTTCCATGATGTCGTCCATGTCCACGTCCACTGCCTGGCAGAGCTGCTCGACCCGCTCCACGTAGGGCCCCTCGGGGTCGGTCACGGCGTGGGTCACGCAATCGGCCAGGCAAATGACGTTGGACTCGGTGGAGTGCTCCGGGGAGAGGTCGGGCGAGTGGTGCCAGTTGACCGGCTCCACCAGGGTGGCGGGCAGGTCCCAGGAACGGAGCACCAGCGCGCCGATAACCGCGTGGTCCAACCCCCAGTAGTCTTCCTCGGCTTCGCTGTCGGTCATCTCGTCGCTCTCGGCCTTCTCGCGTATGGCCGCCCAGTCGTCGGGCCGCTTCAGCGCGGTGATCAGCTTGCCGATGTCGTGCAGCAGGCCGGAAGTAAAGAGGTTGTCCGGCTTGCCCACGTCGGTCATGTCGGACAGTTCCTTGGCGACCATGGCCACCAGGAATTGGTGAGTCCAGTACTCGCCCAGATCGAAATCCTCGGGAATGGGATAGCGGCGGGTCAGCCCGTTGACGCCAAGGGCCAGGACGATGTTGCGGATCTCGGCCATGCCGAGCACGGCTGCGGCGCGCGGCACGGACTGGACCTCGGCCTGCAACCCGTAATAGGCGGAGTTGGCCAGGCTGAGGATGCGGGTGGTCAGTCCCTGGTCCTTGCCCAGGGTCTTGCCCACGTCCTCCAGCGATGCCAGCGATCCCCCGCCCGTCTGGACGAAGAGCGTGCGCAGGACTTCGGGCGAAAACGGGAGGTCCTGCCGCATTTGCGGAAGCTCCTGGAGAAATCCCTGAATCCTGTCCTGGTTCATGCGCCCTCCTGTCCCGAAAGATTAGTCCAGCTTGATGGGCGCGGAGCTTGCCGGTTTCTTCGGCGCTCCGTTGTCCCCGGTCTTGGGTTCGCCGTCCTCGCGGGCCGCATCCAGGTTCACCCCGGCGGAACCGCCCTTGGGCTTGCCGCCTTTGCCGCCAGGAGCCACGTTGGGTCCCTCGCCCTCGGCCACCAGTCCTCGGCCTTTGAGGAAGGCCCAGAACTTCAGGCTCGCGTCGAGCTTGGGGTTCACCTCCAGGCTCTTGAGCAGATATTTCTTGCATTCCTCCACATTGCCCTTCTCGAAGTAGCAGCGGGCAATGTTGTGAAAGAGGTGCTCGTCGTTCTTCACCAATTCCTCGGCACGCAGATAGTAGCGCAGCGCCTGGTCGTACATCTTGTTCTTGCGCATGTTGATGCCGAAGTCGTTGAACAGGTGCTTGTGCTCGGTGTCGAAGGCCGCCTCCAGCCCCACCAACCGCTCGAAGATGTCGTTGGCCTTCACCTGGTCGCCCCGGTCGAGATAGGTCAGCCCCAGGCCGAAGTTGGCCCGGACGTTCTCCTCGTCGATGGCCATGGCCTGCTGGTATTCGAACTCGGCGGAATAGGCGGCACCCCGCTCGCGGTGCTTCTCGCCGCGCACGATGGCCCCGTCCATCTCCTTGATGGCCGGATAGACCGTGGAGATGTAGAACTCGGGTTCGGGATTGAATTTGGTAAGAAAGTCGTCGCGCGGGACGTTGCGCTTGGGACCGGACGGCACGTAGTTGCGGTTGAGCGGCTGCACCGAAACCTCGCCGTCGTCCAGCTCCTCGACGTTCCAGTAGGTTTTCTGGATCGTCTTGCGCTGGGTCGTTCCGGTGCCGACCTTGGCCACGGTCTGTGTGGAGAAGATGCCCTTGATCTTCTCCGCGCCGTCGCGAACTACTCCCTGCCGGTTGTCGGCAGTCTGCTCATGCTCGGCCATCAATTGCTCCTATCCGGCCCGCCGCATCTCCCCGATGATCGCCATGGCTGCTTCGCCGGGACGCTCCGCCCGGGTAATGGGCCTGCCCACCACCAGAAAGTCCGACCCGCTTCGCACGGCACCCTCCGGAGTGACCACCCGCCGCTGGTCCCCGGCCTCGGCCGAAGCGGGCCTGATGCCGGGGGTGAGGCAGGCGAACCCGTCGCCGCACGCACCCTTGATCCGTTCGACCTCCAGGCCGGAACAGACCACGCCATTTAAGCCATATTGCTTGGCTTTCACAGCCAGGTCAAGGGCCATGTCCGAGGGCGCGGGCGCGTTCTCCACGGGCAGGTCCCCGGCCCCCATGCTGGTCAGCATGGTCACGGCCAGGACCAGGGGCGGCTCCTGTCCGGGCAGAGTCCCCTCGGCGCACCCCGCCATGGCCGCGCGGGCCATGCGTTCCCCGCCCAGGGCATGGATGTTGACCATGTCCGCGCCCAGCCGCACGGCGGACCGGACCGCGCCCTGCACGGTGTTGGGGATGTCGAAGAATTTCAGGTCCAGGAAGACCTTGAAGCCCAGCTCCTTGAGGCCGGTGACCACCTTGGGGCCCTCGGCCGTGAACAGCTCCAGCCCGACCTTCATCCACGGGGCCGTGCCCTCAAGGGCGCGGGCCATGGCAAGGGCGGAAGCCGCGTCCGGAAAATCCAGTGCAACGACCAGCTCAGCCATCTTGCTTCCAGGTGTCCATGATGTTTTCGAGGATGCCGGGCCTGAGCGACGGCTTGCACCGCCCGGCCAGGTACACGGCCCTGAGCTCGGCGTAGGCCTCGTCCAGGTCGTCGTTGACCACCCAGGAGTCGAACCACTCGGCCTGGGAAAGTTCGCCCGAGGCGTTGGCCAGCCTTTTCGCGATGGACTCCTCGGAGTCGGTGCCGCGCCCCTTGAGGCGGCGCACCAGCTCCTCGCGCGAGGGCGGGAGCAGGAACACGAAGGTCCCCTTGTAGAAGGTCTTCTTGAGCTGCTTGGCGCCCTGCACGTCGATGTCGAAGAGCACGTCCTGGCCCGCGCCGAGCATCTCCTCCACCGGCTTGGTGGCCGTGCCGTAGAAGTTGCCGTGGACCTCGGCCCACTCGCAGAACGCGCCCCGGCTGCGCATGGCCACGAAGGTATCGCGGGAGACGAAATGGTATTCGCGCCCGTCCTGCTCCGCACCGCGCGGCGCGCGGGTGGTGTAGGAGATGGAGAAGCCGAAATCGGGGAACTCCTCGCGGAGCATGGAAATGAGGGTGGATTTGCCGGTGCCGCTGGGCGCGCAGACCACCAGGACCTGCCCCAGCCTGAACTTGTGATCGTCCCTGGTCACCTAATCCCCCTCTTCCGCGCTGAACCGCTGGCCGATGGTTTCCGCCTGGATGGCGGACAGGACCACGTGGTTGGAGTCGGTGACGATGATCGCCCTGGTCTTGCGCCCCTGGGTGGCGTCGATGAGCCGCCCCTCGGCGCGGGCGTCCTCACGCAGCCGCCGCATGGGCGCGCTGGACGGGTTGACGATGGAGATGACCCGGTCGAGCACCACGAAGTTGCCGAAGCCGACGTTCAGTAATCCCTGTTTCTGCATGGTCCCCTACTCGATGTTTTGAACCTGTTCCCGGCAGCGCTCCAGCTCCGCCTTGAAATCCACGACCAACCGGCTGACCTCGGTGTCCTGCGCCTTGTTGCCGCAGGTATTGATCTCGCGGAAGGTTTCCTGCACCAGAAAATCGAGCTTCTTGCCCACGTCGTCCTTGTCGGCCAGGACCTCCGCCAGCCGCTCCAGATGGGCGTCCAGGCGGGTCAGTTCCTCGGATACGTCGAGCTTGTCCGTGAGGTAGGCCACCTCCTGGAGCATGCGGTCCTCGGAGAAGTCCGCATTGGCCGAGTCGAGCATGTCGGTGATGCGCTGCCTCAAGCCGTCCTTCTTGGCCTCCAGGATGTCCGGAATGCGTTCGCGGACCTTCTCGGTCAGCTCGCGCAGGGTGGCGAACCGGGCGGTCAGGTCGGCCACCAGGGCCTGGCCCTCGCGGGCGCGGGAGTCTACCCAATCCCTGAGGGCGGCTTCGAGCCCCTTGTTCAGGCTCTCGGCCAGGCCGGGGTCCGGCTCGGACCCGTTGTCGCGCCACAGGGCGGGCATGGCCAGCACCCGGTTGTAGTCGAGATTGAAGATTTCGCCCCGGGCGGCGGCCAGCTTTTCCATCTGGCGGAACATGGCCTTGGCCATGGTCTTGTTGAAGGTCACGCCGAGGACCTCGGCGTCCAGGACCTCCAGGTTCAGGGAGACGTCCACGCGGCCACGCGAGGCGTGGGTGCGGACCTGCCGCTCCCAGGCGGTCTCCAGGGAGCGGAGGAATCCGGGGATGCGCCACTTCACGTCGAGGAAGCGGCCGTTGACGCTCTTGATCTCCCACACGTGGGTCCAGGCGTCCTCGTTGGTTTCGTTACGGCCGAAGCCGGTCATGCTTACTGGCATAAATGGGTGTCCTTTTATGGTTGTAAGCCGCGAGTTGTGCGGAAAACGTCACGTTCGCGGCTTGCTCTGCCTGTTTCTATACGACTGACGCAGCTTTGTCAGCCGCGATTTCATGGCCTCGCCCGCGTAATCCGGGAAGGTCCAGGGAAAATCCACCCACCGTTTCTTCTGCCAGATGAGGGTCAGGTCGGCCCAGATGCCGTCCTTCAGGTAGATGCGGTGGGAAAAGTTCTTGCCCGTGGCGAGCACCAGGGACTGCTGGGTCAGGAAGCCGGGGTCCAGATTGAACAACCTGCGCCCGTCCCGCGCGAACCGCTGCTCCACCGAGTTGGTCCACAGCTTGATATCCGCCAGCTCGTCCAGGGGGCGCAGCGCATCGAAGGCCAGGAGCCGCCGGGTGATGGGCGTTCCCAGCTCCTTGTCGTAATAGTCGGTCTGGTCGAAATCGAACTCCTCGGACGGGTCGAAAGGACCGAACCGGTCGGCCAGCTCCGCGCCGACCTGCGGCCAGAACGCGCCCCAGTCGGCGCTCAGGACCGAGATGACCAGCATCCCCGGATCAGGGGTCTTGGGCGTACTCATTCGCTTGCCTCCCACGGCTCGACGATGACCACGCCCCGCTCCACGCGCAACGGGCGCGCCCGGACCAGGGAGCGCGGCGCGGCTCCGGGAGGCTGTTCGAACCGGCAGGCCGCGTAGTACTCGCTGACCCCGCGTCCCCGGTCGTCCTGGACCAGCACGTCCAGATGGTCCAGGTCGAGAAGGCGCTTGAGGAAGGCGGCCTTCCTGCGCCCGATGAGCTTGCGCAGACGGGCCGCCCGCTCCTTGCGCACCGGCACGTCCACCGCGCCGGGCAGCTCGGCCGCCCTGGTGCCGGGCCGCTCGGAGTAGGGAAAGACGTGGCCGTAGGTCAGCGGGAGTTCGCGGCACAGCTCCATGGTGTTCTCGAACTGCGCCTCGGTCTCGCCGGGAAACCCGGTGATCAGGTCCGCGCCCAGCCCCATGACCGGCCACGCACCCTTGAGCCGGTCCATGAAGTCCACGGCGGACCGTGGCGAATAATGGCCGCGTCCCATGGCCTTCAGGACCTGCGGGTCGCCGCTCTGGAGCGAGAGATGGAGCTGCGGGCAGACCAGCCGGGATGAGGACAGGACGTCCAGCGCCTTGTCCGTGAGCTGGCCCGGCTCCACCGAGGAGATGCGCAGCCGGGCGCGCCCCGCCCAGTCCGGGGCGAAGGTCCGCTCCAGTTCGGCCACCAGGTCCCAGAAGTCGGGCTTGGATTCGAGATCGCGCCCGAAGTGGCGCAGGTTGATGCCGCTCAGGATGAACTCGCGGAACCCCGCGCCGAACAAGCGGGCGATCTCGTCCGCGACCTCGGCCACGGGACGGCTCACGGACCGCCCGCGCGTCAGGGGCACGATGCAGTAGGTGCAGAAATGGGAACAGCCGTCCTGGACCTTGACCACGGCCCTGGCCCGGCCGTAGCCGGAGATGGAAAAAGGCGCGAACCGGGGCTTCTCCGATGCCGGTGCGGGAGTTGCCGGGGTCATGGGACCGCCCAGGAGGTCCGCCTTGTCCGCCTGGGCCACCACCCGGACCACGCCGGGCAGCGCTGCCAGCTCTTCGGGCATGACCTGGGCCGCGCACCCGGTGACGATGATCTCCGCCGCCGGGTTGTCGCGGTGGAAGCGGCGCACGGTCTGGCGCAGGTCGGCCACGGCGTTGGCCGTGACCGCGCAGGAGTTGACCAGGATGAGGTCCGCCGCGCGCGGGTCGTCCGTCTCCACGGCGTCTCGCCCGGCCCATGCCTCGGCGATGGAGCGGGTCTCGTACTGGTTGATCTTGCAACCCAGGGTAGCGGTATGAAAGGTTGTCATGGTATGGTCCGTCAACGTCGTTAGAAAAAAGTTCATCCACCTTAGCCGAGATACAACCCGTGAAGCAAACCCTTGCCCCGCTCTCCGTCGCCCTGCTGGCCGCGCTCTTTCTGCCCGCACTCTTTCTGACCGGCTGCGTCACCGGCGTGGGCGTCGGCGTGGGCACGTCCGGGACCAGCGTGGGCGTGGGCATAGGCGGCGGCCGGACCTCGGTCGGCGTCGGCGTCTCGGGCGGGCTGGGCGCGTCCATCAACTCCTACGGCGACTTCCTGAACAACGGGCCGAATGAGGCCTACCTCAACAACAAGGCGGGCATCAAGCAGCTTGACGACGGAAATTTCGAAGCGGCCCGCAAAATCTTCACCGATACCCTCGAAAAATACCCGGACCTGCCGGATTCCACCTACTACCTCGGTTTGACGCTCATCTACCTGGGCGAGCGCGAGGCCGGGTTCGGGCTGCTCAAGACCTACCGCGACCCGTACTACTACCGGGGGACCTCCGCGGTGCAGCGCATGGCCGCCTACCTGGAGAAAAAACCGGAGCTGACCCCGGAGGAAATCCACAAGGCCATGAACCGCGAACGCCGCGACGGCTACGACCGGGACGCCCAGGAGCGCCTCGAAATGCGCCGCGAAACCTGGTAGCAGCTATGCTTCCGACTCGATGATCCCGCCGCCCAGCACGGTGCCGTCCGCATCGTAGACCGCCGCCACCTGGCCCGGCGTGGGGCGCACGTGCGGTTCCAGAAAGTCGAAGTGCAGCCTGCCGCCCGTGAGCCGCACCCTGGCGGGCTTGGCCTTCTGGCGGTAGCGGGTCTGGACCATCACGGTCTCCGGCCACGAATCCATCGGACACATCAGGTTCACCTGCCCGGCCACGCACCCGTCGGCGGCCAGGAACTCCTTGGGCCCCACCACCAGCGCGTTGGCCGCCACGTCCTTGTCCAGAACGTAGAGCGGCTCGGACCAGGCGATGCCCAGGCCGCGCCGTTGCCCCTGAGTGTGCCGCCACAGCCCCCGGTGCTCGCCCACGACCCGCCCGTCCGGCAGGACCGCCGGGCCAGGGCCGGGCATGGCGCAGCGCGAGGTCAGGAAATGCTGGTAATCGTCGTCCGGCACGAAGCAGATCTCCTGGCTCTCGGAGGGCAGGGGCGGGTTCAGCCCGAGGGCCGCAAGGAAGCGCGGCACGTCCCGCTTGAAGGTCCGGGCCAGCGGGAACTCGGCCAGCCGCAGCTTCTCCACCGGCACCATGGAAAGGAAATAGCTCTGGTCCTTGGCCGCGTCCTCGCCGCGCACCAGCATCCGGCCCGGAGCGCGCTCCTCCAGCCTGACGTAATGGCCGGTGGCCAGCCGCTCGGCCCCGAGGTTGCGGGCCGCGTCGAAGAGCACCCCGAACTTCATGCGCGGGTTGCACATGGCGCACGGGTTGGGCGTCAGCCCCGCCCTGTACTCGGCCACGAACGGCTTGATGACCCGGTCGTCGAAGGACTCGTGCAAATCCAGGGCGTGAAAGGGAACGCCGAGGGTGGCGCACGCCCTGGTCAACCCGGCCACGACCCGCTCCCAGGCCGGGTTCGGCGGCAGGAAATGCCCGTGCACGGCCATCAGCCGCTCCCCCCGCTCCTTGAGCAGCGCGAGCGCCAGCAGGCTATCCATGCCCCCAGAAACGGCCACGGCCACGGTCATGAGGAAGCCTTCTCCTGGCCGCCATCCCCTCTCCCTTCCGAAACGCGTCGGGTGCGCTTGGCGCAAGGGGGGAAGAAATCAATGCGGGATTGGTTCAACATAAGATGAGTTGTTAGCACAGATGAAGGATGGAAAAAAGCCGGTTGCACGCATCAGCGCGCAACCGGCTTTCATTTTTCGATCGGTTCCTACAGTTCCGGCATGGGCATGGGGTCGAGGTGGCGCTCCAAACACTCGGCCACCCCGAGCATGGTCGGCTCGGAGAAGGGAGCGCCCATGAACTGGAGTCCCACCGGCATGCTGGAGTCCTTGCCCAACCCCACGGGCAGGGACATGGCAGGAATGCCCGCCAGGTTGGCGGAGATGGTGAAGATGTCGAGCAGGTACATCTGCAGCGGGTCGGCCTTGGCGCCCTTGACGAAGGCCGTGGTCGGGCAGACCGGGCCGGCGATCAGATCGCACTGGGCGAACGCCTTTTCGAAGTCCTGGCGCAGCAGGCGGCGGACCTTGGCGGCCTTGTTGTAGTAGGCGTCGTAGTAGCCGCTGGAGAGCACGTAGGTGCCCATGATGATGCGCCGCTGTACCTCGTCGCCGAACCCTTCGGTGCGGCTGGCGGTGTACATGTCGATGAGCTCGTCGGCCTTCTTGTTGCGATAGCCGAAGCGCACGCCGTCGAAACGCGACAGGTTGGACGAGGCCTCGGCCATGGCGATGATGTAATAGGTGGCGATGGCGTATTCGGTCAGGGCGAGCTTGACGGGCACGGTCTTGGCGCCCAGCTTCTCCATCTCGGCCACGGCGTTGGCGCACGCCTCCTTAACCTCCTCGTCCAGCCCCTCGCCCCAGTACTCCTCGGGCAGGCCGATGGTCACGCCGTCCAAATCCTCGCGGCCAAGGGCGGCGAGGTAGTCCGGCACCGGGACGTCCACCGAGGTGGAGTCCTTGGGGTCGTGGCCGGCCATGACCTGGAGCAAAAGCGCGGCGTCCTCCACCGACCGGACCATGGGGCCGATCTGGTCCAGCGACGAGCCGTAGGCGATGAGCCCGAACCGGGAGATGCGGCCGTAGGTGGGCTTGAGGCCCACGATGCCGCAGAAGGAGGACGGGGTGCGGATGGAGCCGCCGGTGTCGGTGCCGAGCGCGGCGAAGCACTGGCCCGCGGCCACCGTGGCCCCGGAGCCGCCGGACGACCCGCCGGGCACGCGATCCACGTCCCACGGGTTGGCGGTCATGAAAAAGGCGGAGTTCTCGGTGGAGGACCCCATGGCGAATTCGTCCATGTTTGCCTTGCCCACGAACACCGCCCCGGCGTCCTTGAGCCTGGTCACGGCCGTGGCGTCGTAAAAGGGAACGAAATCCTCAAGGATCTTCGAGCCGCAGGTGGTCTTCACGCCCTTCAGGGTGAGCAGATCCTTGAGGACCATGGGCACGCCCCACAGCGGCTTGTCCGGGTCCGGCCCGGCGGCGTCCATGGCCTTGGCCTGTGCCATGGCTTCCTCGGCCATGACCGTGATCAGCGCCTTGACGCGCGGCTCCGTGGCCTCGATGCGGGCGAGGCAGTCCGCGACCACCTCGGCGACCTTCACTTCCCCGGACTTGAGCAGCGCCGCGATCTCGGAGAGGGTCTTCGTGTGCAGTTCAGACATTAATCAATCCTGAATTATATCAAAATATTAAACGATCTTCGGAACAATGAAGAACTGGCCGTCCTGCTCGGGAGCATTGGCCAGGATTTCCTCTCGGGCGTAATCCTTGCGGACCTCGTCCCTGCGCAGCACCGTGGTGTGCTGCACCGGGCTGTAGAGGGGTTCCACCTCGTCCGTATTCAGCTCGCCCAGCTTGTCCATGTAGGCGAGGATGTCGCCGAGCTGCCCGGCGAACAGTTCCAGCTTGTCCTGGCTCAGGTCAAGCCGCGCGAGGCCGGCGACCTTGGCCACTTCTTCGGGGCTGATCTTCATGCTGACTCCTTTATGCGTGACCCGGCTACGGGGCCGGGGGCGTGTCGTCCGGATTGGCCGAAGGCGGTCTGCTTTCGGCTTCGATACGCTTTTCGTAATTCTCCATGCGCCGCTCGCGCCGGGCCTGGGCCTTGGCGATGCGGGCCGCGATCCGCTCGGTATCCACGATCTGCTTGCCGTTGGACACCGGGGTGAACAGGTAGAGGTTCTGGCTGGCCGTGCCGTGGTCGTCCCAGGTCATGGGGGCCATGCTGAAGTCCATGTCCTGGACCTTGCGGATGCGCTTGTTGACCAGGTCGCTGTCCCAGGACGCGGGCAGAGCGCCGAACTTCCCGGCGAAGCGCAGGAAGTCGTATCCCAGCGCCACCCAGAAATCGGCCTGGCCGAGTCCCTCTTCGGTCAGCGCGGACTGCAGCGCCTTGCCGCCGTCGGAGCCGTCCCACCACGCGCCGGGGCAGACCGCCAGCCGGTAGTAGTGCTCGTCCACGTTCTTGGCGTCGTCCAGGGCGCGGCTCCACAGGCCGGGGCCGAGAAAGACCAGTTGCTCGCCCTCGTAGAAAAAGAAGTTGGGCAGCAGGGTCTGGGCCTGACGCCAGCCGTCCGGGATGAACACGGCCCCGAAGTCGGGCAGGGGCAGGGGCACGTCCTTGTTGTCGCTGAAGTCGGCGGGCACGTTCAGGAGCCTGCCCACGCGCTTGGACCACTGCTTGAGGTCCTGCGGCGGATAGGACTGCATGCCCTTGATCCGCCCGCCGAGGGGCGCGGCCTCGCTGTAGAAGGTCTGGGCCATGGTCCGGCCGAACTTCTCCTCGGGATAGAAGACCGCGAGGTCGGTGATGCCGAGCTTGTCCACGGCCAGGGAGACCAGGCTGCGGACCTCGTCGTTGCGGCTGGTGAAGAAACGCCAGGCGTCCTTGCCCTCGGACAGGTCGCCCAGGGAGGAGAGGAAGGCGAACACGGCGCGGTGTTCAAGCACGCCCGCCGCCGGAGAATCGGGTTCGTAGAGCCGCTTGAAGGCGTCCACGCGCAGGGGGCCGCCGACCACGGTGAAGTGGCCCGGCAGTTCCGCCAGCCGGGTTTCCCAGCCCGGGGCCTCGGAGTTGATGACCCGCAGGTCCACGTTGACGCCCTCCTGGGCCAGCCGCCACTGGGCCAGCCCCGCGCCGCGCAGGATCTTCACGCCCACCTTGGCGTAGGGGCCGGTCACGGGCAGGACCAGGGCCAGCCCGATGGTCGGCAGCCCGTAGCGGGCCTCCAACTCGGCCAGCCGGGTCTCCAGCGGCACCCGGTCGACCAGCTCGCTGTTCGCGGCCAGATCGCGCAGGGTGCGCCAGGAAGCGGCCCAGGCTTCGGGGTCCGACGCCTTGCGCACGCCGCGCTCGAACGCCACCAGGGCATAGGGGAACCGCCACTGGTCGGCCGGGGTGACGGCCTTGGCCAGGGTGTCGACCGCCCCGTCGTCCAGGCCGAGGAGGCGTTGCTGGTAGTCGTTTTCAAGGAGCGCCCTGTCCCGGTCGTCCGGGGCCTGGGCATGGAACTTGGCGAGCACGTCCAGGGACCCGGGGTAGTCCTCGTGGGTGCGGAAATATTCACCGTACCACAGGGCCACCTCCTGCTTGGTCGCCCAGGGAACGTTGGTGCTGTCGAGCACCCATTGCAGGTGGTTGCGCAGCCGCTCGGTCTTGGCCAGACCGGCCATGGCGTCCAGGTAGAGCCGCTCCCAGTCCGCCCGCTCCAGGGCCTTGGCGTCCTCGTTGGCCCACTGCTCCAGGGCGATGCGCGCCTGGTGGTAGTGGCCGTTGGCGGACGCGGACTCGGCCAGCCGGGCGTAGATGGTGGGCATCTCGCTGCGGACCAGGTCCTGGCGCTCCAGGGCGGCGGCGTAGTACAGCTCGGCGGCTTCCCACCGTTTGGCCTGCCACGCGGCGTCGGCCTCCACCAGCAGGTTGGGCGTGGACAGCAGGTCCGCGCTCTTGACGGGCTGCGTTCTCGGCGCGCAGCCCCAGGCGAACACGGCTACAAGGGCCAGACAGGCCAGAATCTTGGCGATATATGCGGATTGTTTCATGGGGGCGCTGTGGTGCATTGTCGGTTCGGCCTCGGCGGTAGCCCTCGGCCAGATAAAAAAACCCGGCCCGCAGCAATGCGGACCGGGTAATGCTATACTTCGCTTGGCCTTTGAAGGCAAGCCGAACTACTTGACCTCGGTGTAGTCTGCGTCCACCACGTCGTCGTCATCCTTGGCGGACGAACCGGCCGCGCCTGCGGCGGCCTCGGGGCCGGGACCGGCCTGCTCGGCGTTCTGCTGGGCGTAGAGCTGTTCGGCCAGCTTGTGGGAAGACTGGGCGAGCTCGTCGGCCTTGGCCTTGATCTCGGTCTCGTCGTCGGTCTCCAGGGCCTTCTTCACGGCCTCGATCTTGGACTCGATGTCCGCCTTGAGGGTGGCGTCCACCTTGTCGCCGAGGTCGCGCAGGGACTTCTCGGAGGTGTAGACCAGGGTATCGGCCTGGTTGCGGGTCTCGATGAGCTTCTGCTTCTTCTTGTCCTCGTCGGCGTGGGCCTCGGCGTCCTTGACCATCTGCTGGATCTCGTCGTCGGACAGGCCCGAGCTGGCGGTGATCTGGATGGACTGCTCGCGTCCGGTGCCCAGGTCCTTGGCGTTGACGTGGACGATGCCGTTGGCGTCGATGTCGAAGGAGACCTCGATCTGCGGCACGCCGCGCGGCGCCGGCGGAATGCCGGTCAGCTCGAAGTTGCCGAGCAGCTTGTTGTCCGCGCACATGGGGCGCTCGCCCTGGAAGACCCGGATGGACACCGACGGCTGGTTGTCGGATGCGGTGGTGAACACCTGGGACTTCTTGGTCGGGATGGTCGTGTTGCGCTCGATGAGGTGCGTCATCACGCCGCCCATGGTCTCGATGCCCAGCGACAGCGGGGTCACGTCGAGGAGCAGGACGTCCTTGACGTCGCCCGCCAGGATGCCGCCCTGGATGGCCGCGCCCATGGACACGACCTCGTCCGGGTTCACGGAGCGGTTGGGCTCCTTGCCGAAGAAGGACTTCACCTTCTCCTGGACCAGGGGCATGCGGGTCATGCCGCCCACGAGGATGACCTCGTCGATGTCGGCGGCGGACAGGCCGGCGTCCTTCAGCGCCTTGCGGCACGGTTCGACGGTGCGGTCCACCAGGTCATCGACGAGCTTTTCGAGCTTGCCGCGGCTGATCTTGACCATCATGTGCTTGGGCCCGTTCTGGTCGGCGGTGATGAACGGCAGATTGACTTCGGTCTCCATGGAGGAGGAAAGCTCGTGCTTGGCCTTTTCGGCGGCCTCCTTGAGGCGCTGCAGGGCCATGCGGTCCTTGGACAGGTCGATGCCGTTCTCCTTCTTGAACTCGTCCACCAGGTACTCGATGATCCGGTGGTCGAAGTCCTCGCCGCCCAGGAAGGTGTCGCCGTTGGTGGCGCGCACTTCCACGACGTTGTCGCCCACTTCCAGGATGGAGATGTCGAAGGTGCCGCCGCCGAGGTCGAAGACCGCGATCTTCTCGTTGGCCTTCTTGTCGAAGCCGTAGGCCAGGGACGCGGCGGTGGGCTCGTTGATGATGCGCTTGACCTCGAGGCCCGCGATCTTGCCCGCGTCCTTGGTGGCCTGGCGCTGGGAGTCGTTGAAGTAGGCCGGAACGGTGATGACCGCTTCGGTGACCGGCTCGCCCAGGTAGATCTCGGCGTCCTTCTTGAGCTTCTGCAGGATCATGGCGGAGACTTCGGGCGGAGAGTATTTCTTGCCGTCGATCTCGACCCAGGCGTCGTTGCCGTTGCCGGCCACGATCTTGTAGGGACAGTGCTGCTGCCACTTCTTGACCTCGGGCGCGTCCGAAGAGCGGCCCATGAGGCGCTTGATGGCGAAAACGGTCTTTTCGGGGTTGGTCACGGACTGACGCTTGGCGATGTCGCCGACCAGCCGTTCCTTATCGGTAAAGGCGACCACGGACGGGGTGGTCCGGCCCCCTTCGGGGTTGGTGATGCATTTGGGGTCCTTGCCCTCCATGACGTAAACGCAGGAGTTGGTGGTTCCCAAGTCGATCCCTATGATTTTACCCATATTATTCCTCCTAAAATATATCAGCGAATTGTACGTGAATTTTCGTTACTTTCTTCAATAATCACGCGATTCGGCTTGTAAAGGCCGGAGCGTCAAAAAAACTACGGCTTGTTGACCATCACCTTGGCCGGACGCAGCAGCCGACCCTTGAGGCGATAGCCGTTCTGGATCACCTGGGCGATCTGGTTGTCGCCGAGGCCGGGCTCCTGAACGGTCCCCACGGCGTCGTGCACCTCGGGGTCGAAGTCCGCGCCCTTGGCGGCCTGCACCACTTCCAGGCCGTGGCCCTTGACCGCGTCGACGAACAGCTTGCGGGTCATGTCCACGCCGATGACGAAATTCTTGCACTCGGCGGACAGCCCGTCCGTGTGGGCCAGGGCCAGGTCCAGGTTGTCGAGGATGGGCAGCAGGTCGGCCAGGACGGACTCGCCCGCATACTTCTTCATCTCCTCGGTTTCGCGCAGCAGCCGCTTCTTGACGTTCTCGGAATCGGCCAGGGCGCGCAGCCGAATGGACTCCGCCTCCTTGAACACGTCGCAGCCGGGACAGATGGATTCCTTGCACAGGGCGGCCAGCTCCTCGCGGCTCAGGGAGACCTCGGTCTCGCCCGCCTCGTCGGCCTGGTCCGGGGCCTGGCCCCCTTCCGCCGCCTGTTCCTCGCCGAAGATCTTGCCCTCGTCGTCGTAAAGGCCGTTGATGGGCACGTCGTTTCTATTTTTCGCCATGAAAATCAAATCCTTGGAAGTCGAATTGTAGTTTGGAAAGCCCCGCAGGCAGCGAGACCTGTGGGGAAAATAAGCATGGGGATAAGGTTGTCAATAACCGGTATGACAAGAAAAACCGCCCGGAAGCGGACAGGGACGATTCATGCGGGGATCAGAGGCGGAACTCGCCGTTCTCGTAGATCAGCTTGGGGGTGCCGTCCTTGAGCCAGGCCGTGACCCGCTTGGGCTGGGTGTTGACCAGGTCCCAGTGCATGTCCGAGCTGTTGAAGCCCAGCTCGTATTCCAGCTCCGGGGTGAGCATTTCGGCCGGGCCGGCGAAGCTCTCCAGGACCGAGCCGCCCAGGGCGATGTGGCAGTTGCCGTGCTCGCCGCCGAAGTTCTCGTCGAGCAGGGTATGGGCCATGAACCGGTCCACGCGCGAGAACCGCTTGTCGGTCAGGGAGAACTCCCCCACCCGGCGCGCGCCCGCGTCCGAATAAAGCTGCTGCTGGACGAAGGTCGCGCCCCGCTCGGCCTCCACCGTGGTGGCGATGCCCCCGGAGAACTCAAGGGAGAGGCCGAAGAGCAGCCGCCCGTAGCGCAGGGTCGGCTGGTCCGCGTAGTAGATTCCGTCCACCTTGCGCGAGTCCGGGGCCACGTAGATCTCGTAGCCCGGGATGTTGGCCCCGTTCACGCCCACAAACCGGCGGTTCTCGCCCATGCCCACGGTCAGGTCCGCGTTCTCGGACTCCACCTTGAGCCGGTCGATGGCCAGCCCGTCGAGCCAGGCGCCGAGCTCGCCCACCTCGCGCTGCATCCGCCGCCACTCGCGCACCGGGTCGGGCATGTTCAGCCAGCAGGCGCGCAGGAGCGCCTTGGCGTACTCGTCCAGGGTCATGCCGGACGCCTCGGCCAGGGCCTCGGTGGGATAGATGCAGGTGGTCCAGCCCATGGCCCCGGACTGCCTGCGCCGCTGGAGGATGCGCCGGTTGGGCGTGTCGGCCCGCCTGGCCTCGGCGATGGTCCGCGGGTCCACGGTCTGGAGGTGGGTCAGCTCCTCCGGGGCGATGATGTTGATGACCCCGCCCACCTGGGAATAGAGCTCGGCCAGGCCGGGCTGCTGAAACAGGAGCTGGCCGTAGCTGGAGTTCAGGTAGCGCTCCATCTCCATGTAGGGCGTGGGGTTGGCCATGGTCACCGGGGAGAGGTGCATGTCCATGAGCCGGGAGTAGACCGCCTCGGCCAGGGCCAGGCCGGGGATGTCGTAGCGGATGAGCACCGGCTCGCCGTTGCGCAGCGGGCGCTCCCTGGATTCGGCCAGCGCCCAGGTCAGGACCTCGGCGTAGTTCTCCATGTCTATCTGTTCGTACAGCGGCACAGTGGCTCCCTTGTTCCGCGGCATTGGCGCGGCGGTCCTTCCAGGGTAGCCAAGGAAGGGGTGTCCGGGCAACCGTTTTCCCGTGGCCGCGCCCCTTTACATCCGGACCGACCGGTCGTACACCGGTCCCATGCCCGTACTCCCCATTCCCGACTACGCCCCCCCCTTCCCCTTCGGCTCCGGCGACCTGGCGACCCTGTACCCGCCCCTGTTCCGGCTCAACCCGCTGACCGCGCCCGAACCGGAGCGCGTGGAGCTGGCGGACGGCGACTTCCTGGACATGGACTGGCACCGCAGCCGCGCGGGCGACCCGTCCGGGCTGGTCATCGTCAGCCACGGCCTGGAGGGCAACTCGCGGCGCAAATACGTGCTCGGCATGGCCGCCGCGGCCACCCGGCTGGGCTGGGACGCGGTCTGCTGGTCCCAGCGCGGGTGCAGCGAGGAGCCGAACCGGCTGGCCCGCTCCTACCACTCCGGCGAGACCGACGACCTGCACGAGATCATCCTCCACTGCCTGTCCGCCGGGCGCTATTCCCGCGTGGTCCTGATCGGCTTTTCCATGGGCGGCAACCAGATCCTCAAGTACCTGGGCGAAGACCCGGGCCGCGTGCCCGGCGAGGTGGCCGGAGCCGCCGTGTTCTCGGTGCCCTGCGACCTGGACGCGGCGGAAAGGATCATCTCCGGCCGCCGCGTGTATTTCGAATATTTCATGCGCGGCCTGCGCCGGAAGATGCGCGAAAAGGGCGAACGGTTCCCGGACGTGGTCCGCGCCGAGCGGCTCAAGGGAATCCGCACCCTGCGCGATTTCGACGACCGGTTCACCGCGCCGGTAGGCGGGTTCGCGGACGCCGCCGACTACTATGCCAAGGCGTCCAGCCTCCAGTTCCTGCGCGACATCCGGGTGCCCGCCCTGCTGGTCAACGCGCAGAACGACCCGTTCCTGTCGCCCTCCTGCTTCCCGGTGCAGGAGGCCATGTCCAACCCGAGCCTGTTCCTGGAGATGCCGGTCTGCGGCGGCCACGTCGGGTTCGTGCTCCGCAACCGGGAGAACGTCTACTGGTCCGAGCGGCGGGCCGAAACGTTCCTGGCCGGGCTGCCCCGCTGATCCCGCCCGTGGAAACGAAAACGCCCCCTTGCGGATTGTTCCGCGAGGGGGCGTTTTTCGTTCCGGCGAGGAGCGGTCAGAACCGGCACCGCTTCTTGACCAGTTGCAGGGCCGCCAGGGGGACCAGGGCGCTGATCATGGCCCCCATGCCGATGAGCATGGGCTTGTCCGCCCAGTCCAGGGAGATGAGCTGCATGGCCACGGCCGCGATCATGAAAATCTCGAAGGTCAGGATGCCGGAGGCCGCGCCCACGTCCGTGTCCACCTGGTCCAGGATCATGGAATTGGAGATGGGCCGCGAGAAGCCCACCGAGAAGGTGATGCAGATCATGGCGGCGGCCACGGTATATGGGGTGTCGCCGCCCAGGACGAGCATCAGCACCCCGCCCAGGAAGAAGGTCCCGATGGTGAAATAGAGCATGTGCAGGGGCTTGTACACGCCCGCCAGCCGGGTGCAGGCCAGGGAGCCGAGCATGAAGCCCAGGGCGTTGAACCCGAAGTAATAGCCGAAGACGTCCTCGGACAGGCCGAACCGGTTCATGTAGATGTCCGTGGACCCGCCGATGAAGGCGAAGTGCGGCAGGACCATCAGGGCGAACCCCAGGGACAGGACCATGAACGGCAGGTTGCGGGCCACGGTCAGGTAGCGTCCGGCCACGGCCAGGAACCCGCCGCTCGTGAACCGGGTCACCGGCTCCTTGAGCTTGTATACCCCGTACAGGCCGACCAGGGCCAGGCAGGACTGGGAGACGAAGATCAGCCGCCAGGACGCGAACTTGAGCATCAGCCCGCCGATGGTCGGGGCCAGCATGGGCGCGAAGGCCATGATCACCCCGATGTAGGCCAGGATCTTCTGGCGCTCCTGACCGGAATAGAGGTCCTTGGACAGGGCCAGGGCCAGGGAGGACGCGGCCGCCGCCCCCGCCGCCTGGACGCAGCGCCCCGCCAGCAGCATGGCGATGGACTGGGAGGCCGCGCACAGGCTCGTCCCGGCGATGAACAGAAAAATGCCGACCATGAGCACCGGCCTGCGCCCGAACCGGTCGGACAGCGGGCCGTGGATCAGCAGGAACACGCTGAAGGTCGCCATGAACAGGACCAGCGACAGGTTCACCGTGGCGAAGGACACTCCCCACAGGGCCTGCAACGTCGGGATGGCCGGAAGGTACATGTCCGTGGACAACGGCGGAAAGGCCGCCAGCAGGGAAAGCAGGATCAGATTGGGCATCGGCTCCTCAAAAAGTTGAAGGCGCAACTTTCAAGAAAGAACCGCCCGATGTCAAGCGGTGATTGGCGGCGGGCCCGTGCGTGCCAAAAGAAAAGGGGCCGGCGTCCCTGCGGACGCCGGCCCCGGATGATCGTGATTCGAGGGCCTAGTCGAAGACCAGCGCGCCGTCGCGCTCGTCCACGGTGACGGTGTCGCCGTCGGTCAGTTCGCCGCCGATGAGCTTGCGGGCCAGCGGGGTCTCCAGGTTGTGCTGGAGATACCGGTGCAGCGGGCGCGCGCCGAAGGACGGGTCGTAGGCGGACTGGGCGATGAACCCCTTGGCCCGGTCGGTCAGGACCAGGCCGATCTTGCGATCGGCCAGACGGCTGCGCAGCCCGGCGGCCAGCAGGTCGATGATGCCCACCAGCTGGTCCTGGGTCAGGGGCCGGAAGAGCACGGTCTCGTCCACGCGGTTCAGGAACTCCGGCCGGAAGTGGCGGCGCAGGACCTCGCGGACCTGGTCCTCCACGCCGGGCTTGAACTCGCCCTGCTCGTCGATGCCGTCGAGCATGAACTCCGCCCCGAGGTTGGAGGTCATGATCACGATGGTGTTCTTGAAGTCCACGGTCCGCCCGTGGGAGTCCGTCAGCCGCCCGTCGTCGAGGATCTGGAGCAGGACGTTGAACACGTCGTGGTGCGCCTTCTCGATCTCGTCGAACAGGATGACCGAGTACGGCTTGCGCCGCACGGCCTCGGTCAGCTGGCCGCCCTCGTCATAGCCCACGTAGCCCGGAGGCGCGCCGATGAGCCGCGCCACGGTGTGCTTCTCCATGTACTCCGACATGTCGATGCGGACCATGTTGTCCTCGGTGTCGAACAGGGCAGCGGCCAGGGTCTTGCACAGCTCGGTCTTGCCCACGCCCGTGGGGCCGAGGAAAATGAACGAGCCGATGGGCCGGGTCGGGTTCTTGAGGCCCGCGCGGGCGCGCAGCACCGCGTCGGCCACGGCCTGGACAGCCTGGTCCTGGCCGATGACCCGCTCGTGCAGGACGTCGGACAGCCGCAGCAGCTTCTCGCGCTCCCCTTCCATCAGCCGGGAGACGGGAATGCCGGTCCACTTGGCGATGACCTGGGCGATGTCGTCCGGGCCGACCTCCTCCTTGACCATGCGCGGGCCGTCGCCGGTCTCCAGCGCCTCGTTGCGCTGATTCAGCTCCTTCTCCAACTGCGGCAGCCTGCCGTATTCCAGCTCGGCGGCGCGGTTGTAGTCGGGAATCCGCTTGGCCTCGTCGATCTCGCGGCGGACGTTCTCGATCTCGCCCTTCAGCGAGCGCAGCCGCTCGATGGAGGACTTCTCGTTCTCCCACTGGGCCAGCAGCGCGGACTGGGATTCCTTGAGTTCGGCCAGCTTCTTCTCCAGCTCGGCCAGCCGGTCGCGCGACCCCTTGTCGGATTCGCGCTTGAGCGCCTCGCGCTCGATCTCCAGCTGCATTATCTGGCGGTTGGCCTTGTCCAGCTCGTAGGGCTGGGAATCGATCTCGGTGCGGATCAGGGCGGCGGCTTCGTCAATGAGGTCGATGGCCTTGTCCGGGAGCTGGCGGTCGGTGATGTACCGGTTGGAGAGCACCGCCGCCTCCACGATGGCCGCGTCCGCGATGCGCACGCCGTGATGCACCTCGAACCGCTCGCGCAGCCCGCGCAGGATGGAGATGGTGTCCTCCACCGACGGCTCCTCGACCAGCACGGTCTGGAAGCGGCGTTCCAGCGCCGGGTCCTTCTCGATGTACTTGCGGTACTCGTCGAGCGTGGTCGCGCCGATGCAGTGCAGCTCGCCGCGCGCCAGCATGGGCTTCAGGATGTTGCCCGCGTCCATGGCTCCGTCGGTCTTGCCCGCGCCCACGATGGTGTGCAGCTCGTCGATGAACATGACGATCTGCCCGGCGGACTCGGCGACCTCCTTGAGCACGGCCTTGAGCCGTTCCTCGAACTCGCCCCGGTACTTGGCGCCCGCGATGAGCGCGGACATGTCCAGGGAAAACACGGTCTTGTCCTTGAGCCCCTCGGGCACGTCGCCCTTGACGATGCGCTGGGCCAGCCCCTCGGCGATGGCCGTCTTGCCCACGCCCGCCTCGCCGATGAGCACCGGGTTGTTCTTGGTGCGGCGGGACAGGATGCGGATGACGCGCCGGATCTCGCCGTCGCGGCCAATGACCGGGTCGAGCTTGCCGGAGCGCGCCTCCTCCACGAGGTCGCGGCCGTACTTCTTCAGCGAGTCGTAGGTCGCCTCCGGGTTGTCGGAGGTCACGCGCTGCTTGCCGCGCACCTCTTCCAGGGCGGCCAGGACCTTGTTCTTGTCCAAACCGAACTGCTTGTTCACGCGGCCCACGCCGGTGTTGCCGGACTCGTCCATCAGGGCCACGAAGAGATGCTCCACGGAGACGTACTCGTCCTTCATCCGCTTGCGCATGTCGTCGGCGGCCACCAGCAGCTTCTGCATGCGCTGGGTGACCACGATCTGGTCCGGGCGCGCGCCCGAGCCGGTCACGCGGGGGAGCTTGGCGATCTCGGCGTCGATGGCCCCGAGATACCCGTCCGGGGCCACGCCGAGCTTGCGCAGGATCTGTCCCGCCAAGCCCTGCTCCTGGGCCACCAGGGCGTGCATGAGGTGTTCGCAGTCTATCTGTTGGTGTCCGCTCCGAATGGCCAGGTTCTGGGCCTCGGACACGGCTTCCTGTGTTTTTCGCGTAAAGGTATTGGGATCCATACGGTTACCTCCTCACGTAATGTATATTTATATCAGTCGCTTGAGTTCCACGACTTCCTTTTCCAGTTCTTCTATCCGCTCCATCAGGTCCACGATGATGGACCCGCCGTAGACCGAGACCTCCAGGTCGTGCACCAGCCGCATGAGCTTGTGGATGCGGTACACGTCGCGCAGTCGGAAGAGGTATTCCTCCGACCCGGTCTTCTTGGGGCTGATCCAGCCCAGGTCCACCAGTTCGCCGATCTCGTCGGACTGGATGGAGGTCAGCTGGACCAGTTGGGCCCAGGCCACGTATTCGCTCCGCTCGGGCAGGTTCAGGCCCGGCATGTGCATGATCATTTCCTGCAATTTCTTGGTGGTCATCGTCCTACCTCTAGAAGCTTCTCGGCTTGAATTGGGACACGTCGCGCAGCTTTTCCATCAGGTCCCGCTCCTCGGTGGTGAGGCGTTCGGGGACCTGGATCATGATGCGCACGAACTGGTCTCCCTTGCGGGAGCCGGAGCCGAGCCCGCGGCCCTTGATGCGCAGTTTCTTGCCGGAACCGATGCCGGGCGGAATCTTCATCTCCACCGCGCCGTCCAGGGTGGGCACGCGCAGGGTGGTGCCGAGCGCCGCTTCCCACGGGGTCAGGGCGAGGTCCAGGACCACGTCCGAATCCGACACCTTGAACATGGCGTGCGGCATGAGCTTGATCTTCAGGTACAGGTCGCCCTTGGAGCCGCCGTTCAGGCCGGGATTGCCCTGGCCCGCCAACCGGATCTTCTGGCCGTCCTTGATGCCCGCGGGCACGTTGACCTCCAGGGTCTTGGTGGTCATGCGCGGGAACCCGTCGGGACCGGCGGTCTGCTCCTGGAGCGAGATGGTCTTCTTGCCGCCTCGGAAGGCCTCTTCCAGCGACAGCTCGTAGGACGCCTCGGAGTCCGCCCCCCTGCGGGGACGCTGCTGATAGCCGCCGAAGTCGCCCTGGGAGAACCCGCCGGACTGGAAGCCGCCACGGAAGGAGCCGCCTCCGCCGCCACCGCCGAAGATGGTCTCGAAGAAGTCGGAGAAGCCTCCGCCGCCACCGCCGAATCCGGAGCCGCCGAAATGGACGTTCTCGTAGCCCGGCGGGGGCTGGAAATTCTGCCCGTGCTCCCAGTTGGAGCCGAACTGGTCATAGAGCTTCCGCTTCTTCTCGTCCTTGAGGACTTCGTAGGCCTCGTTGATTTCCTTGAACTTGGCCTCCGCGCCCTCGTCGTTGGGGTTGAGATCGGGGTGGTACTTGCGGGCCAGCTTCTTGAAGGCCTTGCCGATCTCTTCCTTGGACGCGGAACGGGACACGCCGAGAAGTTTGTAATAGTCTCTATATTCCATTAGAATCGTTTTCCTTCATGCAGACGAAATAATAATTTTACCGATGCTCACCTAAAGTAATCTGCCTGTACGGGGTGTCAAGACCGAAAACGGATTCCGAATCATACTTTCCACAGAGTTATCCACAAAGCGAAAAGGAGGCGTTCATGAACAACCCATTCCGGCTCGCGGCCTGCCTGACGATTCTTTGCCTGGCCCTGGGTTCCGCCGCCTGGACCCCATGGGGGGCCATCTACGGCTCGGCCCGCGACGAACGCAGCGTGGGCGACCAGGCCTCGGACAACAAGATTTCCCTGTCCATCAAGGGGACCCTGGCGGACAAGGACTCGAAACTGGCGCTCAAGGTGCACGTATACTGCTTCCTGGGTCACGTCTATCTGGTGGGAGCCATCGACGACAAGGACTTCCGGGCCTTCGCCATACGGACCGCCAAGGGGACCGAGAACGTGGGCAAGGTCACCGACTACTTCAAGAAGGAGACCGACACCACCGCCGACGACCTGGAGATCGCGGCCAAGGTGCGCACGGACCTCATCGCCGAGGGCGACCTGAGCGCCACCCAGATCGAGCAGGAAGTCATGGACGGCGAGGTGGTTTTGCTGGGCATGGTCCGGTCAAAGGCGGACGCCGCCCTGGCCGTGAAGGTGGCCAGGGGCGTGAAGGGAGTGAAGAAGGTCACGTCCTTCCTCATCCCGAGCAAGTAGCGGATGGGGAGATCAGGCGGCGGAACGGTTTTCGGAGAAGGGACGGCAAAGCCCCCGGTTGAGGGCGTCCGCCAGATCGGCGGCGCTGGCCACCGGCACGGAGAACCGCGTGGGGCAACGGCCCAGCTCCTCGAGGGTGTGGGCGTCGGACCCGGCCACCTGGCTCAGCCCGTGGCGCACGGCCAGCCGCAGCCCGAGGAGGTTCTCCGCCCTGGAGTTGCGCCCGTTCTCGACCTCGGCCGCAGAGCACAGCCCGCCCGCCAGGACGGCGGGATCGGCGGGCCGCAGGGTCCGGCAGGGGTGGGCGGACACGACCGCGCCGCCCAGGGAGCGGACCCGCTCCAGCAGGGGTTCGGCCCCCAGGCCGCCCGGCAGGGAATCGAGGTTCCCGAAGACCAGGTAGTCGCCCTGGGGTGTGGCGTATTCCATGCCCACGATGACCAGCAGCCCGTCCGGCTGGAACCCCTCCCGCAGCTGGGAGCGGACGGCCATGGTGTCGTGGTCCGTGATGCATACGCCGTCCAACCCCATGGCGCGGGCGTGGGCGAGGATCTCGCCGGGCCGGAGCACCGAGCATTGGGAGCAGGTGGAATGGACGTGCAGATCGATGAGCATTATTGCATACTACCCCTGCTTGCGGTGATTGCAATGCGATTGTATTTATGGATACACATGCGGATCATAGAATTTCCCTATATCGGAACACGCCATGGATAAACGCTGCATCCTGATCCTGCTCGACGGCCTGGGCGACCGCTCCCACCCGCAACTGGGCGGGCTGACCCCGCTCCAGGCCGCGCACACGCCCTGCCTGGACCGGCTGGCCGCCGCCGGGGCCAACGGCCTCTACCACGCCACCTTCTTCGGCCAGCCCCTGCCCTCGGAGAACGCCCACTTCGCCCTGTTCGGCGGGCTGCCCGGCGAGTTTCCCGGACGCGGCCCGCTGGAGGCCCTGGGCGCGGGGCTTGCCCTCGGCCCGGACGACGTGGCCGTGCTGACCCACTTCGCCCACATCGGCCCGGACCGGGACGACCGGCTGGTGCTGCTCCGCGACAAGGTCAAGGTCTCGCCCGAGGAGCGCGAAACACTGTTCCGGTCCGTGGACCGCTTCGAGCACGGCGGCGTGGAAATCTCCCTGCACCCGGTGGGCGGGCTGTTCGGGGTCCTGGTCCTGCGCGGGGACGTCTCCCCCTTTGTCACGGACACCAACCCCATGGTGGACGGGCGGCTCCTGCCCCCCGCCCCTGCCCCGCAGCTCCCACGCCGACGATCCGGCCGCACTGCGCACGGCGGACGCGCTGCGCGCCTACCTCCTGCACGCCCACCGCACCCTGGCGGCCCTGCCGTTCAACCGCGAGCGGGCCGAGGCCGGGCAGGTCCCGGCTGACGGGCTGGTCACCCAGCGCGCCGGACGGCTGGTCCCCTGCCCGTCCATGGGGGCGCGCTACGGGCTGCGCGGCCTGTGCATCACCAGCGGAGTCCTGTTCGCCGGGCTGGCCCGGTTCCTGGGCATGGACTTTTCGAACGCGCCGGACACCGGCGATCCGGGCGCGGACCTGGCCGATCGCGTGCGCACCGCGCTCGACCGGCTGGACGACTTCGACTTCATTCACGTCCACACCAAGACCCCGGACCAAGCGGCCCACACCAAGGACCCCCTGGCCAAGGTCCGGGTCATCGAGTCCCTGGACCGTGGGCTGGCCGAGGTGGCGGAGCGGCTCACCGACGACCCGCGCGTCCTCCTGGCCGTGACCGCCGACCACTCCACCCCGAGCTGCGGGCCGCTCATCCACTCCGGCGAGCCGGTCCCCCTGCTCTTCGCGGGCGAGGGCGTGCGGCGCGACCAGGTCACCCGCTTCGACGAGGTCTCGGCGGCCGGGGGCGCGCTCGGCTGCATGCGCGGCCGCGAGTTCCTGTTCTCGGTCCTCAACCTCCTGGACCGCGCCCGGCTGGCGGGCATCCACGACTCCCCGGACCAGGTGGAATACTGGCCCGGCGACCATCCCCCCTTCATCCTCGATCCCAAGGAATAGGCATGCACCCACTCGGCTTCATCCACGGACGGTTCCAGGTTCTGCACAACGACCACCTCGTCTACCTGCTGGCCGGGAAGGCGCTCTGCGAGCGGCTGGTCATCGGGATCACCAACCCGGACGCGGACTCCATCCGCGACGAGCCGACCAACCCGGAACGGTCCACCGCCGAGAGCAACCCGCTGACCTTCGAGGAGCGCAAGGCCATGATCGAGGCGGCCATGGTCGAGGCCGGGGTGGACCGCCATTCCTTTTCCGTGGTCCCCTTTCCCATCAACCGGCCCGAGCTGATCCGGCAGAGCGCACCCGGGGACGCGGTCTTCTACCTGACCATCTACGACGACTGGGGACGGGAGAAGCTCGCGCGGCTGAAAGGATTGGGGCTGGCGACCCACGTCATGTGGGAGCGGCCCGAGGACGAGAAGGGCATCAAGGGGACGGACGTGCGCGCGGCCATCCGCGACGGGGGCGAGTGGCAAAGCCTGGTCCCGCCCTCGGTGGCGGCGCTGGTGGAAAAATGGAGGCTAAAGGACCGATTCAACGGCAACTAGCCGTCACAGGGGCGGCAGGGCCGAGTCCTCGCGGTCGTAATCCTTGCTGTCCGGGTTGTAGCAGTAGCGGCAGACGCCCGGCAGACGGAACCAGCGGATGAGCACGATGCCCGCCACGAAGCCGCCGACGTGCGCCCACCAGGCCACGTCCTGGGCCCCCTGGACCTTGGAGTATATCCCGGAGAAGACCTGGAGCAGGAACCAGAACCCCAGGAAGAGCGACGCCGGGATGCGGAAGATGAACGGAAAGAAGAAGACCGGGATCAGGGTCAGGACCCTCCCGTGGGGGTAGAGCACGATGTACGCGCCGAGCACCCCGGCCACGGCCCCGGACGCCCCCACCACCGGCATGGGCGAGCTTCCCTCGAAGACCATGTGGGTTCCCACCGCGGCCAGCCCGCAGAGCAGGTAGAAGAGCACGAACCAGCCGTGGCCGGTGACGTCCTCGATATTGTCCCCGAACAGCCAGAGCATCCACATGTTCAGGATCAGGTGCAGCCAGCCGCCGTGCAGGAACATGTACGTGACCAGCGGCCATCCAAGGGTCTTCGGATAACCCGCCCAGACGGCCCAGTCCGGCTCCATGAACCGGGCCGGGACCACCCCGAAGAGATGGTAGAGCCGGGCCACGGCGTGGGGGTCCAGGGTGCGCACGTAGAGAAAGGCCAGCACGTTGACCGCGATGATGGCGGACACGGCGTAGGGAATCGTCACCCTGGGCACGTTGCTCCGCAGGGGGATCACGCCGGCCCCTCCCCGCCCGCCCGCTCGCGGTCCAGCTCTCCGGCCAGTCCGGGCCACAGCCCGTCCATCCACGCTTCGGTCGCCCTGTCGCGGTCGGCCAGGGCGGCCAGGGCCGCCGCGTCGAGGCGCTCCGCTTCGCGCTCCAGGTGGTCCAGCCCGGCGGAATTGTCGGCCACGAAGTCGCAGGCCGCGAGCTTGTCCTTCTCCGGCCACTGCCAGGAGTCGAACACGGCCAGGATCTCCGGCGGCAGGTTGCGCAGCCTGCGCAGCTCGCCGGTCCGCTTGTCCGCCGGACAGCGCACCCCGGCCACCAGGTCGACCATGCCCTCCTTGTGCCAACCCCCCTCCAGGAGCAGCGGAACCTCGGCATAGGCCACCGGTTCGTCGCGGTGGGCCTTGAAAAACTCCTCGCACCGGTGGCGGACCATGGGATGGACCATGTCGTTGACCTCGCGGCGCACCTGGTCGGACTCGCGCATGGCCGCGAACAGCCCGGGTTTGTCCACCCCGCCGTCCTCCAGGGTGTACGCCCCGCCGAACCGCTGGTTGATCATGGCCGCGCCGTCGCCGCCGGGATTGTACAGCTCGGCCACGCACTCGTCCGCCGAGAAGCAGGGGCGGCCCATGGCGCCCAGGAACCGCATCAGGGCGGACTTGCCGCCGCCGGGCATGCCCACGACGCCCACCCGCAGGCACTCGCGCGGCAGCCCGGCCAGGAGCGCGCAAAAGTCCTCGGGCGGGGGAAGCCAGCGGGTCACCGGTTCGCCGGTCTCGGGATGGAACACGGAGAGATAGAAGGCGTGGAGCATCTGGCGCGGGGCCAGCCCGGCCAGCAGGTCGGGCCGCCGCTCCCACTCGGCGCTCTCGCGCGGGCCGTAGACCGCGTCGCCGAGCAGCGGATGGCCTATGTGGGCCATGTGCACCCGGATCTGGTGGGTGCGCCCGGTGTGGATGCGCACGGCCACCAGCGAGGCCAGCCCGCGCGGGCCGGTCCACAGCACCCGGTAGTCGCTGCGCGCCTCGCGCCCGCCCTTGTCCACCACGGCCATCTTGGTCTTCTGGCTCGGATGGCGGCCCATGGGCGCGTCCACGGTCCCCTGGGCAGGGGTCGGAACGCCGTGCACCAGGGCGAGGTAGACCTTGAAGACGTTGTGCTCGGCAAAGTCGGCGGACAGCTTCAGCCGCGCCGCCTCGGTCCGGGCCACGGCCATGACCCCGGAGGTGTCCTTGTCCAGCCGGTGCACGATGCCGGGCCGCTGCTCGTCCATGCCGCTCTTGTCCGCCGCGATGTCGGGCCAGCGGTGCAGCAGGAGGTTGACCAGGGTCGGCCCGGGCTCGCCCGGCGCGGGGTGGGTGGTCAGCCCGGCGGGCTTGCAGACCATGAGCATGGCCGCGTCCTCAAAGAGCACGTCGAGCCGCCCGCGCACGGGATCGGGCGCGCCCTCCCCGGCCTCGGGCTCGGCAGCGCCGATGACCGTCTTCTCTCCCGCCGCGAGCTTGTACTTGCCCTTGTCCACGACCCGCCCGTTCACCTTGGCCAGGCCGGACTCGATCCACGCCTTGACCCGTCCGCGCGACACGCCCTCGTCCGCCAGCTCGCGGCCCCAGAACTTGTCGAGCCGCGTGCCGCCGTCGGCAAAGGAAATGGTCCGTTCCCACTGTTGTTCGTTTTTCGTATCCGTCATGATCAAAGTGATATACCGGGAATCATTGGAAAGTAAAATTCAATTTGATTTTATCTACTGTCCTAACAGGAAATTGGCTCTTGACCCGATTTGCGCATCGGCATAGAAAAAAGAAATTTTGCGCAATTGAAAATTTCTTTAGATAATATCACAACCCATAACCAAAGAGAGGCAAACCATGGCCTTACACCTGGTCGACCACCCTCTGGTCAGGCACAAGGTGGGTCTGCTGCGACAGCACGACATCTCCACCAGCCACTTCCGCACGCTTGCGAATGAAATCACCCGGCTTCTGACATACGAGGCGACCAAGGACTTCGAGACCGAGAAACGGACCATCAAGGGATGGGCCGGCAAGGTCGAAGTGGACTCCATCAAGGGCAAGAAAGTCACCGTGGTGCCCATCCTGCGCGCCGGTCTCGGCATGATGGACGGCGTGTTCGACATGATCCCCGGCGCCAAGGCGTCCGTGGTCGGTTTCTACCGCGACGAGGAGACCCTGCAGCCCGTCCAGTACTACGTCAAGCTGGCCAAGAACATCGAGGAGCGCATGGCGCTCATCCTCGACCCCATGCTGGCCACCGGCGGCACCCTGAACGCGACCATCAACCTGCTCAAGGATGCGGGCTGCCAGTCCATCCGGGGCCTTTTCCTGTGCGCCGCGCCCGAGGGCATCGAGCGCATCCTGACCGCGCACCCGGACGTGGACCTCTATACCGCTGCGGTGGACGAAAAGCTGAACGACGTGGGATACATTCTCCCTGGTCTCGGTGACGCCGGAGACAAAATCTTCGGCACCAAGTAGGCAACACGGCACGCTCCAGAGCGTGCCTTTTTTTAGAGAGATGCAATGAGGGGCAACAAAGGAGTCGGGGGGCTCCGCAACAAGAGAGGAGTTGGCAAATCATGAGTGACGTGCATTCCACTGAGTACAATTTCAAACCCAAGAACGCCCTGCTCGGCGCGCAGATGCTGTTCGTGGCCTTCGGCGCGCTGGTCCTGGTGCCGCTGCTGACCGGCCTGGACGCGAACGTGGCCCTGTTCACCGCGGGTGCGGGCACCCTGCTGTTCCAGGTCGTCACCCGGGGCAAGGTGCCGGTCTTCCTGGCCTCCAGCTTCGCCTTCATCGCGCCGATCATCTACGGCGTGCAGACCTGGGGCATCCCGTCCACCATGTGCGGCCTGTTCGGCGCGGGCATCCTCTACGTCATCCTGAGCATGCTCATCCGCATCTACGGCTCCAACATGCTGCGCCGCGTGCTCCCGCCCGTGGTCACCGGCCCGGTGATCATGGTCATCGGCCTGATCCTGGCCCCGCCCGGTCGCCGTGCACATGGTGCCTCCGCGCGCTGGCCCGCGGCTCGGCTCGGCTGCACGGGCGCCCCGGTCGCCGTGCACATGGCCCTGGGCCGCACCGGCGACGGCTCCGCATGGCTGGTGCCCAACACCACCGCCATGATCATCGCGGGCGTGGCGCTCCTGACCACCATTTTCGCCTCCCTGCTCGGCAAGGGCTGGATCAAGCTCATCCCGATCCTGCTCGGCATCGCGGTGGGCTACGTGACCTCCATCATCCTGGACATCACCGGCTTTACCGCCGCGCAACAGGCCGCCTTCGACCCCGGCGCGCTCCAGAACTGGACCGCCCCGGTGCTGGTCAGCTTCGGCAAGATCGCCGAGGCCCCGCTGCTGGCCCTGCCCAACTTCACCTTCCCCACCTGGAACCTGGAAGCCATCCTGTTCATCGTGCCCGTGGCCATCGCCCCGGCCATCGAACACTTCGGCGACATCCTGGCCATCGGCGGCATCTCGGGCAAGGATTACGTCAAGGACCCGGGCATTCACAAGACCATGCTCGGCGACGGCCTGGCCACCTCCCTGGCCGCGATGCTCGGCGGCCCGCCGAACACCACCTACTCCGAGGTCTCCGGCGCCGTGGCCCTGACCCGCGCTTTCAACCCGGCCATCATGACCTGGGCGGCCATCACCGCCATCATCCTGGCCTTCGTGGGCAAGCTCGGCGCGTTCCTGAACACCATCCCGGTCCCGGTCATGGGCGGCATCATGATCCTGCTCTTCGGCGCCATCACCGTCATCGGCATCAACACCCTGGTGCGCGCGGGCAACGACCTGATGCTCCCCCGCAACCTCGCCATCGTGGCCATCATCCTGGTCTTCGGCATCGGCGGCATGAGCTTCGACCTGGTCATCGTCAAGCTCGGCGGCATCGGCCTGGCGGGCATCGTGGGCGTGGTCATGAACCTCATCCTGCCCTGCAAGGACTGCAACGATCCCTGCCCGACGAGGTGAACGCCTCGGGCCCGGATCATCACACCGACCTCTAGCCGACACGCATCCCAAGGCCCTCCGCCGAAGTGCGGGGGGCCTTTTTTCATGGCCCGCGCCAGCCCCTTTTCCGATGGACCGGGCCGCGGTTTACGGGCTATAAGGCCCGAATCAGGAGGATTGACCCCATGCGCGAGACAGTGACCGGACTGGTGCTGACCTACAACGGCGAGCGGTGGCTCGAACAGTGCCTCAAATCGCTCGACTTCTGCGACGAGCTGCTGGTTGTGGATTCCGAGTCCACGGACCGGACCCGCGAGATCGCGGAGCGATGCGGGGCGCGCGTCCTGGTCCGCGCCTGGCCCGGGCCGGTGGACCAATTCAAGTTCGCCCTCAAGGAGGTGTCCACCACCTGGGTGGTCTCCCTGGACCAGGACGAGATCCTGACCGACGAACTGCGCGAGTCCATCCGCACGGCCCTGGGCCGCAAGGAGCACCTGGCGGGCTACTACGTGCCGCGCAGCTCCTTCTACTTCAACCGGTTCATGAAGCATTCCGGCTGGTATCCGGACCATCTGCTGCGGGTCTTCCGCTGCGGCCAGATGGAGGTCAGCGCCTCGGGCGCGCACTACCATTTCAAGCCGCGCGGCGAGACCAAGAAACTCGCCGGGGACATCCTTCACTACCCCTACGAGTCCTTCAGGCAGCACATGGACAAGATCAACTATTACGCCGAGGAGGGCGCGACCGCCCTGCGGGCCAAGGGCGTCTCCAGCGGCCCGGGCAAGGCCTTGCTCCACGCCGTCATGCGCTTCATCAAGCTCTACCTGCTCAAGCTCGGCTTTCTGGACGGCACCGCCGGGCTGTGCAACGCCCTGGCCGGATTCTACTACACCTTCCAGAAGTACATCCGCGTCAACGAAAAGGGGAAATGGGGCGACGCCTAGCAAAAACCTTGCGCGCGACCGAACAAATCTGTTCCAAACAACCATTTGGTTGTGCTAATCATTCCCACAGCGAAACAAATCTGCCTTTCCCGGAGGAATCATGGACTTCAACATTTCCCAATTGGCCGAGACCCTTACCTTCTACGTCACCCAGTACGGGCTGCGCATCATCGTCGCCCTGCTCGTCTTCATCATCGGCCGCATGATCGCCAAGGGCGTGGCCAACGGCTCCAAGAAGGTCATGCTTAAAGCCTCCGTCGACGAGACCCTGGCAGCGTTTCTCAAGAACATCATCTACTACGCCCTGCTGGCCGCGGTGGTCATCGCGGCGCTCGGGCAGGCGGGCATCAACGTGACCAGCTTCCTGGCCGTGCTCGGTGCCGCAGGCCTGGCCGTCGGCCTGGCGCTCAAGGACTCCCTGTCCAACTTTGCGGCGGGCGTCATGCTCATCCTCCTCAAGTTCTTCAGGAAGGGCGACTACGTCACCGTGGGCGGCCAGTCCGGCACGGTCTCGGCCATCAACATCTTCAACACCGTGCTGACCACCCCGGACAACAAGGTCATCACCGTCCCCAACTCCGCCGTGCTCGGCGGGACCATCACCAACGTCACGGCCAACGACACCCGGCGCGTGGACATGGTGTTCGGCATCGGCTACGACGACGACCTGCTCAAGGCCAAGAAGACCCTGGAACGGATCATTTCCGAAGAGCCGCGCATCCTGCCGGAGCCCGCTCCCGTCATTCAGGTCAACGAGCTGGGAGACTCCTCCGTCAACTTCGTGGTCCGGCCCTGGTGCAAGACCGGCGACTACTGGGGAGTGTATTTTGCGATCACCGAGAAGGTGAAGCTGGTGTTCGATGCGGAGGGGATTTCGATTCCGTATCCGCAGACCGATGTGCACGTGTATCCTACCGACAAGCAGTAGGGTTTTCGCGCCCTCGGCGCGATGGATGGATAACTGGATAATGACGGAAGGCCGCCTCTATGAGGCGGCCTTTTTTTGGTGGGTGTCGAATGAGAGAAGGAAGAAGAAGAAGAAGAAAGAGAAAGACAGAGCCGTCGCTGGCGCTCCTCCATGTTTTTTTGCAGCCCTCCCGGCGGGGTTCTTTCTTTTTCCAAAGCAAAAAAGAAAGAACCAAAGAAAAGTGCTTTGGGGGGCTGCCCCGCCCGAGGTTTGGCCGCTGAGAATCCGATCCGCTCGGGTCGGCTCCATCCGATCAAAAGTATAGGGACAGTCTCCACGGGAACACCCCTTTTATGGGATTCCCCCCGGGCCACGGGAGCGGAGCCGTCGCCCCTTCGCGGTCGGCTTCTAGGCGTCCGAAACAGGGCTCGCTCCGTGCGGCTTAACGGAATTGCGGGCGAAGAAAGAGGGTCTTCGGACGTGGTGGCGGAGTAAGAAAGCCGCTGTTTGAGGCTCCGCCTCAAAGGCGTTCCAGGGGAGGGCTTTCGGACGGGGCGGCGGGGGAGGAAAGCCGCTGGTTGAGGCTGCGCCTCAAGTCGCTCCAAAGGGGATAAGCAAAGCCCCCGGTTCGTCGAACCGGGGGCTTTTATTGGTTGAATCGGTGGTGAAATCGGCTCTTTTACTGGGCGTCGATCCAGGCGTTGGCTTCCTTGACGTCGAGGGTGCCGACGTAGATGGCCCGGCCGGAGATGGCGCCTTCGAGGCCTTTTCTGGAGAGCGGGTAGAGATTCTTGATGTCGTCGAGGGTGTGGACGCCGCCAGCCGCGATGACCGGGACCGAGGTCTTGGAGCACAGGGCGGCCAGTCCGTCGAGGTTGACGCCGGTCTGCATGCCGTCGCGGGAGATGTCGGTGTAGACGATGAAGCAGATGCCGTCCGCTTCCAGGCGGGGCAGGACGTCGTCGATGGACAATCCCGCATCCTCGACCCACCCCTTGGTCTTGAGCTTGCCGTCCACCGCGTCCAGGGACACGCCGATGCGGCCCGGCAGCGCTTGGCACAGGTCCGAGAACAGCTCGGGGTCCTCAAGGGCCATGGTGCCGATGATCAGCCGATGGACCCCCGCCTCCACGTACTTGCGGGCGGTCTCGATGTCGCGGATGCCGCCGCCCAGCTGCACCGGAATGTGCAGCTCGGAGCAGATGGCCTTGATCAGCTCGAAGTTCTTGGGCATGCCGGAAAAGGCGCCGTCCAGGTCCACCACGTGGAGGAACCGCGCGCCCTGCTCCTCCCAATACCGGGCCTGGGCCACCGGATCGGAGGCGAAAACGGTGACCTCGTCCTCCTTGCCCTGGGCCAGGCGGACGCATTCACCGTTCTTGATGTCTACAGCGGGAAAAAGAATCATAATCCGAGTTCCATAAGTTTTTCGTCGATGCCGTCCTGGGCCAGGCGGGTGGCGGTCACCCACTTGCCGCCGCGGGCGGCGAATTTCTTGGCGTTGTAGAGGTTCTCCAACAAGCCCTGCTGGGTCTCCTCGTACCGGGAGCGGGTCATGCGCTCCGCCTTGATGTCGATGAGGTAGAAATCGATGGCCACCGAGGCCGGGGTCTGCACGCCGCCGTCAGAGCCCACCCGCTCGCGCCAGGTGGTCAGCTGGGGCACCAGCAGGTAGTCGGCCTGGATGCACTTGCCCACGCCGAGCCAGTATTTCCACGCGGACACGCGCGGCTGGCCCGACTCCTCGAAGACGACCACATCCTGGCACTGCTTGACCGCGTCGGGGGTGATGTAATCGAAGACCTGATGCTCGTGCAGGGTGTCGGCCACGATCATGTCCAGGGTCTCCATGGTCCCCTCGGGCGCGGGCTTGCCTTCCTGCTCCAGGTAACCGGCCAGCAGTTCCCAGTTGTAGACCGGGTTGGTGAACCCGGCCACGGCGAGCTTGCCTTCGGGACGCGGCACGGCGGCGGTACGGGTGGTCTTGCCGCAACCGGCCAGGATCAGCAGGGAAAGACACAAAGCGGCCACTTCGAAAAAGACGGCATTGCGTTTCATCAGTCGAGACTCCCTTTGGTGCTGGAGACGCCCTTGCGCCCCACGGTGACCGCATGGGCCAGGGCCAGTCCGAGCCCCTTGAAGGCGGCTTCCAGCAGGTGATGGCCGTTGAGGCCGTGCTCGTATTTAACGTGCAGGTTCATCCCCGCCTTGTAGGCGAAGGATTTCAGAAATTCGCGCCAGACATCCTTCTCGTCACCGGCGATGATGTCCGGCAACAACGCATCGTCATAGACGATGTAGGGCCTGCCGGAGAGGTCCAGGACCACTTCGGCCAACGCTTCGTCCATGGGAACCTTGGCCGAGGCCACGCGGTTGATGCCCCGCTTGTCGCCCAACGCCTCGGCCAACGCCTGGCCGAGACACAACCCGATGTCCTCAAGGCTGTGGTGGGCATCGATTTCCAGATCGCCCTTGCAGGTCAGTTCCAGGTCGAACCCGGCCCAGAAGGCGCACAGGGTGAGCATGTGGTCCGCGAACCCGATGCCGGTGTCCACCTTGACCGCCCCCTCCCCGTCGAGGTTCAGGGTCAACCTTATGTCCGTTTCCTTGGTGGTCCGTTCCACCGTGGCCTGGCGCATGGAGCACTCCTTTCACGGGTTGAATTGCGATTCATCCCCTTACATATAGGAAAAGTCTAGAAAAAGAAACAGGGCAGGCACCGCCTTTCGCGATGCCCGCCCATGCGGTTGATTACTCTTTCTCTTCCCCATCCCCGGCGGCGGCCTTGTCCAGATCGGCCTGGGCCTTGGCCTCGGCCTCGGCCTGCTTCTTGAGGTGCCGCTTCTCCTTCTTGCCGAAGAAGAACGCCACCCAGATGCCGACCTCGTAGAGCACGATAAGCGGCCCGGCCATGAGGCACTGGGTAAAGGGATCGGGCGGGGTCAGGACGGCCGACAGCACGAAGGCGCACAGGATGGCGTACTTGCGCTTCTTGCGCAGTCCCGTGGAGGAGACCATGCCCAGCCGGGCCAGGAAAAAGATGAACAGCGGCAGCTCGAAGACCAGGCCGAAGGCGAAGAGCAGCTTCAGACAGAAGCTCAGGTACTCGTTCAGCTTGGGGACGAACTGGATGCCCTCGTTGGAAAAGCCCGCGAAGAAGTCGAAGGCGTAAGGGAAGACCTGGAAATACCCGAACAGCGCGCCGCCGGTGAAGAACGCGCCGGAGAACAGCGCCATGGGCACCATCCACTTGCGTTCGTGGGCGTACAGGCCGGGGGCGATGAAGCCCCAGATCTGGGCAAAGACGTAGGGACTGACCAGGAACAGCCCGGCCACGATGGAGATCTTGATGTGCGCGAAGAACGCCTCGGCCGGGTAGGTGTACTGGAAGTGTCCTTCCCGGGCCACGAGCATCAGGGACTTCTGCAAAGCGTCCATGAAGACCTGCATCTGCTCGGAATGCTGGAACCCGTTGTCCACCAGGACCTTTTTCAGGACAACGCCGAAGTCCTGGTAGAACTCGGGCGTCAGCAGCGGGTTCTTGGCGGCCTGGGCCTGGAACACGTCGACCATGGGCTTCATGAGGATGTCGAACATCTGCTCGGCAAAGGAGTAGCACGCGACCATGCCCACGCCGATGGCGATGAAGGCGCGGGTCAGCCGCACGCGCAGCTCGCCCAGGTGGTCCAGCAGGGACATCTGCGCGCCCTCGCCGTCCTCGCCCTCTTCGTCGTCCTCGCCGTCCTCGTCGTCTTCGGAAGCGGTCGAGTCGCCGTCGCCGGGGGTTCCGGCGTCGCCGCCGCCCGCACCGGCCAGGGCCTTGCCCGCCTCTTCCAGGGCCTCGTCGGAGATGACGGGAGCGCCGTCGCCAGCGCCGTCGCCGTCCTCCGGACCTTCCCCGGATTCGGTGGAGGCGTCCGCCCCGGCGTCCATCAGGGACGGGTCTTCGGCGGGATCGGTCGGGGTCCCGGCCACTGCTTCCTCTTCGGTGACTTTGACATCGTCTTTATCGGAAGTCATTCGAACTTAGGCCTTTTTCTCTTCGGTGGCCGCTTCCGCAACGGTCTCGGCAGCCGGTTCGGCGGGAGCCTCGGCAGCGGGTGCGGGCTCCTTGGCAGCTTCGGCCTCGGCGGCCTCCTGCTTGGCCTTCTCGGCCTTGCGGCGGGCCATCTCGGCGTCCACTTCCTTCTTCCGGGCAGCGGCCTCGGCCTTGCCGACCTCGTCGTCCAGAGTCGACTTGACCTCGTTGCCCACGCGCTTGAACTCGGCAACGCCCTTGCCCAGCGACCGGAGCAGATCCGGCAGTTTCTGGGGGCCGATGACGATGAGCGCCACCACGCAGATAATCAGTAATTCGGGTCCGCCTATTCCAAACATGTGGTCACCTGAATCCGGTTTGATCTGGGAGGCTGTTGAAAACGGCGATCCGGGCGTTGTGCAAGGAGTTCTCACGCTCGCGTACGGGAACTACGCGTCGACCTTGAACTCTTTCCGCGCTTCGCATCTCACCATTTCCGAACAGCCTCCGATTTTGACTTTTCTACGATCTGCTAGCGAATTATTCCCACTCGATGGTGGACGGCGGCTTGGAGGAGATATCCAGAACCACCCGGTTCACGCCCTTGACCTCCCGGATGATCCGGTTGGACATGCGGGCCAGCAGCTCCGAGGGGAGCCGGGACCAGTCCGCGGTCATGGCGTCGAGCGAATCCACGATGCGCAGGGCGATGACATTCTCGTAGGTGCGGTCGTCGCCCATGACGCCCACGGTCTTCAGCGGAAGCAGCACGGCGAATCCCTGCCAGACCTTGCGATACCAGTCCGAGGCGACCATCTCGTTCTGCACGATGCGGTCGGCCAGGCGCAGGATCTGGAGACGCTCCTCGGTGACCTCGCCGATGATGCGGATGGACAGGCCGGGGCCGGGGAACGGCTGGCGCCAGATGATGTGCTCGGGCAGACCCAGCTCGTAGGCCGCGCGGCGCACCTCGTCCTTGAACAGCTCGCGCAGGGGTTCCACCAGCTTGAGGTTCATCTTCTCGGGCAGGCCGCCCACATTGTGGTGGGACTTGATGACCGCCGAGGGGCCCTTGAAGGATTCGGACTCGATGACGTCCGGGTACAGGGTGCCCTGGCCCAGGAACTTCACGCCCTCGATGGCCTTGGCCTCGCGGTCGAAGACCTCGATGAACTTGTAGCCGATGAGCTTGCGCTTCTTCTCCGGGTCTTCCACGCCCTTCAAGTCAGCCAGGAACTCGGCGGAGGCGTCCACCATCTTGACGTTCAGGTCGAAGTGCTCGGCCAGGAAACCGATGACCTCCTCCCGCTCGCCCATGCGCAACAGCCCGTTGTCCACGAAGATGCAGTGCAGGTTTTTGCCGATGGCCTTGTGCAGCATGACCGCGGCCACGGTGGAGTCGATGCCGCCGGACAGTCCGAGGACCACCTTGGCGTCGCCCACCTGCTCCTTGAGGGCCTCGATGGTGGTGTCAACGAAGGAGGCCATGGACCAGGAGGGTTCCAGGTTCGCCACCTTGAACAGGAAGTTCTGGATGATCATCGAACCGTCGGTGGTGTGGGCCACCTCCGGGTGGAACTGCAGGGCGTAGATCTTTTTCTCGACGTGGCCCATGGCGCCGAACTCGATGGAGTCGGTCTTGCCCATGGGGACGAACCCCTCGGGCAGCTGCTCCACGCGGTCGCCGTGGGACATCCAGACGGTCAGGTCGTCCTTGTCCTCGATGCCGTCGAACAGGACGCAGTCGTTCTGGGCGGAGAACTGCGCCCGGCCGTACTCGCGATCGGTGGACGCGACCACCCTGCCGCCGAGATTGTGGGCCAGGAGCTGCATGCCGTAGCAGATGCCGAGCACCGGGATGCCCATGGCCAGGTAGTCCATGTTCAGCTCGGGGCAGCCGCCCTCCAGCACGCTGGACGGGCCGCCCGAGAGGATCAGGGCGGAGGGCTTGAACGCCTTCACCCGTTCGGGATCGACGTTGCAGGGGTGAATTTCGGAATACACCCCTGCCTCGCGCACGCGGCGCGCGATCAGCTGGGTGAATTGACTGCCAAAATCGAGGATAAGTACTCTGTTGTCGTGCATGTGTTTCTCTCTAATTCACAATGGGACAAATGAAAAGACGAATTAACTCTCCGCGTCCGCGCACCAAGGGCTAGCCGTCCCCGCGATAGTTCGGGGACTCCTTGGTGATGGTCACGTCGTGGACGTGGGACTCGCGCAGGCCGGCCGAGGATATCTGCACCAGCTTCGACTTCTCGAAGAGGTCCCCGATGGTGGCGGAGCCGGTGTAGCCCATGCCGGAACGGAGACCGCCGATGAACTGGTACAGGGACTCGCCGACCTTGCCCCGGTACGGGACGCGGCCCACGATGCCCTCGGGCACCAGCTTCTTGGACTTCTCCTGGAAGTAGCGGTCGGAGCTGCCCTTCTTCATGGCGTCGATGGAACCCATGCCCCGGTACTGCTTGTAGGTGCGGCCCTGGTACAGGATGGTCTCGCCCGGGGACTCGTCCGTGCCCGCCAGGACGGAACCCATCATGCAGGAGTTCGCGCCCACGGCCAGGGCCTTGACCACGTCGCCGGAATATTTGATGCCGCCGTCGGCGATGATGCACTTGTCCGCCTCGCGCGCGGCGCGGCTGGCCTCCATGATGGCCGTGATCTGCGGCACGCCCACGCCTGCGACGACGCGGGTGGTGCAGATGGAGCCGGGACCGATGCCGACCTTGACCGTGTCCACGCCCGCCTCGATGAGCGCCTTGGCGCCCTCGTAGGTGGCGATGTTGCCGCCCACCAGCTGGAGCTGGGGGAAGGCGGCGCGCAGGTCGCGGGCGGACTTCAGGATGTTTTCGGAGTGGCCGTGCGCGGAGTCCAGGACCAGGAAGTCGGCACCGGCGTGCAGCAGCGCCTCGGAACGGGTCAGGCAGTCCTTGCCCACGCCGATGGCCGCGCCGACCAGCAGCCGTCCACGGCCGTCCTTGACCGCGTCGGGATACTTCTTGTGCTTGTTGATGTCCTTGATGGTGATCAGCCCCTTGAGGCGGTTCTCCTCGTCCACCACCAGCAGCTTCTCGATGCGGTGCTGATGCAGCTTGCGCTTGGCCTCGTCGGTGTCGATGCCCTCGGGCACGGTGACCAGGTCGCGGGAGGTCATCAGCTCGGACACCAGGGCCTTGTCGTCGTTGACGAAGCGGATGTCGCGGTTGGTGATGATGCCGACCAGGTGGTCGCCCTTGACCACGGGCAGACCGGAGATGCGGTACTCGCTCATGATCGATTTGACCTTGCCCAGGTCGTCGTCCGGATGGACGGTGATGGGGTCGGAGATCATGCCGGACTCGGACTTCTTGACGCGGTCGATCTCGCGCGCCTGCTCGCGCACGGACATGTTCTTGTGGATCACGCCCACGCCGCCGTGCCGGGCCATGGAAATGGCCATGCGCGACTCGGTGACGGTATCCATGGCCGCGGAGAGCAGCGGAATGTTCAGTTTGATCTCCGGGGTCAGGTATGTGGACACGTCGACGGCGTCGGGCAGGACGTTGGAATAGCCCGGCAACAGCAGGACATCGTCAAAGGTCAGGGCCTTATCGAGAATTTTGCTCATGTCATTCCTCCAGAGCGTTTTGATGACGTATATGACAAGGCCGAGCTTAGCGCCCGGCCTCGGTGTTTTCCATTATAGACCCAGGTAGGCCCGTTTCACCTGCTCGTTGACCAGCAACTTGTCGCAGGTGTCGGAGAGCACCACCCTCCCGTTTTCCATTACATACCCCCGGTGGCCTATCTTGAGCGCCAGGTTGGCGTTCTGCTCCACCAGGAAGATGGTCGTGTTGTTTTCGCTGTTGACCTTTTTGATGATCTCGAAGATCTGCTTGACCACCAGCGGGGCCAGCCCCATGGACGGCTCGTCCAGGAGGAGCAGCGCGGGCCGGGCCATGAGCGCGCGGCCGATGGCCAGCATCTGCTGCTCGCCGCCGGACAGGGTGCCGCCCTGCTGCCTGCGCCGTTGGGCCAGGATGGGGAAGAGGTCGAAGCAGTACTCGATGTCCCGCTTGATCTCCGCCTTGTTGGTGCGCATGAACGCGCCCATGTCCAGGTTCTCCTGAACGGTCAGCTCCGGGAAGATCAACCGCCCCTCGGGGACCTGGCAGATACCCTTGTGGACGATGTGGTTCGGCGACTCCCTGGTGATTTCCTCGTCCTGGTACAGGACCTGGCCTTCGCGCGCCTGGACCACGCCGCACACGGTCATCAGCGTGGTGGACTTGCCCGCGCCGTTGGCCCCGATCAGGGTGATGATCTCGCCCCGGTCGATGTGCAGGTTGACGTCGTACAGGGCCTGGATGTTGCCGTAAAAGCTGTTGACGTGCTTGAGTTCGAGCATCCTAGTCATCGTGTTCCTCCCCGAGGTAGGCCTTGATGACCTCCGGATTCGCCGCGATCTCGGCGGGCGTGCCGTCCGCGATCATGCGCCCGTAGTCCAGGACGTAAATCCGGTCGGACATGGACATGACCATCTTCATGTCGTGCTCGATGAGCATGATGGAGATGTTGAACCGTTCACGGATGCCGACGATGAGGTCCTCGAGCTCCCTGGTCTCCTGGGGGTTCATGCCCGCGGCGGGCTCGTCCAGGAGCAGGAGGAAGGGATCGGTGGCCAGGGCGCGGGCTATCTCCAGCCTGCGCTGCTTGCCGTAGGGCATGTTCGTGGCCAGCTCGTTGACGAACTCGGCCAGCCCCACCAGCTCCAGGAGCTCGTAGGACCGCTGGACCACATCGCGCTCTTCGCGGCGGGTGGCCCGGTTGCGGGAGATGGCCCCCCAGATGGAGGACTTGGTGCGGCAGTGGGTGCCGATCATGACGTTCTCAAGCGCGGTCATGGACGGGAACAGGCGGATGTTCTGGAAGGTCCGCGCCATGCCCAGTTCGGTGACCACGTTGGGCTTCTTGCCGTTGATCCGGCGCGTGGTCCCCTGCCCCTTGGGGTCGATGAGCACGTCGCCGCTGGTGGGCGTGTAGATGCCGGTGATGCAGTTGAAGAAGGTGGTCTTGCCCGCGCCGTTGGGCCCGATGAGGGCCACGATTTCCTTGTCGTGCACCACGAGATCGACGTCGTCCAGGGCGCGGATGCCCCCGAAGTCCTTGCTCACGGCGCTGACGTTGAGGACCGGATTACTCATTGGCCGCCCCCGCCGCGTTGGTTGCTTTGTACTCGTAGATCTTGCGCTTGGCGCTGATCAGCCCCTGGGGACGGAAGACCATGACCAGGACCATGATGGCCCCGAACAGGAGCATCCTGAACTCGGCGAAATCGCGCAGGAACTCCGGAACCAGGATGAGGATGATCGCGCCCGCGATCACGCCCCGGATGGAGCCCATGCCGCCGATGACGACGATGGAGAGGATGATGGCCGATTCCCAGAAGGTGAACGAGGCGGGGTTGATGAAGGTGGTCTTGGCGGCGAAGACGACGCCGGCCATGCCCGCCCAGGTGGCGCCCAGGGCAAAGGCCATGAGCTTGGTCTTCATCTTGTCGATGCCCATGGCCTGGCAGGCGATCTCGTCCTCGCGCAGGGCCAGCCACGCCCGACCGATGCGGGAGTTCTGCAGCCGGTTGACGCAGAAGATGGTGAAGACCACCAGACCGACCATGATGTAGAACATGTATTGGGTGGAGGCGATGACGCCGAACTTGATTCCGAACAGGCTGGGACGGGCGATGGAGGAGATGCCGGAGGGCCCCATGGTGACGTCGCCCCAGTTCTCCAGGACCAGGCGGATGATCTCGCCGAAGCCCAGGGTGACGATGGCCAGGTAGTCGCCGCGCAGCCTGAGCACCGGGAAGCCGAGCAGGATGCCGAGGATCGCCCCCAGGACGGCGCCCACGGGCAGCATGTACCAGAAGCCGATGTCCCAGTGCATGTTGCACAGGGCGTAGGCATAGGCGCCCACGGCGTAGAAGGCCACGTAGCCCAGGTCGAGCAGCCCGGCCAGGCCGACGACGATGTTCAGCCCCAGGCCGAGCACGACGTAGACCAGACAGGAGATCATGATGTTGGTCTGGTAGAGATCCATGACCTGAGGATAGGCCACGGCCACGGCGGCCAGCAGGGCCAGCGCGGAGTATTTCAAAGCCGGGATGGACTGGAGCCGGGTCAGCCAGGACTCGACCTTGGTTTCGCCCCGGGAGTCGTCCTTCTTGAGTTCCTTGCGGGCCAGCAGCCAGCGCCAGATGAAGGAACCGAAGAAGACGGCCGCGGCGACGTAGCCCATCCTCTCCCAATGCCAGACCACGGTCTTCTCGATGGTGTTCACCCGGATGACCATGATCGGAAAGGTCAGGAAAACGAACCAGACGGCCGCCACCAGAGACTTCGTGACCGCGTGGGCGAAGCTGTCGCTGCCCGCGGTCAGGAAGAACCTGAAGAACCCCTGGTTCATGGTGTTTGTTGCGTTGCTCACTGTATGATCCTTGCGGGATGAGCGGCTCGAAGCCGCCGTAATTCCTAAAGTTAGACCTTCTGGGCCTTTTCCTTGCCCATGATGCCCGACGGCCTGAAGATCAGGATGAGGACGAGCAGCATGAAGGCGAAGACGTCCTCGTAGTCCGAGGAGACGTAGCCGGTGGCGAACGCCTCGGTCAGGCCGAGAACCAGGGCTCCGAGCATGGCCCCGGGCAGGGAGCCGATGCCGCCGAGCACGGCGGCGGTGAACGCCTTGATGCCCGCGATGAAGCCGATGAAGTAGTTGATCTGGCCGATGTGCGAGGCGATGAGCACGCCGCCCACGGCGGCCAGGCTGGACCCGATGACGAAGGTCGCCGAGATGACCATATCCACGTTGATGCCGACCAGCATGGCCATCTTGCGGTTCTGGGCCGTGGCGCGCATGGCCTTGCCCAGCTTGGTGAACTTGATGAACAGCGTCAGCCCCACGCAGGATGCCACGGTGGCCAGGATGATGACCAGCTCGGCCGAGCTCATGATGGTCCCCAGGTTCTCCAGGAAGGCGAAATGGGGGATGAGTTCAGGGAAGGGAAGAAAATCGGAGGTTTGGGCGAGCATGACGTAGTTCTGCAAGAAGATCGACATGCCGATTGCGGAGATCAGGGGCGACAGCCTGGGCGCGTTGCGCAGGGGCTTGTAGGCCACTTTCTCCAGGGTGTACCCGTAGGCCGCCGCCCAAATCACCGCGCAGACGATGGCGATGACCAGGATTGACGCGCCGGGGAAGCCCAGCATGGTCAGCAGGCCGGCGACGATGAGGCCGGTGAACGCGCCGATCATGTATATCTCGCCGTGGGCGAAGTTGATCAGCTCGATGATGCCGTAGACCATGGTGTAGCCAAGGGCGATCAGAGCATAGATGCTGCCGCGGGTAAGGCCACCCATGAACAGCTCAAGGAAATAATCCATTGTAGTGATCCCTGTTCATTAAATAAATCCAGGGGACGGGCTTTGGCCCGTCCCCTGGTCTAATCCTGTCGGAAGTCTATAATTACTTGACTTCCTGGTACTTGCCGTCTTTCACCTGGTACACGGCAAAGCCAACGCCCTCAGCATCGCCCTTGGCGTCGAACTTGATCTTGCCCACAGCGGTCTCCACGTAGGAGTTGTGCAGGGCATCGATCAGCTTGTCGTAATCGGTGCCGCCGGCAACCTTGACCGCGTTCAGCAGGGCCAGGGCCGCGGAGTAGGCCTCGGGGAAGAACGGGCCGGGATCGGCGTTGAACTCGGCCTTGTGGGCCGCAACGGCTTCCTGGTAGATGGTGTTGGAGGAGAAGTCCATGGGGCCGGTGGCGTAGACGCCCTCGGCGTACTTGCCGGCGACCTTGATGAAGGTCTCGTCCTTCACGCCGTCGTCGGACAGGAAGGGCATGTCCATGTCCTTCTTGCGCATGCCGGTGACGATCTTGGAGGCCTCGGGATGGTAGCCGCCGAAGATGACGCCTTCCGCACCGGAGCTCTTGATCTTCTGGACGACCGCGGAGTAGTCCACGGCGCCGGGGGTCACGCCTTCGAACAGCACGACCTCGATCTCGGGATCGGCGTCGATGAACTGCTGGCAGAAGGTGGCGAAGCCCTTGCCGTAGTCGCCCTTGTCGTGGATGACGGCGACCTTCTTGAGGCCCAGGGACTTGGCGAAGGACACTTCGAGAGCGGCCTGGGCGTCATCCGGGGCGATGGTGCGGAAAAAGTTCGGGTACTCGCCGGACTGGGTCAGCGGCGGGTTGGTGGCGGAGGGAGACATGACCACGATCTTGCCGTCCAGATAGATGGGCAGCGCGGCCTTGGTGGCGCCGGAGCAGATGTGGCCGAGGACGATCTTCACGCCGTCGGACAGCATCTTGGTGGCGGCGTTGGTGGCCAGCTCGGGCTTGCACTGATCGTCCTGAGCGACGACTTCGACCATGGCGCCGTTGATGCCGCCCTCGGCGTTGATCTTCTTGGCCACCAGCTTGGCGGCGTTGACGGTGGGCAGGCCGTAGGAGGCCAGGTCGCCGGAATGGGCGCCGGCCACGCCGAGAACGACTTTCGCGGGAGCGGCGATCTCGCCGGTTTTCACATCACCCTGCTCGTCCTTCTGTTCATCCTTCTTCGCTTCACCGCCGCAGGCCGCCAGCATGGCTGCCAGGACAAGGCAAAGAGCAATCAGACTCAGTTTGACTTTCATGCTTCCTCTCCTAAAAATGTATAAGGGTTCCTAACCACGTACATATGCATCAGACTGTCACGCATCGAAAAACCCGCCCCCCGGCGGGAACCTCGACGGAATGTGACATTGTAGTTATTTTCAGCCTCTTGTCAATCATATCCGGCTCCCCCGATGGGATGACAACCGACCGTTTTTCAAACGGATTTTATTTCCCAAGCTCTTCCCGGGCGAGCTTTATCATTTCCGCATCTTCTTTTTCCAATTCCAGGACCTTTTCGAAGTAAGTTCCGGCCTCGTCGGGTTTTTGGGAATAATGCTTGTAAATCACGCCCAAATTGAAAAGGGCCAGGGTGTCGTTCGGGTCGATCTTCAGGACTCCCTCGTAGCACTCCGTGGCCTTGGCGTAATCGCCCTTGTTGAAATAGGCGATGCCCACGGCCTTGAGCACCGTGGCGTCCTGCGGGGCCAGGGCGCGGGCCTTTTCGAGCGGCTCCAGGGCGCGGTCCCAGGCGCGCATCATCAGGAAGGAGTTGCCCAGCCCGACCAGCGCCTCCACGTCGTCCGGGTGTTCCTTGACGCGGTCCATGAACTCGCGGACCCGGGACATGGCCCCGTTCATGGCCCCGCCCATGCCTTCGGGCGCGCCGCTCTCCCCGGCCTGGGAAAAGCTCTGCTGCTTGGCCTTGACGAACAGATTCGGGTTCTCCAGCCGGTAGACGAAGCTGGTCACGAACATGGCGGCCAGGGACACGAACACGGCCAGGATCACGGCCTTGCGGCCGAACAGGACGCGGCTATCCGTCATGGCCGTCTCCCAGGAGTTCGATCTGGCGGATGCGCTTTTCCAGGGTCGCGGACCGGGAGCCCAGCAAGGCCAGGTATCCGGCCACGCCGAGCCAGACAGCCACGTTGGCGATGAAGATGTAGGTTGTTGCGGACATATTGTTACCCTCGATGTTTGGTGATGCTATTCCTCGTCCCAGACGAGCATGGCTTCGAGACGGGCGGCCTGGCCCAGCTGCCGGATGCGGGCCACGAGCATGGCTCCCCACAGCAGGCCGAAGGCGACGAGCCCGGCGAACACGGTGTGCCACATGCGGATTTCCATGCCCGATCCCTGGCGGGCCAGCCCGTCGGGATGGGCCGAGCCCCACAGCTTGGCCGCGAAAAAGACCAGCGGCACGTCCAGGAAGGCGACGATGCCGAGCACGGCACAGACCAGCGCCTTGCGGTCGCGGCCCATGGGCGTGTTCCGGAGGACCAGGTAGCCCGCGTACACGTACCACATGATCAGCGCGGTGGTCAGCTTCGGGTCCCAGAGCCACCAGTGGCCCCACTCCGCCCTGGCCCAGGTGGACCCGGTGACCAGCGCCAGCGAGGCGAAGAGCACGCCCAGCTCGGCGGCCGCGCCCGCCACCCGGTCGAACACGTCCTTGCGCCCGAACAGGTAGAGGATGGAGGCCACGAAGACCACGAAGAAGGAGACCAGCGCCCACCAGGAGCACGGCAGGTGCATGTAGAAGATTTTCTGCACGGGTCCGGACTGGGCCACGGGCGCGTAAAACCAGATCATGGCCTGTTGCGCCGCCAGCGCGAGACCGGCCAGCACGGCCAGGATGGAAACTTTCATGACTATTCTTCCCCACTGTAGACGAACGGGAATAGGAACAGTCCCGCCCCGCCGAACAGACAATCGAATGCGAAAATCAGGCCCAGCCACTTGTCGTAACCCATGGTGTGCTCCGGCGAGAAGCACAGGCCGAACAGGGTGATGCCGGACAGCAGCACGGGCAGCAGCAGCGGAAACACGATGACCGAGAGCAGCGACTCGCGGGCCGCCTGCCCCTGGGACAGCGCGCCGAGCAGGGCGCCGATGATGACCAGCCCGAGGTCCGCGCCGAGCAGCGTGACCGCGAGCAGCCACCAGGGGCCGTGCACGGACTGGCCCAGGAAGGCCGCCGTGGCCGGGAGAAACACGAGCTGCGACACGAGCAGCAGGCCGAAGCCCGCCGCACCCTTGCCCAGCCAGACCGCGTGGACCGGCGCGGGCGAGCTGAGGATGCCGATGCGCGCCCCGTTGGCCTCCTCGATGGCGAACAGGTCGTTGAAGACCAGGACCAGGCCGAAGACCGAGGCGAGCCAGAAGATGGCCCCGGCGGCCTGGGGCGTGATCTCGCCGCCCAGCGGCTTGGACAGGGAGAACAGGAAGATCAGCAGCAGGCCGAGCAGGACCGCCTGGACCAGCCCCTGCCCCCGGACAGGGAGAGCTTGAGGTCTTTCCTCGCGATGACCTGGGAACGCTTCAGCATGCGCCCTCCGGGGTGAAGCCGGAGGCCGGGCCGAAGTACTCCACCCTGCGCCCGCCCAGGGCCAGGACCGTGTCGGCCAACGCCGAATCCTCGGCCACGTGGTGGCTGATCCAGACCACGCTCACGCCCCGGTCGCGCAGCCCGGTGATCTCGGTGCGCAGTCTGCCGAGGGAGGCCGGGTCGAGCCCGGTGCCGGGCTCGTCCAGAAAGATGAGTTCCGGGTCCGCCTGGTAGATGCGGGCCAGGTTGAGGCGCTGGGCCATGCCGCGCGAGAACGATCCGGCCTTTTCCTCGGCCGCCCGCTCCAGCCCCACCCGCCTGAGCAGCTCCATGAGCTGGTCGCGGGTCGGGGACAGCCCGTACATGCTGCCCCAGAATTTCAGGTTTTCCAGGGCGGACAGCCCCGGATAGATGAAGGTGGCGTGACCGAGATAGGCGCATTTCGCCGGGTCCGCGTGCAGCACGACCTCGCCCGCCGAGGGCTTGGCCAGCCCGGCCATGATCCGCATGAGCGTGGATTTGCCCGCGCCGTTGGGACCGGCCACGAGCATGATCCGGCCCGGGAGGACCTCGCAGGAGACCTCCTTGAAGACGAGCTTGTTGCCGAAGAACTTGGCGGCCCGCCGGACCGTGAGCAGCGCTTTGCCGGAGTCGCCCATCTACCGGACCTCGCCCGGCCTGGGCATGCGCCTGAGCAGCAGGAAGGCCACCACGCACATGAGGGTGCCGCCGATCCAGATCCAGTTGACCAGCGGGTTGACGCTGATCTTGAAGCTCGCCTTGTTGTCCTCGGTCAGGCCGAGGAGCGTGGCGTAGAGCTCGTCGCCGAAGCTCGGGATGGTGCCCACCTCGGCGAACTGCTGGTTCGGGAAATTCTTGTAGATGCGCTTGTCGGGCCGGAGCACGCCCACGTCGCGGCCGTCCTTGGTCACGGCCAGGGTGGCGGTGGCGCGCACGTCGATGTCCCCGATGTTGCGGTCCTCGTGCAGGCCGGTGAAGGTCACGGTGAACTCCGCGATCTGCGCGGTCTCGCCCTGGGCCAGGATCACTTCGCGCTCCACCTTGTAGGGGCCGGAGAAGGCGATGCCCAGCGCCAGCAGCACCAGGCCGAGGTGGATGCCGTAGGCGCCCCAGGACTGGCGCATGGCGCGCATGGCCGGATACAGGGCGAAGAGCAGGCCGATGCCGACGATGGCGGCCACGCTGGCCGCGGCGGTCAGGGCCGCCAGCACGTTGGTCATGCCGGTGAAGTACAGGACGCCGAAGGAGACCACGAGCACGCCGCCCACGATGGACAATCCCATGACGTTGCGCACCCCGCCCTTCCAGCCGAGCCACGGACAGACGCAGAAGATGAGCACCAGAAGCGCCATGAACGGCAGGCAGACGCGGTTGTAGAAGTTGGCGTCCAGCCCCATGGGCGAGTGGGTCCAGAGCTGGCTGATGACCGGCCACATGGTGCCGAGGGTGACGACCATGCCGAGCGCCAGCAGCACCCAGGCCGCGATGACCAGCATGCCCTGTCGGCTCAGAAAGTCGGACAGGGAGCGGTGGGTCAGCCGCTCGGACAGGAAGGTGACCATCACGGTCAACCCCATGAACACGACCATGGACCAGAACAGCGGCTTGGCCACCCCGGACGCCCCGAAGGTGTGCAGGGAGTCGATGACCCCGGAGCGGGTCAGGTAGGTGGAGAAGATGCACAGGACGAAGGTCAGGGACATGAGAAACACGTTGGTCCGCTGCAGCGCGTTGCGCCGGGACTCGATGATCGCGGTGTGCAGCACCGCCGTGCCCGCGAACCAGGGGATCAGGGAGGCGTTCTCCACCGGGTCCCAGGCCCAGTAGCCGCCCCAGCCCAGCTCCATGTAGGACCACCAGCCGCCGAGGATGATGCCCGCGGTCAGGAAGATCCAGGACAGGATGTTCCAGTTGCGGACCACGGCGATCCACGATTTCTTCTCGCCCGCGATGGATGCGGCCAGGGCCGAGCAGGCGGGGATGGTGTACAGGGCGAAGCCCAGGAAGAGCAGCGGCGGATGGAAGATCATGCCGGGGTTGCGGAGCAGCGGGTTCAGGCCGCGCCCGTCCGCCGGGGCCGGGATGATCTCGATGAACGGGTTCGACCAGCCGGTGAGCAGGAGCAGGAAGAACGCCTGCACGGTCAGGAAGAACATCCAGAAAAAGAGCTTGGTCCCGTCGCTGAAGGATTTGTAGCCGGGCGTGGCCACGAAGATCATGCCGGACACGGCGATGATCAGTTCCCAGAACAGGAGCGACCCCTCGCGGCCGCCCCACAGGGCGGTCAGGGTGTAGACGAAGGACAGGGCGTTGTCCACGTTGTCGTAGACGTAGCGGAAGGAGTAGTCGCGCGAGGTCAGTCCGACCAGGAGCAACAGGGTGGAGAAGATCACCCCGCCGGCGGCCAGCATCTGGCCCCGTTCCAGCAGGGTCAGGGTCTCGCCCTTCCGCGACCAGGCGGCATAGCCGGCGAACCCGGCGAGAAAGAGGAAGGCGAGCAGGGAAAAGAGTAAACCGACGTATCCGGTCAGATGCATACAGGCTCCTTAGAACGAAATCGACCAGCGAACGATGGGGCGCTCAGGCCCCGGACCCGCGATGCCGATCAGCGGGTTTGAAGGCGATAGAGGGAAAAATATCGGACCGCAACCATGTGAAAAAGATTTCACTAGCCCTTCTGGTTCTTTCCCTGCTCCATCTGCTTGCTCTGCTCCTCATACTTGGAAGGACACTTCGTGACCAGGGTCTTGGCCACGAAAACCTGCCCGTCGGGAGTGAACCGCCCTTCCACGATGACCTCGACGTCCTCCTTGAAGGTGTCGGGCAGCGCGCCCTTGAACTGCACGCGCAGGGTCTTGTCCGTCTCCATCTTGTCCACCAGGTCGAAGTCCGCGCCGAGCTTGCCGTCGGCAACGGTCAGGTTGGCGGGCGAGACCTTGCCGAACAGCCGGGCGTTGCCGATCTCCGCGCGGTCCTGGGCCAAGGCCTCGGTCACGTTGAGGAAGTAGACCGAATCCTGGGTCAGTCCGGAGAATATGAGGTAGGAGAGGCCGCCCAGAAACAACACCAGGGCGACTGCATACACGATCTTATTGGAATTTTTGGCCATTAATGTTCCTTGGCGCGCAAAACGCCTGCTATTTTCCCTTTCGGACCGAGCCGTTGCGGTCGCGGGTCAGTTCATCGCGCTGGGTGCGCGCGAGCTCCCGCATATCCACCACCTGATCGGTCTCGTCAACTATTTCACTGCCCAAAATCTCTTCCAGGACGTCCTCCAGGGTGACCACCCCGGCCACCCCGCCGTACTCGTCCAGGACCACGGCCAAGTGCATCCGGCTGCCCAGGAACTGCACCAGGAGCTTGTCCAGGGTGATGGTCTCCAGCACGAACCGGACGGGCCGCATGATGTCCGACAGCTTCATGTCGTCGCGGTCGTCGGCCAGCGCTTCGAGCACCACCCGCCGGTAGACCACGCCCACGATGTCCTCCGGGTCCTCGTCGTATACCGGGATGCGGCTGTGGGGCCACTCCGGATGCGACTCCCGCGCCTCGGCCACGGTCATGTCCGCGGGCAGCGAGAAGACCACGGTCCTCGGCGTCATGATCCCCTCCACGCTCTTGCAGTCCAGGGAGAGGATGTTGCGGATGGACGTCTCCTCGTAGGGCTTGATCACGCCCGACCGCCGGGTCAGGCTGACGATGGCCCGAATGTCGTCCTCCGTGTGGTCCGGTTTGGCCTCGCGGCTGTTCACCGCCTTGGACAACAGGCCCATGACGGCGATCACCGGCTTGAACAGCCAGACCATGCCCCGAAGCGGCCTCGCCAGCGGCGGGGCGATGACGTCCGAGTAGAGCACGCCGATGGTCTTGGGCATGATCTCGGTGAAGATGAGAATAATTACTGTAAAGACCACTGTAAAGAGCCAGAGGGTGTCTTCACCGTAAAGTTTGGCCCAGGCCCAGCCCGCCACGGCCGCTCCGGCGGTGTGGGCGCAGGTGTTCAGGGTCAGGATGGCGGTGATGGGCTCATCGATTCTTGTGCGGAGCTTGTGGAGCAAAGCCGCGGACTTGCGCCCGCTATCCTTGAGCTTCTGGATGTCGGCCCAGCTCATGGAATAGAGGGCCGCTTCGGCCACAGAACAGAACATGGACACGAAGACGGCCACGCCGACGGCGAGAATGAGTTCAATCATTGGTTCCTGTCACTTCCTGGAAACGGTCCGGACTAATGCGTTGCATCAGGTTATGGATGTAGCAGATGCCATGAACCGGCGCAACACGCAACAGGCTTGACTTCCAGGGCGATCGGGGTCAACAGGACGGGCATGAATCCGACCGCAGCCGAGCGCACCCCCGTGGTCTTCCGACTGGGACACATGGGCGACGTGGCCCTGATCACCGGTGTCCTGTCCCACTGGCACCGGACCCACGGCGAGACCTTCGTGGTCGTGACCCGCGAGGGCAACCTGCCGCTGCTTGAAAACCACCCCGCCGTGGCCGGGACCGTGGGACTGACCGACCAGGACCTGACCGACTCCGGCTGGCTGCGCAAGACCGGCGAGTTGGCCCGCCGGTTCGCGGGCGCGCCCCTCTACGACCTGCACGGCACCCTGCGTTCGCGCATGCTCGCCCTGCGCTGGAAGGGCGAGGTCCGCCGCTACCCCAAGTTCGGCATCACCCGCCGACTCTTCGAGCGCACCCGGTCCGACCGGTTCCGCGCGAAGCTCGAAGCCCTGAACGTGCCGCAGCGCTACGCCCTGGCCCGGGACGACGCCCCGCCGCCCCGCGAAGCCCTGCTGCCGACCGTCCATCTGACCGAAACGGAACAGGCCGAAGCCGCGACGCGCCTCGCTCCGCTGTCCGGCGACAACCCCCTGGTCGCCCTGCACCCCTACGCCACCCACCCGTCCAAGCAGTGGCCCATGGAAAGCTGGACCGCCCTGACCGGGCTGCTCGACGGCGCCGGGTTCGACTGGTTCGTGGTGGGCCGAAACCAGGCCCCGCTCCTGCCGGACCATGGCCGTGACCTGACCAACGCCACCGGCCTGCGCGCCACCTGCGCGCTCCTCGGCCGGGCGGACCTGCTGGTCACCGGCGATTCCGGCCCCATGCACCTGGCCGCCGGGGTGGGCACGCCCGTGGTCGCCCTGTTCGGGCCCACGGCCCGCGCCTGGGGATTCTACCCCGCCGGGCCGCGCGACACGGTCCTGGAGCACGCCCTGGCCTGCCGCCCCTGCTCCCTGCACGGCGCGAAACAGTGCACGCGCGGGTTCGAGTGCATGACCCTGACCCGGCCCGAAGCGGTCCTCGACGCGGTCCGCGCCGTTCTCGGCTGAACCGTCCCGTTCCTCAAATACAGTGATTCGACGCCCCGGCGGAAAACCGGGGCCAATGCCCGTGCCGACAGGCTACGCGGATCCGCGCGCGCCCCAGTACCGCTCGATCGTTTCGGCGCGCTCCTCCAGCAGCTCAACCACGCCGTCCGGGACCAGCAGCCGCAGGTTGCGCCGGTCCAGCCAACGGCGGCGGATTTGCCCGCCCTTGATGTCCAGCCTGGGGATGTCCACCAGCCGGATGGTGTTGCCGCCCGGCAGCCGCCACTCCCCCTGTTCCTCTTCAACGGCCTCGGGCCAACTCGACTCCACGAACCCGGCCACGGCCTCGGCGGCCTCCCAGCGGTTGACCACCACCAGCGAGGCGAGCTCGGGAATCTCCAGCCCCCGCCGCCACTTGTGCAGCTCCAGAAACGTGGACGCGCCCAGGATGAAATACATCTCCGTATCGGGCTGTTCCGTGCGGTAGCAGGTCAGGGTGTCGCAGGTGAATGAAGGGCCGGGCCGCTCCGCTTCCAGCGGATTCGCGCCCAGTCCCGGAATGCCCTCGATGGCCCGCCGGACCAGCTCCAGCCGCAGCTCGAACGGCAGCATGCCCTCGCCCGGCTTGTGCGGCGGCTCCGCCGCCGGGACCAGCTCGACCCGGTCCAGCCCGAGCCGCTCCAGCACCTCGATGGCCATGCGCACGTGCCCGGTATGCACCGGATTGAAACTGCCGCCCAATATCCCTGTCTTCACGCCCGATCTCCTTTGTTCGGGGCAGCATACCCCTTCCCCCCCGCCCGCGCAAGGCGGCCGGGGAAGGAAGATGAATGCCTCCGGCGGCCAGGGGGGAAACCTCTTGAGAGAGGTTTCCCCCCTGGATCCCCCTTCCAGAACTTTTTGTCGCTCGCTTCGCTCGGGTTCGTGCGGTGGCGGGCAACAGGCGCAAAAAAACCGTCCCGGAGGACGGTTGCGTTCCTATTTTCAACTCCCGCACCCGCACGCATTGAGGCTTTCGAGAGTGGTTCAGCCGTGCATTTTCTCCCCGAGGGGTTTGACCGCAGCGTAGTGGGCCTACGTGAGGATCAAACCCCTCGGGGAAAAATGTGCGGATGGGCCGCTATCGGAAGCCGCCGCTACTCCCTGACCTGGCCTTCGCCCAGGAGGACGAATTTCGCGCTCGTCAGTTCCTTGATGCCCATGGGACCGTAGGCGTGGAGCTTGGACGTGGAGATGCCGATCTCCGCGCCCAGGCCGAGCTGGCCGCCGTCGTTGAACCGGGTGGTGGCGTTGGCGACCACCAGGGAGGCGTCCACCTCGCGGATGAAGCGCATGCAGTTCTGGTAGTCCTCGCTGAGGATGGACTCGGTGTGGTTGGAGCCGTACCGGGCGATGTGGTCCATGGCCTCGTCCAGCCCGTCCACCACCTTGACCGCCAGGATCAGGTCCAGGAACTCGAAGCCCCAGTCCTCGTCGGACGCGGGTTCGGCGTATTCCCCGAGCAGGGGCAGGGACTGGGGGCAGGCCTTGAACTTCACGCCCTTGGGGCCGATGGCCTCGGCCACCCGGGGCAGCAACTCGCCCGCCACGTCGCGGTGGACCAGCAGGCATTCCAGGGCGTTGCAGCCGCTGGGGTACTGCATCTTGGCGTTCTCCACGATGGGAACGGCCTTGTCCAGGTCGCAGGAAAGATCGGCATAGATGTGGCAGACGCCCTTGTAGTGCTTGAGCACGGGCATGGTCGCCTGGCTGGTCACTGCGCGGATCAGCCCCTCGCCGCCGCGCGGGATGACCACGTCGATGTATTCTTCGAGCTTGAGCATCTCGGCCACGGCCTCGCGATCCGTGGTGGGCGGCACCTGGACCGCGTCGCGGGGCAGCCCGGCCTCTTCCAGGGCGCGGTGCATCAGCCCGGCCAGGCAGGTGTTGGAGTGGAACGCCTCGCTGCCGCCGCGCAGGATGACCGCGTTGCCCGCCTTGAGGCAGAGGATGCCCGCGTCCACCGTGGCGTTGGGCCTGGATTCGTAGATCATGGCCACCACGCCGAGGGGCACGCGCATGCGGCCCACGAGCATCCCGTTGGGGCGCTTGACCATGGACTCGATCTCGCCCACGGGGTCGGCCATGGCCGCCACCTCGCGGCAACCCTGGATCATGGAACCCAGTACCTTTTCGCTGATGGTCAGCCGCTGCACCCGCGCCTTGTCCAGGCCGCGCTCGGCGGCCGCGTCCAGGTCCAGCTTGTTGGCTTCGGCAATGGCCGCCGACTCGGATTCCAGCAGCCCGGCCAGGATCAGCAGGGCGTCCGCCTTGGCCTTGCCCGAGGCTGCCGAGAGCTTGCGGGCCGCCGCCTTGGCGCGCTTGCCCATCTCCACCATCTGTTCGCGTATGTCCATTTTCCGCTCCTTGAGATATCGTCCGCGAAAGCCGAATGAAATTCAGTTCCGCCAGGATCAATTTGCTAACCTCCGCCGGGGGATAAAGTCAATTCCCGCGTCAGGCCCCCGCATACACTTTGGATCGCCGAATTTCGATCGATTTACGCATTTTGTTATTTGCCCCGACAAGAGCTTGATTACAAGCGCTGTTTTTGGCGATTTTCCGCGCTTTTCCCAAAATAGGCTTTGACCTTTTTTACAATTTTGCTTATCAACGCCTCTGCGTTGCCGGGCCTTGCTTCCCGGCCGTCAAACCTCGAAAATCACCTTCCACGGAGGCACGAAAAACCAATGGCTGCAACCAATCCCGCTCAACCCGAGGCGCTGGCCGATATCGAGGCCCGTACGCCCCAAGCTCTGCACCCCATCCTCGAAGCGGCGTTCACCTACCGCAAGCAGCTCGTCCTCGGCGTGGCCGCCATCCTGGTCGTGGCCGCCGCCTACGCGGGCTTTCAGGCATACGGCGCAAAGGCCAAGGCGTCCGCCCAGGCCGAACTCGGCGACATCCTGATGACCACCACCGGCGCGGAGACCCTGACCAAGCTGGACGGCTTGATCGGCACGGCCCCGTCCTCGGTCAAGCCCGCCGTGGTCCTGGAGGCCGCCCAGACCGCCATGACGCTCGGCGACTACGCCAAGGCCGCCGGTTACTGGGAGGCCCTGGTCGGCCTCACCGAAGGCGAGATGCAGTTCGTGGCCCGTCTCGGCAATGCCAAGGCCATGCTCCTTTCCGGCAACGCCGCCGACGCGCTCAAGGAAATGAACGAGCTGGTCGGCCTGGCCTCCGCCGCCTACACCGTGCCGGTCTACCGCCAGCTGGCCCTGACCGCCGAGGCCGCGGGCGACACCGCCCAGGCCCTGGCCGCCTACAAGAAGCTGGAAGAGGAAAAGGTCGGCGACACGCCGTTCATCGAATACAAGATTTCCCAGCTGGAATCCAAGTAACGCATCATCAATAATGGGCCGTTCCGGTCAGGGACGGCCGCAGGAGAGAAAAATGGCTAATCCGCTCTTGGGTGACACTCCCGGCGACACCCATCTGCTCCTCGGCAACGAGGCCATCGTTCGCGGCGCCGTGGAAGCCGGTATCCAGGTCGTTTCCTGTTATCCCGGCACCCCGTCCAGTGAAGTGCCCGACACGTTCTACCGCCTCTCGCCCGAAGGCAGGTACTACTTCGAATACTCGGTCAACGAGAAGGTCGCCCTTGAGGTGGCCGGTGGCGCGACCCTGGGCGGCGCGCTCTCCCTGTGCACCATGAAACACGTGGGCGTGAACGTGGCCGCCGACCCGCTGATGACCCTGTGCTACGTCGGCGCGCCCGGCGGCCTGGTGCTGCTGTCCGCCGACGACCCCGGCTGCCATTCCAGCCAGAACGAGCAGGACAACCGCATTTACGCCCGCATCGCGGGCATGCCGGTGCTGGAGCCCGCCACGGCCCAGGAAGCCAAGGACATGACCCGCGACGGCCTGAAGCTTTCCAAGAAACACGGCGCGCCGCTCTTGCTGCGCACCACCACCCGCGTGAACCATCTGCGCGGCCCGGTGGAGTTCGGCCCGGTTCCGGACCCCGGCAAGGCCGAAGGGTTCAAGCGCAACCCGTCGCTGTACGTGCCCATTCCGGCCTTTTCCCGGCCCATGCACGTCCGGCTGCTGGAGCGCATCGAGGCACTGCGCGAGGAGGCCGAGAACTCCCCGTACAACACGGTCACCGGCTCCGGCGATCTGGGCATCGTCTGCTCCGGCATCTCCCGCGCCTACGTGGCCGATGCCCTGGACAACGCCGGGCTGGCCGACAAGGTCGCCATCCTGGAGTTGGGCTTCTCCTATCCCCTGCCCGAGAACAAGTGTCTCGACTTCCTCAAGTCCGTGAAGACGGTCCTGGTGGTCGAGGAACTGGAGCCGGTGGTGGAAAACGACCTCCGCGTCCTGGCCCAGAAGAACAAGCTCTCCGTTGAGATCAAGGGCAAGGACGTGCTCCCGCGCAACGGCGAGTTCACCGTCACCCTGGTGGAGAACGCCATCCGCGCCGAGCTGGGCGAGGCCCCGGTCCCGACCTGCGAATGTTCCCTGCCCGAGCTGCCGGGCCGTCCGCCGAACCTCTGCGCCGGCTGCCCGCATCGCGGCACCTACTACGCCGCGCGCAAGGTCTTCGGCGACGACGCCGTCTACTCCTCGGACATCGGCTGCTACACCCTCGGCCTGCTGCCCCCGTTGCAGACCGCCGACTTCCTGCTGTGCATGGGTTCCTCCATCTCGGCGGGCGGCGGACTGGCCAAGGCGTCCGGCCAGACCGTGGTCGCCTTCATCGGCGACTCCACCTTCTTCCACTCCGGCCTGACCGGCGTGGCCAACGCGGTCTTCAACACCCACGACGTGCTGATCGTCATCCTGGACAACCGGACCACGGCCATGACCGGCCACCAGCCGAACCCCGGCGTGGACCGCACGGTCATCGGCGACAACGACCACCCGCTGGACATCGAGTCCGCCGTGCGCGGCCTGGGCGTCACCGAAATCCGCACGGTCAACCCGTTCAACCAGAAGAAGACCCTCGCGGCCCTGGAGGAGCTCAAGGAGCTCTCCGGCGTGCGCGTGCTCATCGCCAAGGAGCCCTGCCCGCTCTACACCCGCCGCGTCTACAAGAAGGTCGCCCCGCAGGTGGCCTACGTGGCCGAGTCCTGCACCGGCCGTTTCGAGTGCCTGGACAAGCTGGCCTGCCCGGCCATGTACAAGGAAGGCGGCAAGGCTGCGGTCAACCCGATCCTGTGCAACGGCTGCATGCTCTGCCTGCAGGTCTGCGGCCACATCAAAGCCAAGAAGAGAGGCAGCTAGCCATGGCTGATACCAAGAAGATCCGCATATTCATGACCGGCGTCGGCGGCCAGGGCACCCTGACCGCCACCACCCTGCTCGCCAAGACCGTGCTCAGCCAGGGGCTCCCCGTGACCTCCGGCGAGATCCACGGCATGGCCCAGCGCGGCGGCGTGGTCGAGTCCACGGTGCTCATCGGCTGCAAGTCTCCGAAGATCGGACTCGGCGAGGCCGACATCCTGCTCGGATTCGAGCCCATGGAGACCATGCGCGCTCTGCCCTACCTGAAGCAGGGCGGCCTGGTGGTTTCCTCCACCGAGTATCTGCCGCCCCTGTCCGTGGCCATGGGCAAGATGGATTGCCCGACCATCGACGACATCAAGAAGGCCGTCTCCGCCTGCACCTCCAAGGCCTACTACATGGCCAACCAGTCCATCGGCCTGGAGGCCGGTGCGGTGCAGTCCGGCAACGTGGCCATGCTCGGCGCGCTCTGCGCGGCGGGCGAGCTGCCCTTCGGACCGGAGGCCCTGGAGGCCACCATCAAGGCGACCCTCCCGGCCAAGATCCAGGCCGTCAACCTCAAAGCCCTGGAGCTCGGCGTCAAGGCCTTGAACTCCTAGAGACAACCACATGGCAACCAATACCCAGGACCACTCCGATCTCAGCTATCTGCATACGCTGAAGACCATTCAGGAGACCTTGAAGCGCGAGACAACGCTCGAGGAGTCCTTGAACGCGCTCCTGAAGACCCTGGCCCTGGACATGGAATATGTCCGGGCGTTCATGGTCATCATGGACCCCAAGACCGAGAATCTGAAGCTCTCCCTGACCTACAGCCCCGCACAGTCCGACGACGTCACCTACTCGCCGGGCCGGGGCATCATCGGGCGGGTCTTCGACTCCGGCCAGTCCATCAGCGTGCCGCGCATGTCCGACGACCCGGAGTTCCTGAACAAGGCGTTCGGGCGCAGCGAGGAGGAGCTCAGGAAACTCGGCTTCATCTGCGTCCCGGTGCTCAACCTGCGGTCCGACGAGACCGAGGTCATCGGCGCGCTGTCCGTTGACGTGCCGCTCATCCCCGCCGACGACATGGCCGCCCACCGCGACTTCCTCGAAGTGGTGGCGGGCATCATCGCCGGGCACGTGGCCCAGCTCCAGGAGGAGATGGCCACCCAGAACCACCTGCTCTCCCAGGGCCTCATGGCCGGGGGCGCGGAAGCGGTTCCGCCCAAGGACTTCGTGGCCGCCAGCAAGGCCATGCGCCTGGTCCTGCGCCAGTCGAGCCAGGTGGCCCCCAGCCGGGCCACGGCGCTCTTGCGCGGCGAGTCCGGCACCGGCAAGGAGCTGCTGGCCGAGGCCATCCACCAGTCCAGCCCGCGCGCGGACAAGCCGCTCATCAAGCTGAACTGCGCGGCCCTGCCGAGCGAGCTGATCGAGTCCGAGCTGTTCGGCCACCAGAAGGGCGCGTTCACCGGCGCGTTCCAGACCAAGCGCGGCCTGTTCGAGGTGGCGGACCAGGGCACCCTGTTCCTGGACGAGATCGGCGAACTCTCCATGGACGCCCAGGCCAAGGTGCTGCGGGCCATCCAGGAGAAGGAGATCCAGCGCGTCGGCTCCGAACAGACCATCACCGTGGACGTGCGCCTCATCTGCGCCACCCACCAGCCGTTGGAAGAGCTGCTGGAAAAGGGCCTGTTCCGCGAGGACCTGTACTACCGCATCAACGTGTTCCCCATCTTCATCCCGCCCCTGAAGGAGCGCCGGGAGGACATCCTGCCCCTGGCCGAACACTTCCTGGCCGATTTCGCCGACGAATACGGCAAGGAAGTCAAACGCATCTCCACGCCCGCCATCGAGCTGCTGGTGATGTACCACTGGCCCGGAAACGTGCGCGAGCTGAAGAACTGCATGGAGCGCGCGGTGCTGCTCTGCGAGGAGCAGGTCATCCGCACCTACCACCTGCCGCCGACCCTGCAGTCGGCGGAGAGCTCGGCCACCGGCACCAACCTCTCCTTCGGCGAGGCCGTGGCCAAGTTCGAGCAGGAGCTGCTCATCGACTCGCTCAAGAAGACCGGCGGCAACATGCTGCAGTCCGCCCGCGACCTGCGCGTGTCCTACCGGATCGTCAACTACAAGGTGAAGAAGTACAACATCGACGTGAAGAAGTACTCCCAGACCAAGAAGAAGACGAAAAAGAAGCTCGAAGTCTAGCTTCGACGCGACCAAAACAATAAAAAAAGCGGCCCGGATTTTCCGGGCCGCCTTTTTCAATTCATTTTCCCAAAGCCGTTCAAAAACGCCAAGGGCAAGGCGCAAGAAAAGCCCGAGGCCGACGCGTGGTGACCCACGCGATGGTTCGGGCTTTTCGCAGCAACGCAGCTATTGGCGTTTGGATCTACTTGAAGGAACGGGAGAACAGCTCTTCGAGAGCCTTCTTGCCGTTTTCCTCCAGGAAGCGGGTGCCGGTGCCGGTGAAGTGCGCGGCGGTGATGGCCGGAGCCTCGACCGCGACCCAGGCGCCGTGTTCCCACTTGGACCAGGCGGACTTGGTCTGGTCGAAGACGTACAGCTCCTTGTTGCAGATCTTGGCGAACTCGGCGCCCCAGCCGGTGCCGCCCTTGACGGTGCCGTCCTCCAGGATGGAGCCGACCACGAAGATCTGCTGGCTGGATTCCACCTGCCACATGATGGTCTGCAGGACCTTGCGCATCTTTTCCGCGTTGGTAAACTTGCGATTGAGCAGCCTGGAGACGTAGGTCAGGCTGACGTCCTTCTGGGTCAGCTCCTCGTCGGTCAGGACGCGGACGCCGCGGGTGCGCTCGATCCTGTGGCCCTCGAAGGTGTAGTTGACCTCGGACAGGCCGTGGTACTCGGCGAGTTTGCCGAACTGGTTCTCGGCACCCTGAGCGCCGCCGCTGAAAAGAGTGTGGTTCTGGTAGGGCATGGTCTCTCCTTGGTGTGATTCAATGCGAAATTCGGTCGCGGCCGGACGGCTGGACATGCGTACTATGCACGGCCCGCCCTCGCGAAGCAATGCCACTTGCAACAAAACGGGCCAAAAATCCACCCTTTTTTGGTAAAAATAACGATTTTCCGTAATCGATCCCTGCACCGGCGACGCCCCGCTCCATTGACAACCCCGCACCCCATGCATACTTCTATGTAATAACCACTCTCATTTTCAAACGGAGGTGATCCACATGTACGGCAAGCCGGCAATCCTGACCCTGAGCGGGTTATTGGTGATTTCGCTGGTCCTTGCGCTGACGTTGTTCACCTCGCCAAAGGAACGGGCAATGGCGGAAAGCGCAAACAATACCACGTACGAGACGGCCACCCTCGCGGGCGGCTGCTTCTGGTGCGTGGAATCGGACATGGAAAAGCTGCCCGGTGTGATCAAGGTCGTGTCGGGCTATGCGGGCGGGGCCGAAGTGGACCCGAGCTACGAGATGGTCTCGAGCGGAACCACGGGCCACCGCGAGTCGGTCCAGGTGACCTTCGACCCGTCGCGGATCAGTTACGCCCAGGTCCTTGACCACTACTGGCGGCACTTCGATCCCACGGACGAGGGCGGCTCCTTCGGCGACCGGGGGTTCCAGTACACCTCGGCCATCTTCTATCACTCCGAAGAGCAGCGGGCGACGGCGCAGGCGTCCAAGAAGGCGCTGGACGAATCCGGCCGCTTCGACAAGCCGGTAGTCACGCCGATCCTCGCCTTCACCACCTTCTATCCCGCCGAGGGCTACCACCAGGACTACTACAAGCACAATCCGGTGCGCTACAAGACCTACCGCTACTTCTCCGGCCGCGACCGGTTCGTGGACGACCTTTGGGGCGCGGAGGCGGACGACGTGGTCGAGGCGGCGCAGCACGGCCCGGCCGCGACCGCGCCCGCCGGCAACGGCTTCGTCAAGCCGGACGACGAAACGCTGAAGCGGCAGCTCACGCCCCTCCAGTACAAGGTGACCCAGCACGAAGGCACGGAACCGCCCTTCAACAACGAGTATTGGGACAATCACGCGGAGGGCATCTACGTGGACGTGGTCAGCGGCGAAGTGCTCTTCTCCAGCACGGACAAGTACGAGTCCGGCACCGGCTGGCCGAGCTTCACCAAGCCCCTGGTGCCGGGGAACATCGTGGAGAAGGAGGACCGCTCCCTCTTCTCGGTCCGCACCGAGGTGCGCAGCCGCGAGGCGGACTCCCACCTGGGCCACGTCTTTGACGACGGCCCCGCGCCCACCGGGCTGCGCTACTGCATGAACTCGGCCGCCCTGCGGTTCGTACCCAAGGCCGACATGCAGGCGGAAGGGTACGGCGAATACCTGTACCTGTTCGAATGATCGCCGCCCTGCGGCAGGATGACTCGGGAGCCGTTCCAAAGGGAGCGGCTCCCTTTCTTTTGCGCGCCGCCGCGCCGCCGCCCCGAGAAGAATCATTGCAAACAAAGATATCCATTGATAAACAGAATGACGGAGGGTTTCCATGTTTCAGCGCCACGCAGTCGCCAGGTTCGCCCTCGCGGCCATCCTGCTGGCCCTGCTCTGCGGCGTCGCCGATGCCGGGTCCAAGGCCCGGCTGGTCTGCGACATCTGGCCGCCCTATCAGCTGCGCACCGGTTCGGGCTACGCGGGTTTTTCCGTGGATGTGGTCCGCGCTGTCTACGCCGGCCTGGGCCAGCCCGCCCCATCCATCTCCACCCTGCCCTGGAAACGCGCCATGGATATGGTCCGCTTCGGCGACTCGGACGGGCTGTTCTCGGTCAACCGGACCCCTGAACGCGCAAACTATCTCGACTATCCTGACGAACCGCTGCTGGAGACCCCCTGGGTCATCTGGACTCGGATCGCTTCCCCTATCCGGACCCTGGACGACCTCAAGGGCAAAAAGGTCGGCGTGGTCCTCGGCTACAGCTACACCCCGGAGTTCTGGCGGTTCATCGAGGCCAACTGCGAGGTGGATCGGGTCCCCACCGACGAGATCAACTTCCGAAAGCTCTCCGAGGGCCGGTTGGACGCGCTGGCGGCCGAGTACGGCAACGGGCTGTACCTGTCCGCCTCCCTGGTTCCCAGGCCCCGGCCCCGCCCCGACATGGAGATCAAGCGCGACGGCCTGTACATCGCCTTCAGCAGGGCGCGGGTGGACCACGCCTTCGTGCAGGCGTTCTCGGAAGAGCTGAAGCGGTTCAAGCAGACCAGGGAGTACCGGTCGCTGCGCGAGAAATACCTGTCGCCGCCCTAGCCGCGGCCCCGTCTTTCCGCCGCCCCTTTTGACGGCTTCCCCGTTTTCGCGCTAGCGTTCCCGACAGACCATCCGGTATCGGCGAACCTTCATCCGCAGGGGGCACCATGTACGTCGTCTATCTGGCCGCAGCGGCCTTGATCGGGGCCGTGATCAACATCCTGTTCTTCGGCGCGCCCCTGGCGGACGCCCTCCTGGCCTGGCTCCTGGGCGTCCAGGTGGGCCTGGGCGCTATCTGGGCCTTCCTCGGCCACTACTTCAAGTCCGACGAGGTGGCGGCCTACATCGGCTGGCCCCCCGGCAACCCGTTCCAAAAAGAGATCGCCTTCACCAACCTGGCGCTGGGCCTGTGCGGCGTCCTGAGCTTCCTGCTCCGCAACACCCCCTGCGCGACGGCTTCTGGCTGGCCACCATCCTCTTCGCCACGGTCTTCCTCTGCGGCGCGTTCACGGTCCACCTCACGGACCGCAAGGAACACGGCAACAAAAAACCCGGCAATGCCGGGCCTGTCTTCTTCGCGGACATCGGGATGCCTGCGTTGCTTTGGGTGCTGTATTTGGTGCGGTAGACAAGCAATTCTACACTAGACTAAACTACGACTGCAAATACTCGTTTTTTATTTTTCTTGCATCTGTAATAAACCAATCTAACATTCCCCAACTGTCAATAACTGTAGCATCATTACCCATACTCTTCCTTATTTCAAGCAACAGTGAACCTAAAAGTATCATCAAGTCATACGGCTTAGCATTTTCGATTTCTGACATATTATAAACATATTGCATTAAATTATTAAAAGCTAGCACTACTCCATCAGAACCAACAAGTGATAGCTTAAAGGAGTAGCGCCGATATTCAATACTCAACATCCTATCAACAGCTAGTTTATCTTTATCAATATTCTTATTCTTTTTATCACGCTGCCAAGCTTCCTCTGTCATTAGAAGCATTATAAATGGATCTAATATATCATTATAGACGCTTATTCGGTCATCTCTCATCACTTCATCCATTTTAATCCGCCTTTCAATTGACTGCCGATACTTCCAACCAACTGCGGATAAAATCAAAACAATAATTGGAGTTGACACTGCGCCTATAGCTGTCACTACACTTAATATAGTCGTTTCTGCGCCAGTACTCATAAAGACCTTCTTTGTGTTATTTGTATTTTTATAGAAAAAAATTAATTTTATAGCAACATCAACAAAATGAAGAGGGCCGCCCATCCGGGCGGCCCTCTCATTGAATTCCTATCTAATTCTCATCCCTACGCCCTGAACACCCTCGGGACTCCGGCGGTGTCTTCGACCTTGAAACCGGCGGCGGCGATCTTATCCCTCAATTCGTCGGATTGGGCGAAGTCCTTGGCCTCGCGGGCCTTCTGGCGGTCGGCGACCATGCCCTGGACCTCGGGCGGGAGGTCGGAGAGGGGGACGGGCATCTGGGCGGGGTCGAGGATGCCGAGGATTCCGTCCACGGCCTTCAGTTCATCCAGGCACGCCTTGGCCGCCGCGCCGGTGAGGGTGCCTTCGGCGGCCCAGCCGTTGACCAGCTTGGTGAACCTGAACAGCGCGGGCCAGAACCGGTGCAGGGCCAGGGAGTCGTCCAGCGCGGTCCTGAAGGCCGCCTTGAGGTCGAAGACCGCCTGCTCCACGTCGCTCGGCACGCGCTCGCCGCGCTCGTCCAGGGCCAGGGTCAGGGCCACCGCGCCCTCCTGGATGCGCCGCCAGTTGCGCGCCCACATGGCCAGGTTGTCCGCCGAGCCGCAGAGGGGCTTGCGGGCGGCCACGGAGAGCAGCCAGAGCCGCGCCGCGCGGAACCCGCCGAGCTTTTCGGCCACAATGGACAAATCCTCGCCCTCGCAGTCCGAGGTCTGCTGGCAGACCAGCCACGCCTGGACCTCGCGCCCGGCCGTGGACCAGATGGCCCGCAGGTTCTCCAGGTGCGGGAAGCGGTGCTTGTCCGAGCCGATCATGACGTCCGTGCGCGGCTGCGCGTCCATGGCCGTGGCCGCGTGCTGCAAAAACCAGCTCGGGCGCACGTTGCCCCACTGGGTCTCCAGCACCTCGCCGCGCTTGAGGTCCAGGAGCGTGGCCCGCTTCAGCAGCGTGAAATCGAGGGGATTGTCCTTGACGTAGGCGTTCAGGTCCACGGTCCGGCCCCCGGACACCTTGTCCATGTCCACGGTGCCGATCTCGCCGTACCGCTTGTCGCGGAACACGTCGAAATAGACCGAGCGGAGCTTCTCGTAGGCCAGCCCCTTGCCCATGAGCTTGCGGCACAGGGAGAGCGCGGTGTCGTCGCTGTCCGTGGACAGGGGAAATTCGAGGGAGTCGGCCAGCCCCATGGCCCGCGCGCGCTCCATAATCGTTTCGCGGCGGCTCCGGGCAAAGGATTCGCGGGAACCGTCCAGGTCGCGGGCCGCGGCCAGGGTGCGGTCGTCCATGTCGGACAGCCCGGCCACGCCGGAGACCTCCACGCCGCGCGAGGCCAGGTGGCGGACCAGGACGTCGAGCAGCACCAGCCTGCGCCAGGAGTCCAGGCCGTCCGGGTTGTCCAGGCTCGGCCCCATGGTGTAGACGCCGAGCCCCGCGCCCGCGCTGAGCATCTTGTCCGCGTTCGAGGCCATGTCGAAGACCGTCACCCCGCTGCCCGCCTGCTGGCGGTAGAGGTGGGTCGAAAGATAGCGTTCGCCGGAATCCGGGAAGATGACCACCACCAGGCCGCTGTCCAGCCGTCCGGCCAGTTGCAGCGCCCCGGCCATGGCCGCGCCGGAGCTCATGCCCGCGAAGATGCCCTCTTCGCGCGCCAACCGGCGGCAGGTCTCGAAGGCGACCTCGTCCTCCACGTGCAGGACCTCGTCCAGGGCGTTCTTGTCGTAGATGCCCGGCGGGTAGGATTCGAGCATGTTCTTGAGGCCCTGAATCCTGTGGCCCGCGTAGGGCTCCACGGCGGCCACGTGGACCGAGCCCATCTCGTGCAGCCTTTTCGCGATGCCCATGGCCGTACCCGAGGTGCCGAGCGTCATGACGCAGTGGGTCACCGCGCCCCCGGTCTGGTTCCAGATCTCGAGCCCGGTGCCCATGTAGTGCGCCTGGACCGAGGCCGGATTGTTGTACTGGTCCATGAGCACATACTTGTCCGGTTCCTCGCGGGCGTAGCGGTACGCCTGCTCGATGGCCCCGTCCGTGGCCAGGTGGCCGGGGGTCAGCTCCAGCTCCGCGCCGTAGGCGGCCATGATCATCTTGCGCTCCTCGCTGGCCGTCTCCGGCATGAGCAGCTTGATGCGGTACCCCTTGATGGCCGCGACCATGGCCAGCCCCACGCCGGTGTTGCCGGAGGTGGCCTCGATGATGACCTTGTCCCTGGTCAGCTCGCCCGATTTCTCCGCCGCCGCGATCATGGCCGCGGCCACCCGGTCCTTGATGGAGCCGCCGGGGTTCTGGCACTCGATCTTGGCCAAAATCCTGACGTCGGGATTGGGATTCAGATGGCGAATTTCCACCAGCGGCGTGTTGCCGATCAGTTCAAGCAGGTCTTTATTCATCGTAGCGCCCTGGAATCATGCGGGTTGGGTTGGGATCGATGCCCGCACCCTAGGGCAAATTCCCCCGGCGCGCAACTGGCATGCAACGTGCAAACCACGGCTGAGACCGTCCATTTTTTGAGCACGAGAGGCATGCCATGAACCCGTTTCCGTTCCTGAAAGACAACATCGAATACCTGAGCCGCACCGGAAATCCCATCTTCCAGTGGCTCTCCACCCGCCCGTTCAACGAGGACAAGCTCATGGGACGGCTGTTCGTCAACGAGTTCGGGCTGCACGACTGGCGCATGGACGACGGCAAGGGCATGTTCGAGTCCCTGCCGCCCGAGGGGCTCTACGGCAACTGGCTGCACCCGGAAAAGGCCGGGACCTCGGCCACCTTCGTGGTCGGCGCCAACCTCGGCTACGGGATCAACCACCTGCTGACCAACACCCCGGACACCCACAAGGTCATGCTCCTGGAGCCGCGCTCCGAGATGCTCCTGGCCTGCCTCAGCCAGACCGACTACCGGCCGTTCCTGGAACGCAAGAAATTTCACCTCCTGGTCCCGGACGAGCGGTTCCTGTCCGAGGTGGTCCGCAACCTGGACCTCCAGTTCGTGTACGGCCAGATCCACCTCAAGGGGGACCTGCCCAGCCGCCAGCTGGGGCCGGAATACGCCCGGTGGACCACCTGGCTCAAGAACAAGCTGGAGAACTTCTCCCTGGAGCTGTCCACCCTGCGCCACCGCCAGGACGTCATGGTCAGGAACGAGCTGGACAACTTCTCCAAGGCCATGCGCGACGGCAGCCTGAAACCCATGGAGGGAAGGGGCGCGGGCGTGGGCGCGGTCATCCTCGGCGCTGGTCCGTCCCTGGAGCACATGGCCCCGCTGCTCAAGGAGAAGACCGGCCACGTCCTCTACACCTGCGCGCTCCAGACCGTCCCCTCGCTCCAGAGGCTCGGCATCAAGCCCCACCTCTGCGCGGCCATCGACTACGACAAGTCCATGCTCAAGGTCTTCGAGCGGCTGGACCCGGATTTCGTCCAGGACGTGCCCCTGGTCTACTCCACCAAGATCGATCCCATGATCCTCAAGCGCTATCCCGGACCGACCCTGCCCCTGTGGACCGTGGGCGGCATGGGCACCTACGTGCTCAAGGACCGCGACCTGGTCATCGACGCGGGCGGCAACGTCTCGGTCACCCTGTCCCGCTTCCTGCGCCACTGCGGAGTGAGCCACCTGCTCCTGGCGGGCCAGGACTACGCCTGGATCAACGGCAAGTCCCACTCCGGCGGCCACCACAACCACACCACCGAGATAGTGCGGCGCTCCTACCACCAGACCACGAAAAACCGCGACGGCGAGGAGATCCTGACCACCGTCCAGTACATGACCGCCAAGCGCGAGCTGGAGGAGGACCTCAAGCAGTCGTCCTTCCCGGTGTTCAACCTCTACGGCGGCGGCGCGGTCATCGAAGGCACGAAGAACGTGGAGGTGGACCAGGCCTACCGCGAAGGCATCCTGGCCTCGGCCCCCGGCGCGGTGGAACGGTTCCTGTCCGACCTCGCGCGCTGCCGCAACAACGCCGCGCCCCTGCGCCTTGAGCCGCGCTCTCCCATGTGGAGCACCTCCATGCGCAACGCGGAAAAACACCTGGCCAAGCTCTTCAAGAACCTGGGCACCAACCAGCAGGCGGTCCACGAGACCCTGAACCGCGTGGAGCTGTTCGTGAAGCAGGACCCGCTCTACTCGCCCTACCTGTTCAACGAGATCGTGGACCTGGCCGGGCTGACCAAGGCCAAGTCGGCCTATGAACCCAAGGATTTGCCGGAATTCAAGCGGATCGCCAAGGGCATGCTCAGGAAGGTCCGGGAGATCGACCGCAAGGTCTGCCTGGACTGCGCCGAGCAGGCCGTGGCCTGATCCCCGCCGTCCCGAGCCCGTCCCCGCGCCGGGCGGATTCCCCATCCGCGCCGGGGGGTTGTCTTCCGCGCGGTTTAGTGAAATAGTCCCCCGCCATGGACGACAACAAACCCTTCCTGACCGAGGACGGCACCCTGGTCATCCCCTTCGAGTGTTCGGACAACGCCTACAAGTACTGGAAGCAGGAAGGCAAGGCCATGACCGAGATTCTCAAGGAGCTGAACGTTTCCCCCGAGGTCTGGGCCAAGTACACCCACGAGCCCTACCCCACGGACGACGCCGAGTAAGCCCCGCCCCTGACTTGCTCAGGTCGGCACTATGACTTAATACATCCGCATGCGCACCCTTTCCCTGAAACACTGGGCTCTTGTTTCCGCCCCCCTGCTGCTCGTCCTGATCGCCATCTGGGTCGGCTTCGGGTCGGAGCGGGAAGTGGCCCTGTTCTTCAAGGACCACCGGGCCGCCCATCCCGCCCTCAAGCTGGGCATGAAGCTGTTGACCGACTGGAGCAACCCGCTCTTCTACGCGGTCTACGCAATCATGCTCTTCACCGCCTGGCGTTCCGGCAACCGCGACCGGTTGCGCTTCGTGCTCATCCTGCTGGCGGTCCAGGCCGTGGTGGCCGGGCTGGCCGTGCACCTGCTCAAGATGATCATCGGCAGGCCGCGCCCCGGCGAGGGCGAGCTGTTCTCGCCCATCGGCACCAAGGCCGCCTACCAGTCCCTGCCCTCGGGCCACACCGCCGAGATCACCGGCTGGACCCTGCCCCTGGCCCTGCGGGTCGGCAGCTACGCCGTGTCCCTGCTGCTCGGCCTGTTCCTGGCCGGGGTGGGATTCTCGCGCATCTACCTCGGCTGGCACCACCCGACCGACGTCTTTTTCGGCTGGCTGCTCGGCTGCGTGTCCGGCATCGCCACCACCGTCATCGCCCGGTCCGCCCTTTTCAGGAGATCCTGACATGCCCGTTTTCCGTTCCCTCTGGACCCGCCTCGAAAACCACCCCTGGCTGACCATGACCGTGGCCGTCCTGGCCCAGACCTGGTTCACCCTGGGCAACCGCGCCCTGTGGTTCTCGGACGAGGTGCGCTACGCCGACGCCTACCGCAACCTGGCCCTGAACGGAAAATGGATGGTCCTGGCCCTGAACGGCCAGCCCTACCCGGACAAGCCCCCGGTCTATTTCTGGTTCCTGTGGCTGCTCGACAAGCTCACGCCGTTTGACCCGCCCGCGGTCTTCTTCCTGGGCGCGGCCCTTTCCGGCCTGTTCTTCCTGTTCGCGGCCTACGCCCTGGCCCGGACGCTGCGCTTCGACCGGACCACCTCGCTGGGCGGGGTCCTGATCCTGCTGTCCACCTTCGTGCTGGCCGCCCTGTTCCATTACTCGCGCATGGACCTGCTCTTCGGCGCGTGCATCATCCTGGCCCACGCCTGCCTTTACCGCGCCTACACCGCCGACAACCAGGGGACCTGGCCCGTCCGGGGCTTTCTCCTGGCCGGGCTGGCCACCCTGATCAAGGGACCGCTCGGCTTCCTCTTCCCGCTGGTCAACGTGTTCCTGTTCCTGCTCTACAAGGGCGAGGCCAGGCGCATGCTCTCCCGGCGCACCCTGCTCGGGCTGCTGGCCATGCTCGCCCTGCTCGCCGCCTGGATCGTGGGCGTCATCCTGGCCGAGGGACCGGACTTCCTGATCAACACCGTGCTCGGCCACCAGATTCTGGAGCGCGCCACGCACACCTTCCACCACCGGGAACCGTTCTACTGGTATTTCGTGGCCTTCCCCATCGCGTGGCTGCCGTGGTCCCTGACCCTGTTCGCCGCGCCCGTGAAATCCCTCTTCTCCCTGTCCTTCTGGGGCGAGCTGTGGGGCGGGCGACGCCAGGCCGGGCCGCGCGCCTTCCTGTGGATCATGTTCGCGGCCACCTTCGCGTTCCTGTCCAGCCTGAGCGGCAAGGTGTTCATCTACGTGCTGCCCATGTTCCCGCCCCTGGCCATCCTGACCGCGGACTGGATGCGGACCCTGGACCCGGCGCGCGCCAAGCGGCTGTGGACCCTGGCGGGCGGGGTGTGGATCGTCCTGGGCGCGGCCCTGCTGCTCGTCGGCGACCTGATCCCGGTGCCGGTCCCCATCCGGGGCATGGGCATCTGCGCGGGCGTGCTCATCCTCGGCGGCGCGGCCATCCTGCGCATGCGCGGCGAGGACTTCCGCGCCGGGCTGCTGACCGCCGCCCTGGCCCTGACCGTCTGGATATACCCGGTCGGGCTGCTGGCCATCCCGTCCCTGGACGACGCCATGAGCCCCAAACATCAGGCGCTGATCCTCAAGGACTACATCGCCAAGGGATACGAGCCGTACGCGGTCCGGGTCTACTCCGGCATCTACACCTGGTATGCGGACCACGAATACCCGGAATACGACGACTACGAGGCCCTGGCCCGGGAACTGGCCGGTCACGACAAGGTCATCCTGGCCGTGCGCGAACCCCACTGGAAGGACCTCTCCAAGCTGCTCCCCGGCTTCCACGTCATCGACCGCCAGTCCATCGCCGGGCTTCCCCACCTGTTGGTCATCAAGGGTTGACCTCCGGAAGCCACGCGAATGTATTAGACAAAGTCTAGATACTCGACTATACTTTCGGGTCAATGATGTCCGACAAAACCTGCCGGGCGGTCCTGGCCGCCATCCTTTCCGCGCTCCTCGCCGGATGCGCTCTCTACCCCGCCGTCCAGGTGGCCGGAGGCGCCATGACCGGCTACGACGCGGCCCGCCTCGCCGACGAGTACATGCCGCGCGACAAGGTGGAAGGCGGCTCCGTGGACGTGATCCCGGACTCCCAGATGCAACGCAGGCTGCGCGAACGGCTGGCGCTGAACGACATCCATCTCTCGGCCCACGTCATCGACGCCAAGGCGTACCTCATCGGCCAGGTCAGCGACCGCAACCAGGCCGACTACGCCGTGCGCACCGCCGCTACGGTGGAGGGGCTGAAGAGCATCACCTGTAAATTCTACCCCCAGGCAAGGCCGGACGACGCCGCGCGCAACGCGGCCAACGACGCCCTGCTGCTCAGGGAGGTGACCGGCCGGTTCGGCAAGACCCGGCGGCTCCACGGCGCGGACCTGCGCGTGGAAGTCGTCAGCGCCCACGCCATCCTGGTGGGCCGGGCGCGCGACTACGGCCAAAAGACCGCCGCCCTGGCCATTGCCGCCGAGACCTCCGGCGTGGCCGACGTGGTGGACTACATCACCGTTCCCGAACCGCCCGACGACGGCGCGGTGGCCAGCAAGTAGAAAAGAGGAAAGACGAATCGGGGGAAGGGAAAGGGGAAACTTTTGAGAAAAGTTTCCCCTTTCCCTTCCCCCGTACCCCCTTCCCTATCCCCTTCCAAACTTTTTGGGTGCCTTCGGCAGGTCCGCGAGAAAGCGGGAAGTTGTCTCCCGCTCGGAAGCCCCTTCCGAACCACGCAAAAAAAAAAGCCGCCCCGCACCTCGCGAAGCGACACAAAAAGTTTCGGGGGGAGAGAGGGGTTGGGGGGTCCAGGGGGAAGGGGAGAGAGGGGACCCTTTTCTCAAAGGGTCCCCTCTCTCCCCTTCCCCCCTGGCCGCCGGAGGCCGCCTACTTCAATCCCGCAAAGATGCGGTCGAAGGCCTTGAGGACTTCGAGGCCGTCTTCGCCGGTGATGGGCGTCGGGGTATGTTCGGTGACGGCCTTGAGGAACTGGGTGAGTTCTTCTTTGATGGTCTCGCGGGCGATGACGGGCCATTCGCGCACGGAGTAGTTCTTGTGCTCTTCGGAGAAGGGCGAATATTCAGTCACGGACTGGGCGATGAGGTCCGCGACGATGAACCGGGACTTGCAGGCCGCGGTGATCTTGCGCACGCGGTAGGGGGTGACCCAGTTGGTGGTGATCTGGGCCAGGACGCCGCTCTCCATCTTGGCGGTGATCACCGCCGAGTCCTCGTGCTCGCCGAAGGTGGCGGATGCCACGGCGTGGAGGTCCGCGAAATCGGAGCCCGTGAGATAGCGCAGCAGGTCGAGGTCGTGGGACCCGAGGTCCTTGATGACGCCCACGTCCTGGATGCGCACCGGGTAGGGGCTGACGCGCTCGATGTTCACGGAGATGAGGTCGTCGCCGAGCAGGGACTTGAGCCGTTCCACGGCCGGGTTGAACCGCTCCACGTGGCCGACCATGAGTGCCGCGCCCTTGTCGCGGGCCATGGCCACCAGCGCCTCGCCCTCGGCGGAGGTGGAGGCCAGCGGTTTCTCGATGACGATGTTCACCCCGTTTTCCAGGAGCCGCATGCCCGCCTCGTGGTGCAGGAAGGTGGGCACGCACACGGACACGGCCACCGGCTTGAGGGCCAGCAGTTCGTCCAGGGTGGCGAAGGCGGGAATGCCGAACCGTTCCTCGGCCGCCTTGCGCGCCTGCTCCACGGGGTCGACCACGCCGACCACCTCGACACCGGGCATCTCGGTGTAGTTGCGCAGATGGATTCCACCCATGCGGCCCAGGCCGACAACGCCGACTTTCAACATATATGTACCCTCGTTCTGGAGTTCGTGTTTGCGACTGCTTAGTACAGGGCAAACCCGGCCATGGCAACCCCGCGCCCCCATTTCACGCCGTGCGTCTTGCCGCCGGTCCGCACATGGGCTACTAACTGTCCATGCACACTGGCAATCCATCCGGTCCCATCTGGTTCAGCGTGGGCGAGGCCTCCGGCGACCTGCACGGCGCGGAGTTGATGAAGGCGCTCAAGGCGGCCGATCCCGCCTTGACGTTCACCGGCATGGGCGGCCCGGCCATGGAGGGTGAGGGGCTTGAATCCCGGCACTCCATGCGCGAAATCTCCCTGGTGGGGATCACCGAAATCCTCGGCGGCCTGCCGCGCATCCTCAAGCTGCTCGGGGTCATCAAGGGCGAGCTGGCCGAGATCAGGCCGCGCGCCATCATCCTGGTGGACTGTCCCGAGTTCAATTTCCGCATCGCGAAGATGGCCAAGAAGCTGGGCATCCCGGTCTATTACTACATCAGCCCGCAGATCTGGGCCTGGCGCTCGGGCCGGGCCAATTTCCTGCGCGAGTTCACCCGCAAGGTCATCTGCATCCTGCCGTTCGAGAAGGCGTTTTACGCCAAATACGGCATGGACGTGGAGTACGTGGGCAGTCCGCTCATGGACGTGCTGCCGCTGGACCGGCTGGACCGGATGGCGGTGCACGGAAACCGCATCGGACTGCTGCCCGGCAGCCGGAGAAAGGAGGTCACCGCCCTGCTCCCGGTCTTTGCCCGGGCGGCCCGGCTGCTGGCCGGGGACCACCCGGACCTGGAGTACGTCCTGGTCCGCGCGCCGGGCATGGACGAGTCCCTGCTCCGCTCGCTGTGGCCCGCCGAAATCCCGGTCTCCTTCGTCGAGCCGGACACGCGCTACGAGACCTTCCGGTCGTGCAAGCTGATCCTGGCCGCGTCCGGCACCGTGACCCTGGAGACCGCGCTCATCGGCACCCCGGTGGCCGTGGCCTATAAGGTCTCGCCCCTGTCCGAGCTGATCGGGCGGCTGCTGGTCAACGTCAAGTACATCTCCCTGCCCAACCTCATCGTGGACCGAGAGCTGTACCCGGAATTCATCGGCAAGGAAGCCACCCCGGAGAACCTGGCCGCGACCGCCCGCAAGTGGCTGGACGACCCGAAGGCTTACGCGGCGGTCAAGGCGGGCCTCGGCGGGCTGCGGTCCATGGTCGGCGAGCCGGGCGCGCCCGGACGCGCGGCGCGGATTATCCTCGACGACCTCCTGTCCCTGAACGGCTGACTGGCTCGGCCCCGTAATTTCTGCTAACCGGTAATGCCATGAACCGCTTCGCCCTCCCTAATATCCTGCCGGACTGCGCGCCCGTCCTGCCCGAATTCCAGCGCCATTTTTCCGGCTGGCCCCTGGGCATGGGCTCGGTCGAAGCCGTTGCCGGTCTGTTGCCCGGCCTGTTCCTGCTGAGCGAGGAGAACCCCGGCTGCCGCAGCGCGGCCATGGGCATGGCCCTGTGGGGAATGCAGGCGTACCCGCTGGCCAACGCCATGCCTCAGTGGGGGATCAAGGCCGTCAACCTGGGGCTCAAGGCGGACACGGCCCTGGCCCGGCTCATGGTCGCGGCCTCGAAGCTGGAGCACCCCGAGGAGGGCGAGGCCACGGACACCTGGTACGAGCTGGCGCGCCAGGACGACCGGGGGCTGATCCTCCGCTTCCTGGCGGCGGTTCTGGCCGATCCGGCGCGCGGTCCGGGCTGGCTCGGCCGCGTCTGGCAAGACCTCATCCATCTGGGCAGGCCGGAGATTCCCAAGGCCGCCCTGGACCTGGTCCGCTGGACCGGCGACACCCTGCCGCTCAAGACGCGCATGGAGGCGGAGTTCGCCCTTCACTGCCTGGAGCCGGACGAGGCGCTGGAAACCATCGAGGGGCTGGACCCGAACGTCTGGGGGCTGTGGCGGGCCTATGCGGCGGGCGAGGCGCTCCTGCGCATGGGCCGCAGGGGCGAGGCCAAGGCGGCCCTGGCCGGGCTGTGGCAGGCCATCCCCTGGCACGTCAACCTGACCCTGAAGGTGCACGATATTTTCCGCCCCGCGCCCCTGGCCGACAGCGCCGACACCGGGGACGCGGCCATTCTGGTCTATTCCTGGAACAAGGCGGACCTGCTGGCCGACACCCTGGATTCGCTGCTCAAGAGCGACATCGGCGCGGCAAAGGTCTTCGCCCTGAACAACGGGTCCACGGACCACACCGCGAGGGTGCTGGCCGAGGCCGTGCAGCGGTTCGGCGCGGACCGGATGCATGTGGAGACCCTGCCGATCAACGTGGGCGCGCCGGGCGCGCGCAACTGGCTGCTCTCCCTTCCGGAGGTTCGGGCCGTAAAATGGGCGGCCTTCCTGGACGACGACATCGTGCTGCCCGAAGACTGGCTCCTGCGCCTCCTCGGCCCGGTGAAGGGGCGCGACGACATCGGGGCCGTGGGCTGCCGGATCACGGCTGCCAGGCCCCCCTACGGGCTGCAATCCGCGGACTACAACCTCTTTCCCACCCCGCCCGTGGAGACCGCTCCGGGGGCGCTGCCCAACCGGGTGCTGGTCTACGACAACTGCGCCGGAGCCCTGGACTCGGGGCTGTTCACCTACTCCCGCCCCTGCCTGTCCGTGTCCGGCTGCTGCCATCTGGTCAACCTGCGCTCCATCGAGCGGACCGGCGGGTTCGACCTGCGCTACACCCCGTCGCAATTCGACGACCTGGACCGCGACCTGCGCGCCTCGCTGAACGGGACGCCCGCCCTGTACGTCGGGGGACTGGCCATCCGCCACGTCCAGCACTCCTCCCTGGCCAAGTCCAGGACCGCAGGACAGATCGGCCAGGTCATGGGCAACAAGCTCAAGCTCGACACCAAGTATTCCGACGAGGAGCTGGCCCGACTGGCGCGCGGGAACCGCGACCTGCTGTGGACGGACCTGACGGAGAAATCCCGCTTCCTCATGGACCGCCTGGGCTTGACCCGGCGCGGCTGAGTGCCTACTTCATCCCTTCACGAAAACAAGGGAGCCCGCACATGGAAGACGTCCGCATCTACTGCGACTTTCACCGCATCACGCCGGAGATATACGAACAGCTCAAGGGGATGATCCCCTTTGACCAGGTGGACTACGACGGCGACGTCCTGCGCCTGGATCACGAGGGCCACTACATCCTCATCGACGACTTCATCGAGGCCGTCAGCAACCTCCTGCCAGAGAACGGCTACGGCCACGTGGAGTTCATCGACCAGCTGGAATGGGAGGTCACCCGCTACACCATCAAGCCCGGCAAGATCGAGTCCAAGGTCGTCAAGGTCGACAACGTCCTCGACGCCCACCAGCGCGACCACGGCCTCTAGCCCTCTCCCCCAAGCCCGCAAAAAAGGGACCGTCCCAGGACGGTCCCTTTCATTTTACCCAAAATAGGCTTTCGAGAGTGGGTCGAATGTGTCGATTTCGCGGTGTGCGCCTACCGCAGCCGTACCCCAGTACGGCGAGGACAGGGCGTAACCGCGAAAGCGGCGCAGGCGGCCCGCTATCGGAAGCCGACGCACACCCTACATAAGGGCGTTCCAGAGCATGCGCGTGCCGACCAGATAGAGCAGGATGGCGAAGATCTTCTTGAGCTTCGCCACCGGCAGGGAGTGGGCCAGCTTGGCCCCGTAGGGCGCTGTCAGCATGCTGGTGACGATGATGCCGAGCAGGGCCGGGATATACACGTAGCCGATGTGCGGGCCGGGGATACCGGCCACGGACCAGCCGTTGATGACGTATCCGGCGGTTCCGGCCAGGGCGATGGGCAGCCCCACGGCGGCGGCAGTGGCGATGGCCGCGTGCATGGTCAGGTTGCACCAGGACAGGAACGGCACGGTCAGGGTGCCGCCGCCGATGCCGACCAGGGCCGAGAAGATGCCGATACCGCTGCCCGCCGCGAAGGTGCCCGCATTGCCGGGCAGCTCATGGGATCCCTTGGGCTTGATGTTCAGCAGCATCTGGGTGGCCACGTAATAGAGGAACAGGCCGAAGAACACCTTCAGGAACAGGGTGGAGAGCAGGGACGCCACCCAGGAGCCGAGGTAGGTGCCGACGATGATGCCCGGGGTCAGCCGCCAGAAGGCGGTGTAGTTGATGGCCCCGCGCTTGTGGTGGGCGCGCATGCTGGAGAGGGAGGTGAAGATGATGGTCGCCATGGAGGTGCCGAGCGCCACATGCTGGATGTGCTCCATGGGGAAGTTCTGCCACTCGAAGGCGAAGTTGAGCATGGGCACGATGACCAGTCCGCCGCCGATGCCCAGAAGACCGGCCAGGACCCCGGCCACTGCGCCGAGGACGATGTACAGAAGATACGTGGTGATCACAGAGTCCTCCTAGAACAGGACGTTGGTGTCGATGGACGCGATGTCCTTGCAGCCGGTCAGGACCATGGCCCCGGAGAGCTGCGCCCGGAGGGTCTCGAAGTACTTGGCCACGCCTTCTGTCAGCCCGCCCACGGCGGCCACGGACACCGGGCGGCCGATGAGCACGCCGTTGGCGCCCAGCGCCAGCATCTTGAGCACGTCCGCGCCGGTGCGGATGCCGCCGTCCACCAGGATGACGATCTTGCCGTGGGCGTGCTCCACGACCTCGGGCAGGACCTCGGCGGTGCCGGGGGTGTGGTCGAGCACGCGCCCGCCGTGGTTGGAGACCACGATGGCGTCCGCGCCCACCTCGGCGGCCAGCTCGGCCTCATCCGGGGTCATGACCCCCTTGAGGATGAACTTGGCGTCCCAGGAGTGAACCTTGTCGATGATCTTCTTCAGCTCTGCGGCGGGCTTGGGGGCCACGGGGCGGCCCATCTGGCGCAGCGTGATGAGCCCGGCGGCGTCCACGTCCATGCCGAACACGGTGCAGCCGGTGGCGCGCGCCTTCTCCAGCTTCTCGTCCAGCTCCGCCCCTTCCCAGGGCTTGATGAACGGGATGCCCCGACCGCCGTTTTCGGCGATGGCCGAGAACCCGGACTCGTGGATGACGGGCGGCACGCCGTCGCCGGTGCAGCCGATGACACCGGCCTTGGCGCAACCCGTGACCACGGCGCCGGCGTAGTCCTCCTCGGACACGCCGCCGCCCATGTTGAAGGACACGCCGCCGATGGGCGCGGCCAGGACCGGCATGGAGAGGTCGTATCCGAGCAGGGAGACGGAGGTGTCCGGCTCGGCGGCGTCGTGGAGCAGCCGCATGTTCAGCCGGTAGCCCTCCAGGGCCTCCAGATTGGCCTTGAAGGACGCGCCGGTCCCCAGACCGCCCATGCCCGGCACTTCGCCCGCACAGGCGCGACCGTCGCAGACCTTGCAGACCCGGCAGAAACCCTTCATCATCTCACGCGCTTTGTCTTTAATTTCCTTCATCTCTATCTCCTTGAAAGTATTCCTCTTTGATTATCGAATATAATTCGTTCAACTTCATCCAGATGTTCCCGCATGGCGCGCTCGGCCTGCATGGCGTGGCCGTGCTTGACCGCCTCCACGATGGCCCGGTGGGCGGCCAGGGAGGCCTTCTGCCGCTGGGAGGACTGGACCCCCTCGGCCCGGCTCCTGGAAAAGCCCTCGTGCAGCGCCGTGACCATCTCGCGCAGCACCGGATTGCCGGACGCCTCGGCCAGGGCCTGATGGAACTGGTGGTCGAATCCGGCCCCGGTCCCTCCGGTCAGGATGGCCTGCTCCTGCTCCATGAGGATCGCCTCCAGCCGCGTCTTGGCGTCGGGCGACCCGTTGCGCGCGGCCAGGGCCGCGATCTCCGGCTCCAGCATCTTGCGCACCTCGAACACGTCGTGCAGGCCGTAGTTGCCCGCCAGCACGGCCTCGATCAGGGAACCTTCCCTGGACCCGCCGTCCCGCTCGCTGACAAAGGTCCCCGCCCCCTGGCGGCTGGCCAGCAGCCCGGACTCGGACAAAATCTTGATCCCCTCCCGGACCGTGGTCCGGGACACGCCGAACTGCTCGGCGAGCTTGCGCTCGGCGGGCAGCCGGTCACCGGGCCGCAGCCGTCCGCGCTCGATCATCTCCTTGATCTGGCTGACGACTTCGCCGGACATGGTCTTTCTCTGTATCGGCATTGCTTCCATAATCCGTCCCTCGCAAATTGGTTGGACCAATCCCGACTAGCCCACGTTGATCCGGTAGTCAACCGAAAAATTTCGATACGCCCGGAAGGTGAATGCATGAAAAACGGGAAAGGGCTGGACTTTTGACGTTGGACGGCGTTAAGGGGACGCGGGCCGCAGAGGATGCTTTTTTGCGGCAAAATAGGGAATTGCGGTCCCCGGAATACGGTTTTCACCTCAAATTCAGCCGATTTTACGGCGAAACACATATCATCATGGACAACCTACAAAAAAAATACGGCTTCTGGACCGCGACCGCCATGGTCGTGGGCATCGTCATCGGCTCGGGCGTTTTCTTCAAGGCGGACAACGTGCTGGAGGCCTCGGGCGGCTCCCTGCCCACGGCGCTCCTGGCCTGGCTCATCGGCGGCGCGATCATGGTCGTGACCGCCTACGTGTTCTCGCGCATCGCCACCCGCGTGGAGCGGATCAACGGTGTGGTGGACTATTTCGAACAGGCCTACGGGCAGAAGGCCGGTTACTACGTGGCCTGGTTCATGACCTTCATCTACTACCCCACCCTGGTGGCGGTTCTGGCCTGGGTCTCGGCCAACTACACCCAGGGGCTGCTCGGCCTCGACAACGCGGTCTGGCCCATCTCCTTCGTCTACCTGACCGCCTTCTTCCTGCTCAACTTCTTCTCCCCGGTCCTGGCCGGGCGCTGGCAGGTGACCTCCACCGCGGTCAAGCTCATCCCCCTGATCCTGGTGGCCGCCGTGGGCACGGTCACCGGCCTGTCCAACGGGCTGACCATGGAGAACTTCGCCACAGCCGCCAAGACCGTGTCCGGCGGGGGCGGCCTGGCCATGGCCACCCTGTCCACGGCGTTCGCCTACGAGGGCTGGATCATCGCCACGGTCATCAACGCGGAGCTGAAGGACGCCAAGCGGACCCTGCCCCGCGCACTGGTGGTCGGGACCATCGCCGTGGTGGTCATCTACATGCTCTATTACCTGGGCATCTCCGGCGTGCTGACCAACGACCAGGTCCTGGCCGAGGGCGACGCCGCCCCGGTGCGGGTCATCTCCCTGATCTTCGGACGGCTGGGCGGCACCCTGCTGACGGTCTTCGTCATCATCTCCTGCCTGGGCACCCTGAACGGGCTGATCATGGGCTCGGCGCGCGGCATGTTCTCCATCGCCTCCCGCGACCTCGGCCCCCGGCCCGACCTGTTCCGGCGCATCAACCCGGTGAACAACTGCACCACCCACTCGGCCATGATGGGCTACGTGCTGTCCTGCCTGTGGCTCATGGTCTGGTACGGCAACTTCGCGGGCTGGTGGGGCGACTTCATGGACATCTCCGAGCTGCCCATCGCCTTCCTCTACGTCATCTACATCTCGCTCTACCTCTGGGTCATGAAGACCTTCACCGACCTCGGCTCGTTCAGCCGCTACGTCTGCCCGGGCCTGGCGGGCGCGGGCTCGGTGTACATCATCTGGGGCGCGGTGCAGAAGGCCATGTTCCTCCACTTCCTGATCCTCTCGCTGCTCATCCTCGGCGCGGGCGTGTTCCTGATGCACGGCCGCAGGCCCCGCAACACCAAGCGGCGGTAGCAGGCCGACCATGCGACAAAAAAAGGGCCGGTGCGGATCGCACCGGCCCTTTTTCACGGCCCGTCTCCGGGCTATGCCCTGCGCAGGGTGTGCAGGGTGATCTCCGGCACGGTCCCGATGCGCATGGGCGGTCCCCAGTAGCCGGTACCCATGTTCACGTAGAGCTGGGTTCCCCGGTGGACGTAGGGGCCGCGCACGAAGGTCTGGAACAGGTGGATGACCAGGTTGTACGGGAAATACTGGCCACCGTGGGTGTGGCCGGAGAGCTGGACGTCGAACCCGGCCTCGGCCGCCTCGTACACCGAGTCCGGCTCGTGGGCCAGGAGCACGGACACGTCGTGGTCCGGCGCGCCCTCCATGGCCTTTCGCGGCGAGGACGCCTGGCCGGGAACGGTGTGGCCCATGCGCAGGTCCGTGACCCCGCCGAGCAGGATGCGCCCCCCGCCGGTGTCGATGACCGCGTGCTCGTTGTTGAGCGGGCGCATGCCCAGCCGCCGGGCCTCCTCCAGCCACTCGAAGACCCCGGAATAGTACTCGTGGTTGCCGGTGCAGAACCAGACGCCGTGCGGGGCCGAGAGATCGCCCAGGGGGAGGATGTCCGTCTTGAGGCCGTCCACGGACCCGTCCACCAGGTCGCCGGTGTGCACGATCAGGTCGGGCGAGAGCGCATTGACCGCGTCCGTCACCCGGCGCGCCCACTCGGCCCGGATGGTCGGCCCGATGTGGGTGTCGGAGATCTGGGCGATGGTGAATCCGTCCAGCCCGTCGGGCAGGCCGGGAAGCGGGATTTCATTGGACAGGACCGTGGGCGTGCGCCGGGCGTTGAACACCCCGAACCCGGCCATGGGTACGGCCGCGGCCAGAAACACGCCGTTGGACAGGTTGACCAGGAACCGCCGCCGGTTGCGGTCCGGCCCGGCGAACAGCGGTCGGCTCAGGCGGTGCGAGAAGGGCCGCTTCAGCAGGGCCCCGACCTTGCCCAGCAGGCTCGGCACGTCGCGGGCGAGCATGAAGACCACCAGGATGGAGATGAACCCCAGAAAGGTGAACCCGACCCAGTCTATGGTGTCGCAGGCGGTCAGTTCGTACTTGTTGGTCCGGTGGAGCACCCAGGTCAGCCGGTGGCCGAACAGGAGCAGCGCGAGCAGAAACCAGAGCAGCAGCTTGCGTTTTCGCCCCAAGGGCAAAGGCTCGATGAGCCGCCACCCCAGGTACAGGACCAGCAGGCTGGAGACCGCCATGACGATGATGAACCAGTATCCCATTCTTCCCCCTGAAAGGATATTCGGGAAGCATGGGATACAACGTCGGCGTTGTCAAACCGGTGCAAGGGGATGCACCACTGGCGGCGGTTCTCAAGCCCGCCCGTATCTGATAGACAATCTCGAAGCACACGCCAAGGAGCAACCATGGACCTCACCCTTCCCGTCACCCTGATCCCCTCCAACCAGGTCCTCGACCTGGCGGCCAAGACCGGCGTCCTGCTGCTGGCCGGACTGCTCGCCTACGTCCTGACCCGGACGCTGCTGGTCCGCGCGGCCCATGCCTTCGCCCGGCACACCAGGGGCGGGTTCGACGACATGCTCATGGAGGCAGGGGTGTTCTCGCGGGCGGCCCTGCTCGCCCCGGCCCCCGTCCTCTTCTGGGGGCTGGAGATCTTCGCCGGGCTCAAGGGGGTTCTGGACAACGCCATCTACGCCTACATCGCCGTGAGCGTGGTCATGATCCTGACCAAGGTCCTGGACGCCCTGTCGCAGCTCTACCAAACCTTCGACGTGTCCAACCGCCGCCCCATCAAGGGGTACGTCCAGCTGGTCAAGCTGTTCATCTACATCCTCGGCGCCATCTCGGTGGTGGCCGTCCTCCTGGGCCAGTCGCCCTGGGGCCTCATCTCCGGCATCGGGGCCATGACCGCGGTTCTCATGCTGGTCTTCCGCGACACCATCCTGTCCCTGGTGGCCAGCATCCAGATATCCGCCAACGACCTGCTGCACACCGGGGACTGGATCGAGATGCCCGCCATGGGCGCGGACGGCAGCGTGGTGGACATCGCCCTGAACACGGTCAAGATCCAGAACTGGGACATGACCATCACGGCCATACCCACCTACAAGTTCATGGACACCCCGTTCAAGAACTGGGAGAGCATGGCCCAATCCGGCGGCCGCCGCGTGAAGCGCGCGATCATGATCGACCAGTCGTCCATCCGGTTCGCGGACGATGCCCTCAAGGAACGGCTCAAGAAGGTCCAGCACCTGGCCCCGTACATCGAGCAGCGCCAGAAGGAGATCGACGAGGCCAACGCCCGGTCGGACGCGGACCCGGCCTCCCCGCTCAACGGCCGCCGCATGACCAACATCGGCCTGTTCCGGCGCTACGCCCTGGAATACCTGCGCTCCCACCCCAAGATCAGGCAGGACATGACCCTGCTCGTGCGCCAGCTCCAGCCCCAGGCCGATGACGGGCTGCCGCTCGAGATATACTGCTTTACCAACGAGACCGCCTGGGCCCTGCACGAGGACATCAAATCCGACATCATGGACCACCTCCTGGCCGCGCTGCCGGAATTCCACCTCCGCGCCTACCAGCGCAACGCCCTGGTGGACGCCCGGGACCGGGATTAGAAGCACCGCCCCGAAACACCCTCCGCAAAGGCGCGCACGTTACCCGAAACGGACAATAACCCTGTTGACAGGCGGCGTCCCTTGCGGGCCGGGGGTTTGGGCCCGGACGGGAAAAAGTCCCGGCTAGATTGTTCATTTCGTTGTGGAATACCCCAGGTTTTTTGTTCCCTTGTGACAGCCCTTGTGGTAAGTACGTTTCATCACGTCGCGGCCACTCCGGCCCGACCCGACTCTCCCCCCTTCTGTCGAAAACCAATCCCGCCGAAATCGAAAAAACTTTTTTCTAAACTTACTCTAGAAAAAAGTTAAATATATTCGTACTTAAACAAATGCGCAACTGTGGAAAACTTTTGTAATAATGAGATAATCGCAGATAAATGCAGATAATCGTCGAAACAGGCTCGATTACTCAAAAAAATTTAATAACCCCCCTGTACAAAACCCCACCCCTGGGATAGTCTCGAAATCACGCGCTCACGCCTTTTTCATCCTGAAAAACCGGCCCGCGCCTGCCCCGGGATATGTGACAGCAACCAGCGTCCCAGGACATACCGAATAATTGTAGTCATGTGCGACGGCTTCATTGCCGCCCGAACGTCGAGGAGAACGGATGAAGGATATCGCAGGGGTCTGGGACTACGTCCGGGGCTTTGAAAATTTGAGCCTGTGCGACTGGCCCGGCAGGACCTCTTGCATCATCTTTCTGGGCGGGTGCAACCTGCACTGCCCCACCTGTCACAACCACCAGCTTGCCTGGGACATGCACTCCCTGCCGGTCATCGACCCGCAGCGGATCAAGTCCTACCTCCGGGACCGGGCGGGCTGGCTGGACGGCGTGACCATCACCGGCGGCGAGCCCACCACCGTGCCCGGCGTCGGCGAACTCCTCTACGAGATCAGGAAATCCGGACTGCCCATCAAGATGGACACCAACGGCATGCGCCCCGAAGTGGTGCGGGACCTCCTCCAGTACAACCTGGTGGACACCTTTGCCGTGGACGTCAAGGGCCCCTACGCCAAGTACCCCGCCCTGACCGGCAACGGGGTGTCCGAGATCGCGGCCAGGGCGAACCTGACCCGCATCTTCGAGCTGGCGCTGGCCAGGCCCGAGGCGTTCTACTTCCGCATCACGAGGGTCCCCGGCCTGACCGAGGCGGACCTCGCCGCCGCACAGGACTATCTTCCCCTGGAATACGAATTGACCGTTCAGAATTATGTGCCCCCAAGGAGGACGCCGGAGCATGCCAAGCCAAATCATGAAGAGAGACGGCCGGCTGGAAACGTGGTCAACTGACCGCATCGCCCAGGCCATTTTCAAGGCGCTCAGCGCCAGTGGAATCAAAGACCCCATTCTCTCGAAACGCCTCGCCCGCAAGGTCGAGAAGAAGCTCGACGGCATGGACATCCCCGAGCAGGAGCACGTCCAGAACATGGTCGAGCAGGTGCTCATGGAAGGGCGTCAGTACGACATCGCCAAGAAGTACATCCTGTACCGCGAGAAGCGCCGTCAGCTCCGCTCCCAGAAAGCCGCGTACCTCGACATCAAGGACGTCATCGACACCTATCTCGACCAGGCCGACTGGCGCGTGAACGAGAACGCCAACATGACCCACTCCTTCCAGGGTCTCATGCTGCACCTCTCCGGCACGGTCCAGGCCCGCTACGCCCTTGAGAAGTACCCGGAGGAGATCCGCCTGGCCCACGAGCACGGCTATTTCCATATCCACGACCTGTCCTTCGGACTGGCCGGATACTGCGCGGGCTGGTCCCTGCGCGACCTGCTCCTCGAAGGGTTCAACCTCAAGGACCGCGCCTCCGCCGGTCCGGCCAAGCACTTCGACACCGCGCTCGGCCAGATGAACAATTTCCTGGGCACGCTCCAGAACGAATGGGCCGGAGCGCAGGCGTTCAACAACGTGGACACCTACCTCGCCCCGTTCGTGCGCTTCGACGCCCTGAGCTACGAGCAGGTCCGCCAGTGCATGCAGAAATTCGTGTTCAACCTGAACACCACCTCGCGCTGGGGCGGCCAGTCGCCGTTCACCAACCTCTCCTTCGACCTGGTGGCGCCCAAGCACATCTCGTCCGAGCCCATCATCATCGGCGGCAAGTACGACGATGAGCTGACCTACGGGGACTTCCAGGAAGAGATGGACATGATCAACCGGGCGTACATCGAGGTCATGCTCGAGGGCGACTACAACGATCGCATCTTCTCCTTCCCCATCCCGACCTACAACGTCACCGAGGACTTCCCCTGGGAATCCGAGATCGGCGAGCAGCTCATGAAGCTGACCGCCAAGTACGGCGTGCCCTACTTCCAGAACTTCATCAGCTCGGACCTCAACCCCGAGGACGTGCGCTCCATGTGCTGCCGCCTCCAGATGGACCTGCGCGAGCTGCGCAACAAGACCGGCGGCCTGTTCGGCGCTGGCGACCTGACCGGCTCCATCGGCGTGGTCACCCTGAACCTGCCCAAGCTCGCCTACCTGGCCCAATCCGAGGACGACTTCCTCGACCTGGTCGAGGAATACGCCGAGCTGGCCAAGGACTCCCTGGAATACAAGCGCAAGGTCATCAACGCCAACCTCGACGCGGGCATGTTCCCCTACTCCCGCCGGTACCTGAAGAACGGCTATAAAGGCCACTTCTCCACCATCGGCCTGCTGGGCGGGCACGAGGCGTGCCTGAACCTCATCGGCAAGGGCATCCAGACCGAGGGCGGCGTGCGCCTCATGCGCCGCACCCTGAACCACCTGCGCCGCCTGACCTCCCGCTTCCAGGAGGAGACCGGCTCCCTGTACAACCTCGAAGCCACGCCCGCCGAGGGCACCAGCTACCGCTTGGCCAAGATCGACAAGGCGCTCTACGCCGACATCAAGACCCAGGGCAACGGCACCCCGTACTACACCAACTCCACCGCCCTGCCCGTGGGCATCTCCGAGGACGTGCTCTACGCCCTGGAACACCAGAACCAGCTCCAGCCCCTGTACACCGGCGGAACCGTGTTCCACACCTTCCTGGGCGAGGCGGTCACGGACCCGAAGTCACTCAAGAGCTTCATCCTCAAGGCGTTCACCAAGACCAAGATCCCGTACATCTCGATCACGCCGACCTTCTCCATCTGCAAGGAGCACGGCTACATCCTTGGCGAACACTTCGAATGCCCCACCTGCGGCGAGGAAGCCGAGGTCTACACCCGGATCGTGGGCTACTACCGCCCCGTCTCCCGCTGGAACAAGGGCAAACAGGCCGAATACACCGACCGATTGGTGTTCAGCGACTGCCTGTGCGATCAATAGTTCTGAAGGCCCCCTTGAGGAATGGGGCCCGAGGATAGTGGAATGTAATGCCCGCTGCGAAAGCAGCGGGCATTACGCATTTTGGGGAAGAAGAAGCCTCCTCTTCCCCGGCCCCCATCCCCTCCTTTTCCCGAACTCTTTTATCGCCGCGAGGCGCCGTCCTTCATTCGTCCCGTCAAACCGCACGCACTAACGCTCACCCCATACCCTCGCGCAGCGACCCAAAGGGTTTTGGAGGATGGGGGGGCCAGGGGGGAAGGGCCCTTTTGCAAAAGGGCCCTTCTCCCCTGGCCGCCGGAGGCTTCTTCTCCCTCGCCCCTTGCCCGCGCACGGCGGAAGTGGTAGATGACCGGCCATGTCGTATCTCAAGGAATTCAAGAGTGCTGTGGCGCGGACCGCGAAGCTGGACCTGGGGGATTTCACGGTCAACGAGTCGCCCATGCCCCTGGACCAGGCAGTGTTGAACGCGGTGGAGGAGACCGGCCATATCCCGTTCAAGCAGCGGGCGGTGCAGTCCCTGTCCGTGAACTTCGGCATGTTCCACATGCTGGCCAAGAAATTTCACATCCCCGGGGGCATCATGACCCTGGGCAACGTGTCCGTGAACGGCGAGATGCGGTTCCCGGTCACTCCGGCGCATTTCCGGAAGATGATCGAGACCGGGTCCGGCGAGGACGCGCTGGGGTCCTATCATCTGTGGACCACCCTGCCGGGCGGGGTCATCCTGGACCACGTCCTGCCGTCGGCCCTGGCGGGCGACGGGCTGCTGGACGTGAACGAGGCCGTTCCCGCCGAGCGGTACCTGTATGGCCCGGCGGACGAGCTGGGCCACGGGATCGCCTACCATCCCATGATCGTGGGGCTGGAATTCTTCATCGCCTCGGAGACCATCGACCGCGAGGCCATGGAATACCTCATGGGCGAGAAATTCCCCAAGCAGTACGGCAAGTCGTAACGATCAGTTCATCAAATCCCTGAGCCAGACCTGAAACGCGGGCTCCACCTCGTTCGGGACGCGGGCCATGTCGGGCCGTCCCCGGACCAGCAGCACGGTGATCACCGCGCCGGGCCGGCATCGGCTCCACTCGCTGTCGGGCATCCGGGCCTCGGCGCGCCGGGCGTAGCCGTCCGGGTCCACGTACTTGTACTCGATGACCAGGCTGGCGTCGGGATGGTCGGGATTCTCGTCCGTGCGCACCTTGAGCACCAGGCCGGAGGTGATCTCCTCGCCGAACAGCCGCGACCGCTCGGCGCGAAGGATTTCGTAGGGCAGCGACGCCAGTCCCCAGACGATGAGCGCCACAGCACCGATACCCAGGAGGTATCGCAGCATCCGCTGGGCCGGGGTGCGGCGGGGTGGATCGGACAAGTAGACCATATTGCACACGATACCCCGGCGTCCCCGACCGCGCAAGGGGCGAATGATCGACCGCCGACACGGTCTTCCGCTTGCCATCGATCAGAGCCGGGAGTAAGAATGAAGAGACAAAGGCGCGTTGTGCCGAATTTGAGGGAATATCGAAGATGCCGAATAATATCAGCCAAGTGGAAGAAAGCATACTGCGCATGACCGCCGTGGTCCGCGCCAAGCAGGCTGCCCTGACAGCCAAGAGCTTCGGCGAGGAGCCCAACCCCAAGCTGCGGCCCCGGGGCTGGTGGGTGCTGGCCTGCGGCGACGAACTCGACGGAGACTCCTTCGACCAGCGGGAGAAAGCCCGGGAGCGGCTGTTGCAGGCCACCCGGCTGGCCGGGCTGGTCCTGCCCGAGAACATCTGGGTCTGGGACGAACGCGGCACGGCCCAGCTGGTCGTGAGCACGGTCCCCTCCATCCAGCGGGCCAACATCCTGGCCCAGAAGCTGCGCGAAAAGGGGCTGACCATCCGCATCAAGCGCGAGGAATTTTAGTCCGCAAACGGATTCATGAACGAAAAAGCCCCCGCGACCGCTCGCGGGGGCTTTTTCGTTGGCCGGACAGGAGAGGCTAGCCTTTGGAAACCGGCAGGTACGGGGTCAGTTCCGACACGGCCTCGAACAGGAAGTGATCCACCAGGTGGCAGAACATGTGCCCGGCGGCGATGTGGATTTCCTGGATGATCGCGGTGTCGCCGGACGGCACGGTAACCAGGAAGTCGGACACTCCGGCCATCTCGGCTCCGCTCTGTCCGGTCATGCCCACGGTGACGATGTTGTTGCGCTTGGCCTCGCGCATGGCGCGGATGACGTTGGTGCTGGTCCCGGAGGTGGAAAATCCCACCAGCATGTCGCCGGGTCGGCCCAGGGCCAGGAGCTGCTTGGAAAAGACCTCGTCGAAACTGTAGTCGTTGCCGATGGCGGTCAGGGCCGAGGTATCGGTGGTCAGGGCCAGCCCGGGCAGGGGCGGCCGCTCCATCCTGAACCGGTTGGTGAACTCGGCGGCCAGGTGCTGGCTGTCGGCCGCGGAACCGCCGTTGCCGCAGAACATGACCTTGCCGCCCCCGGCCAGGCACACGGCCATGGCCCGGCCGATCTCGACCACCAGTTCCGCCTTGGTATCGAAGAACGCCTTGCGGGCCGCGAGTCCGGCAGAGGCGTGATCCATCACTTTTCTCAGAGCGTTTTCGGACATGTATTCCCCATTGTTGCGAGTTGGCGACGACGCGTCGTCCAGAGCTGCATATAATGCCGAATCACCGGCTTGCCAAGTACTACCGGGATGCTGCGGGGGAAAAGGCTTTTATTCGATCGTCTTTTGCGTTACAGCCACAACTCTGCGCAACGCGCGAACGGGCCGGGGAGAGCCGGGCCGAACATCATTCAGAACGCACCAAGGCTGACAAGACCATGACCGAATCCAAGGAAAGCACCGTCAGGCTGCTGATCACCTGCCCGGACCAGCCGGGCATCGTGGCCGCCGTCTCCGGATACCTGCACCGCAAGAACGCCAACATCATCCACTCCGACCAGCACTCCACCGACCCCGAAGGCGGCCGGTTCTTCATGCGCAACGAGTTCTTCCTGCCCGGCCTGGACATGGACGGCCTGGATGACCTGCGCCGCGAGTTCGCCGAAGAGGTCACCAACGGCTTCGTCATGGACTGGTCCCTGAACCCGGTCTGGATTCCCAAGAAGATGGCGATCCTCTGTTCCAAGGTGGACCACGCCCTCATGGAGCTGCTCTGGCGCTCCAAACGCGGCGACCTGGAGACCGAGGTGTCCATGGTCATCTCCAACCACCCCACCCTGCGCCGAGAGGTGGAGAATTTCGACGTGCCCTTCCACCATGTGCCGGTCGGCCCGACCCTGCGCGACAAGGTCACTGCCGAGGACGCCATGATCGAGCTCATGGAGGGCAACGCGGACCTCATCGTCCTGGCGCGCTACATGCAGATTCTGACCTCGGACTTCGTCAAGCGGTACGAGCGCAGGATCATCAACATCCACCACTCCTTCCTGCCCGCTTTCGTGGGTGCGGACCCTTACCGCCGCGCGCACGAGCGCGGGGTCAAGCTCATCGGGGCCACGGCCCACTACGTCACCGAAAAGCTGGACGAAGGGCCGATCATCGAGCAGGACGTCATCCGCGTCACCCACAGCCACACCGTGGACGACCTCAAGCGGCTGGGCGGCGACATCGAGCGCCACGTCCTGGCCAGGGCCGTGAAATGGCACCTTGAGGACCGCGTCATCGTGGACGGCAACAAGACCATCGTCTTCCGCCGCTGATCCTTCAGATACCCGCATCCCCGGCCAACCGCGACTCCGCAATGGGGGTCGCCTCAATCCTCTGCAAGTCTTATGGACGCGGACAGCGGGGAAAGGCGCCCAAAAAGAGCAAGGCCGAAGCGAACTCTCCGTACGCTTCGGCCTTGCTCTTTTTGCAGCAGAACAAAGTCATGAGGCCTTGTGCGGCTCCATGAATCGCCCACAATTCACTGAGCGCCGCAGACCGCCGCCTTTCCACAGCCCCTACAGGGCCGTCTTCGTCACGCCGTATTTGTTCAGGATCTCGGCCAGCTTGGCCGTGGTATTGGTGGTGGTCCTGGCGACCAGTTCCAGGTTCACGAGGACCATGATGTCCACCCGGAAGACCGCCTTCTTCCACAGCTCCGCAAGACCGCGCTGCAACTCAGGCTCAAGCGAAAGCATGGACATGGTCTCGGTCAGCTGCTGGGCGTTCTTGGGCTTGAACAGCAGGGTGTTGGCGCGGGTCACGTCGTTGCCGAAGAGCTGCTTCTTGCGGATCTTGGACATACCCCTCAGCCCGTCCACGGCCTGGGCCGAGACGCGCCTGGCACGACCGCTGCGCACCTGGATCTTGCTCCCCTCCTCGCGGCCGCATTCCTTGAGGATCTGGATGGTGTGATTCTCCAGAAGGAAAAAGAGGATATTCTCCAGCACGGGCATGCTGAAGTCCTTCTTCAGCGGCAGGATGCCCTTGATCTGGTCCGGGACAAAGGACTCCAGCGCCTTGTAGAAATGCTCGCTGGTCACGCCGATGGCGATGGCCGCGCCCACGCCCGCGCCCAGGAGCTGGTCCAGGACGAATTTGAACCACGCCTGCTCCTTGAGCTTCTCCTCCCGGCTCTTGACCGGCCCGTCCGTGGACTTGGCCTCGGCCATCCGAGCCCTGTACTGGGTCTCGAATTCCTCGGAGACGGAGTCCACGCAGGCCACTCGCGCGGCCTGGAGCAGCTCGCCCGGGGTCAGCGCGCCGAACTGCGGAAGATCGGACAGCCCCCTGGCCAGCATGGCCTGGACCAGCTTGGCCCGCTCCTTCATCTCCGGCTGCTCGCGGGTGGCGATGTAGCCGTTCTGGATACGCGTCTTGCTGATCTCCTGGTCCGTGGGGTTGAGCTTGGACAGGATGTCGTCGAACAGGAAGCGGATGACCAAAAACGCCCGCTCCCGCGAAAGTTCGTACTTCTCGCCCTCCAGGATCTCCCGATGTGCTTCCTCCACCCGGCTGGCCACGAACTCCTCCACGAAGGCGTTCCAGAAGGCCTGGTCGAGCTGGTGCTTCTCGATGAGCGCGCCGTACTGGTCCAGTGCCTGCTTGCCGAAGTAGCGCAGGACCAACTCCTCGAAATTGTCGGTGATCAACGCCATGGCGTAGACGATGCCCTGGGCGCACTTGATGAGCACGGCCTCGGAGTTGAGCAGCGACGCTTCCAGCTCGGCCCGGCGCGCGTCGTCCTTGGTCTTGACCGCCTTCTCGTAATGGGCCAGCTCGTTGATCAGGCCGCCCACCCGCTCATGGATGAACTCGTAGCCGGGGTGGCCGGTGCGGCCGCAGAGGAGCTCGACCACGCTGTTCTGCTGCGCGTCGAGCATGGGATACTCGTTGATGGCCGGGCTGTTGGTCTTGAGGACCTCGAGCAGCATCTCGCGCTCCATGACCTCACGCAGGGAAGATCGCTCCTTGAGGGCGCGCAGCTTTTTCTGGTAGGCGGCGAGGCGTTCTTCCTTGCCCGGTCGGGTCCCGCCCTTGGATGGTGCGTCTGTCATTCGCTCAACTGTCCTCGATAACGCTTGATATTGCCGTAACCCTAGGCCATCTCCCCTTTTTTTGCAAAAGGATTATCACTGACGAAGTCGGGACGGATTTTCAGCCGCCCCTTGACCTTCCGGGCGTGGGCGGCAATAACCACAGCGTGATCACCTGCACCAAATGCGGAGGCAAGAACTCCGACGACACCCGGTTCTGCGCCCGGTGCGGCAACAAGCTCCAGTCCTCCCGGAAGGCTGGGCCGGACGCGCCGCCCCCGGAGGAACCGCTTGAGCCGTTCGCCCACCAGGGATTGTCCCCGGACCTCTTGCGCGCCCTGAAGCGCATGGCCGAGGCCTGGGTCTACCTGCTGCTCCTCGGCACCGTGGCTGCGGGCTGCGCCTTCTACGAGGTCTGGTGGCCCCTCTACCCCGCCGTGGCCCTGCTCGGCCTGCTCATCCGGCTGCGCCGGATCTAGCCCGAAAAAAAGGCCTCCGCTCTCCGCGAAGGCCTTTTCCCGTTCATCCCCGCCGGGGCTAGTTGAACATGACGTCGTTCTGCCGGGCGTTCCCGTCCTGGCCGGTCCCGTCCTGCCCGTCTCCTCCCTGATTGTCGTTGCGGTCGGGGGACGGCGGCGCGTCCTCGGGAGGCAGGGAGTCCAGCGCCTTGCGCAGGTCCTCCTCCAGCAGGTCGGGAATCGGGCGATCCCAGAACTTCTGGTCCATCTTCTCCTCCTCGGTCTTCTCCGAGCAGCAGACCACCGGTTCCCTGTTGATGCACTCCGAGTTGGAGTAGTTGGCCACTCCGCACTTGCTCGTCTTGTCGAAGGTATAGGAGATGGTCCGGGTGAGCTTGAGAAATTCCTTGCCCTGAATTCTGACGGTATCCGAGGAGATGCCGACCACGAACCGGGCCTCCTGGCGCGCGTAGAAGACCGAGAAGAGGTAGATGGAGTCCTTCACCTTGGCCACGAAGTTGATCTCCATGGGGTCCTTGCACAGGACGCGGGCGAGCAGCTGCCTGCCCATGCAGATGTCCATGTCCGTGTACTCGGAGGCCTTGGCGGCCGTTGCCGACAGGGTCATGACGAGGGTCGCGCACAGGGCGAAGAGGATGCGTCGCATGGTCCTTCCTTGGTTGCCTTATCCTAGGTCGAGGAAGAGCTGGAACCCCTCGGGGTCGCGGGTTTCACACCGCTCCTTGCACCCGCAGCAGCGGTAATGCCCCTTCTTGAGGTACCATTCGGCCTTCCACGAACGGTCGCAGTTGAAATACTCGTACACCGAGGCGTCTACGGCGCCCCGGTACCGGGTGTATCCTTTCTTTTTCAGCTCTTCCTTGTGCGTCATGGTCATTTTGAAATCCGTTTACGCCTCTCGGCCAGGAAAAGATGTACACCCGCTTGAGCTGTTTTGCAAAAGCCATTCCATGGAAAATTCAACCCCTTGCGGCTAGGCGGTTTTGTGCGGAAAGAGCAGGGAAACGAAGAACCCCGCCGCGGCCACGGCGATGATCGCCGCCCCGGAGGTGATGTCCAGGGCGTAGGAGAGCAGCAGCCCGGCCACCGTGAAGACGGCCGAGAGGACCGTGGACACGGTCATCATGACCTTCAGGGAGCGGGCGCGGCGCTCGGCGATGAACGGCGGGATGGTCAGCAGCGCGATGACCAGGATCAGGCCGACCACGCGGATGATCATGACCACGCACAACCCGACCAGGACGATGAGCAGGCAATAGAGGAAATCCACCGGCACGCCGCGCGCGCGGGCGAACTCCTCGTCGAAGCTCATGACCAGGAACCCCCGGTAGAAGACCGCGACCAGGACGACCACCAGCACGGCCATGCCCGCCATGAGCCACAGGTCCGAGCGCGGCACGGCCAGGATGGAGCCGAACAGATAGCTCATCAGGTCCACGTTGTAGCCCGGCGTGAAGTCCAGGAGGATGATGCCCATGGCCATGCCCGACGCCCAGATGACGCCGATGACCGTGTCCACCCGCTCGCGGGCGCGCAGGGTGACCAGGGCCATGATCAGGGCCATGCACACCGTGAACCCGGTGGTCACGGGCAGGACCGGCAGGCCGAGCAGGAAGGCCAGCCCCACCCCGCCGTAGGAGGCGTGGGCGATGCCGCCGGAGATGAAGACGATGCGGTTGACCACCACCAGGGAGCCGATGACCCCGCAGATGAGGCTGGCGAGCAGCCCTGCGGCCAGGGCGTTCTGCATGAAATCGTAGCCGAGGACGTCGAGCATCTACTTCCCTTCCCCCTCGCCGTCGTGCGGCGCGAGCACCCGGTGCGGCACGTGGCCGTGGGTGACCAGCTCCACGGGGCAGCACTGGTCGCCGGACCCGCCGTAGGCCATGGTGAACATTTGATCGGTGATCTCCGGTGCCTTGTGGAAGTGGAGGGTCCGGTTGACGCAGGCCACGGACTTCACCCCGGAGGCCAGGGAGGAGATGTCGTGGCTGACCATGATCACGGTCATCTCCCTGTTCAGCTCGCCCAGCAGGGTGAACAGGGCGGTGCGGGTGGCAGAGTCCACGCTGGCCGTGGGTTCGTCCAGGAGCAGCAGCTCCGGGTTGTCCACCAGGGCGCGGGCGATGAACACGCGCTGCTTCTGGCCGCCCGAGAGCTGGGACAGGGCGCGCCCCTCGAGGGGCAGCATATCCACGCGTTCCAGGGCCAGCCTCGCCTTGCCGTGGTCGACCCTGGCGTGCGCCCGCCCCGAAATGGACCCGAACCCGGGCCGGACCATGCCCATGCAGACCGCCTCCAGCACGGTGACCGGAAACGATCCGGCCACGTGGGTGTGCTGCGGCAGGTAGCCGATGCGCCCGCCCGCCTCGCCCGGAGGCGCGCCGAGCACGCGGATGGTCCCGCCGTCCGGCTTGAGCAGGCCGAGCATGAGCTTGAGCAGGGTGGACTTGCCGCCGCCGTTGGGGCCGAGCACGGCCAGGTAGTCACCCCGCTCGATGCGCAGGTTGACCTTTTCCAGCACGGTCATGCCGCCGGGCGCGTAGGTCACGTCCCGTATGTCCACAATGGGATCGGACACTGAAAACTCCTGAATTGTCACGGTTTGGATTCCCCTCCATACCGGGGCCGCCCGTCCAGCGCAAGCCCCGTCACGCGAGCCACCCCCAGGCCCAGGCCGCCGCTGGCAGGCACAGGGCCGCGACATAGAGCCGAAAGTCCGCGGACTTGCCCGGCAGCCCGAGCCGGGTGGCCAGGAACCCGGTCAGCCCGCCCAGGGCCAGGCCGGACGCGAACCCGAAGAGATGGGCGCCCAGGTCGATGTTGCCCTCGCCGTCCCCCGCGCCGAGCATGGCCAGCAGCCCCAGCCCCGCGCCGAAGGGAATGAGCGCCGTGCGCACGAACCGGGCGGCCCGCCCGGCCAGGGAACCGGACCCCAGGCCGTGCAGCCCGCCGCCCACGGCGAACGGGCTGATGGCCGCCAGCACCCCGGCCGCGCCGAAGGTGGCCGTGGAAAAGCCGATGGAGTCGTGGTGCACGCCGAGCGCCAGGGAGTTGAACAGGTTGCCGAGCACCCCGGCCAGGATGGTCAGGAACCAGGTCAGGCCGGACCCGATGCGCCGGGCCGCCAGCCAGATGAACACCCCGCCGATGACCGCGTTGCCCGCCACGTGCGGGCCGTCCGCGTGCAGGGTCAGGGCCGTGCACAACCGCCACCACTGGCCGGACAGGATGGCCCCGGCATCGGCGCTGCCCAGCTCCACCCACAGCTCGGGATAGAGGCGCAGGGCGGGATAGGTCCGGGTATAGGCCCAGTAGAAGAGGACCAGCACGGCCAGGCCGAACAGGGTCGGCTCCAGCCCGCTCACGGGGCGCAGGTCCGGCAGGCTCACGCTCCCCGGAACGGGCCGGTTCTCCTCGAAGTAGAGGTTGATCTCCTCCACGGCCCGAGGGGCGAACCACTCCTGGACCAGGACCGACCAGCCCGGCCCGTTGTCCGGCCTGCGCAGCCGGTGCGGGACGTGGCGCGCGGACAGGACCAGGGACCAGTCCTGTGCCTCCTTGCGGGTCAGGGGCGGGGAGTCCTCGCCGCGCACCAGGGGGACCATGTCCATCCAGGCGTGGCGCAGGACGCGGCGAAAAAAGCCAGGGTGTCCGGTGCGATCGACCATGCCCCACTGTAGAGCAAAAACGGCCGGGCGCAAGCAGTTTCCCCCTTGCGCCGGTCCGCTCCGCACCCTATGCTCCCGGGAATACGCAACCCCAACCCGCCAACGAGGCCGCCATGCGACTGACCGCCCTCCTGCTCCTCCTCGCCCTCTGCCTGCCCGTCCCCGCGCACGCGGCGAACCTCGATACCATGATCGGCCAGATGCTCATGGCCGGATTCCGGGGCTATGTGGTGGATGCGGACAGCCCCATCGTGCGCGACATCCGCGAACGACACCTGGGCGGCGTGGTCCTGTTCGACTTTGACGTGGCCCTCGGCAAGGCCAAACGGAACATCGAAAGCCCGGACCAGGTGAAGGAACTGAACCGCGCCCTGCAGTCCTTTGCCGAGATCCCGCTGTTCATCGGCGTGGACCAGGAGGGCGGCAAGGTCCAGCGGCTCAAGGACAAGTACGGCTTTCGCGAGACCCCGTCGGCCAAGGCCATCTGCGCGGACGGCGACTTCAAGGTCCGGGTGGCCGGGTTCACGGTGGGGGCCACCCTTTCCGCCGGGGGGTTCAACCTCGATTTCGCCCCGGTGGCGGACGTGGACGTCAACCCCGACTCCCCGGCCATCGGCAGGCTGGAGCGCAGCTTCTCCTCCGACCCGGAGCGGGTCACGCGCTGCGCCGGAATCTTCATGGAAGAACTTGAGCGCAACCAGGTGCTCTCCTGCCTCAAGCACTTCCCCGGCCACGGGTCCGCCGGAACCGACTCCCACAAGGGCGTGACCGACGTGACCGAGACCTGGACCGAAGCCGAACTGGTCCCCTACCGGGAGCTCATCAAAGCGGGCAAGGCGGAGATGATCATGACCGCCCACATCTTCAACGCCCGCCTGGACCCGGACCATCCGGCCACCCTGTCCGAAAAGGTCGTCACCGGCCTCCTGCGCGACAAGCTCGGCTTCGACGGCGTGGTCATCACCGACGACATGAACATGGGGGCCATCGCCGACGAGTACGGCCCGCGCGAGGCCGTGCGCCTGGCCATCGAGGCGGGCGCGGACATCCTGCTCTACGGCAACAATCTCGCCTACGACCCGGACGTGGTCGCCAAGACCCACGCCCTCATCCGCTCCCTGGTGGACGACGGGACCATCCCCGAAGCGCGCATCAGAAAATCCTTTGACCGGATCATGCGCCTCAAGGAAAGACTCCAATAAAAAAAGCCGCCCACCCTTGCGGGCAGGCGGCGCGATTCCGTCAGGGGGAAAAGGCTACCAGAGCAGCCCGGAAGAGCCGGAGGTGAGCGTCATGGAGTTCATGCCCTCGGTGGACAGCTTAAGCTCGTCCTCCTCGATCTCCGCCGAACGGACCTTGGCCAGGAAGGTCAGGAAGGTATACTCGCGCTCGTCCTGGGCCGGTCCGCAGGATTTGCGCGTGGAGGCCATGGGGCCGAAGGCGATCTCCCGGCCATCCAGGGTGTAGGTGCCGGTAAAATTGTTGCAGCCGCCGAAACCGGCCACCTTGTCGTCCGCCGTGAACTGGAGGGTCATGGGCGGGTCCACGTCGAACTCGCGGTTGACGATCCGCTCCAGGGTCCAGGTCTTGCCCACCAGGGCCTGCCGGAAGGCGTCTGCGCTCATGGCCGGAGCGGGTTCGTGGGAGCCGCACGCGGCCAGCCCGGTCAGGGCCGCCAGCAGCAGGACGGCGCACCATATCTTTTTCCAATGAATCATGTTCGTCTCCTAGATCAATGAATTCAACATACTGAATAGCAAGACCGGGCCGCCGTTGCAAGGCGCACGAAAAGCCCCCGCCCCGATCATTCGGGACGGGGGCGGAAGCGCCGCTCGGGTGAACCGGGCTAGTCGATGACCGGGCAGGCCTTCAGGGCCTCCTCGATGTCGCGCTGGGGCAGCTCGAAGTTGGTCAGAAGCCCCTGGTTGAAGGCGTCGTAGGAGGCCAGGTCGAGCATGCCGTGGCCGGAGTACAGGAACACGACCACGTCGTCGGGACCGGCGTTCTTGGCCACCTCGATGGCCCCCTTGATGGCGTGGGAGGTTTCCGGGGCGGGCAGGAACCCTTCGGTCTGCATGAACAGCTTGGCCGCCTCGAAGCACTCGGTCTGGAAATAGGCCACCGGGTCGCACAGCCCCTCGGCCACGATGTTGCAGACGATGGGCGCATCGCCGTGATAGCGCAGCCCGCCCGCATGGATGGGCGCGGGCATGAAGTCGTGGCCCAGCGTGTGCATCTTGACCAGCGGGGTCAGCCGGGCCATATCGCCGAAATCATAGCGGTATTCGCCGCGCGTCAGGGTCGGGCACGCCTTGGGCTCCACGGCCACGAACTTGACAGGGTCGCCTGCGAGCTTCTGCGGCAGGAACGGGAGCACCAGGCCGCCGAAGTTGGACCCGCCGCCCACGCAGCCCACCAGATGGGTGGCCTTTTCGCCGACCATCTCCAGCTGCTTCTGGACCTCCAGGCCGGTGATGGTCTGGTGGATGAGCACGTGGTTGAGCACCGAGCCCAGGGCGTACTTGGTGTCGTCATGGGTGGCCGCGTCCTCCACGGCCTCGGAAATGGCCAGCCCCAGCGAGCCCTTGCACTCCGGGTCGCGGGCCAGCATCTCGCGGCCGGTGCGGGTCTGGTCGGACGGCGAGGCGTGGATGGTCCCGCCGTAGGTGTTGATGATCATCTTGCGGTACGGCTTCTGTTCGTAGCTGACCTTGACCATGTAGACCACGCACTCCATGTCGTACTGGGCGCAGGCGAAGGACAGGGCCGTGCCCCACTGGCCCGCGCCGGTCTCGGTGGCCAGCCGTTTCACGCCTTCCATCTTGTTGTAGTAGGCCTGGGGCACCGAGGTGTTGGGCTTGTGGGAACCGGCCGGGGAGACCGACTCGTCCTTGTAGTAGATCTTGCACTTCGCGCCGATGGCCTTTTCCAGCCGGTCGGCCCGCACCAGCGGGGACGGACGCCAGATCTTGTAGACCTCCAGGACCTCCTCCGGGATGTCGATGAACCGCTCCTGGCTCATCTCCTGGGCGATCAGGGAATCGGGAAAGATGGGGGACAGCATGTCCGGGGTGAGCGGCTCCATGGTCGCGGGATTCAGCGGGGGAGCCAGGGGAGTGGGCAGATCCGGCATGGGATTGTACCACTGGGTCGGCATCTGGTCCTGGGGCAAAAAGATTTTCTTAACGGACATGGTGTTCCTCCGAACAGTTGAGCTTGCGGACCGGCACGGTGGAGAGCTTCCCGGCTCCCGCCCCGGCCCCGGCTGGTTGACAAAAAAAACCACTGGCGTTCAATCCAGCGGCTTTCTCCGATTTCCCAACTGCGCGTGGCTGCACCCGCCACCAGGACCGGTGACGGTTTCTTCAGCACGCGCCTAGGAATCGGGCCGCTTGACGTTGCGCCACCCGCGTCCACAAAAGTAATTGTATGAGATGGGTGTGTTCATAAGGGACATGGTTACTCCCGAACCAGTTGAAGAGTCAAGGAATCCTAGTCGGAAAGACCGGCGATGAGCTCGGGCAGGATGTCCCCGGCCATGCCGTGCAGGGCGAAGTCCATGAACCCGGTGGACGGGGTCGGCTCCAGGTTGATCTCCACCGTCACCGCGCCGTGGTCCTTGGCCAGCTGGTAGAAGGACGCGGCGGGCTGGACCAGGCTCGACGTGCCAACGGACAGGAACACGTCCGCCTTGCCCACGGCCTCGATGGCCAACCGGAGGACGCCGGGAACCAGAGGCTCCCCGAACCAGACCACGCCGGGCCGGAGCAGGTGGCCGCAGACCGGGCATTCCGGCATCTCCGGCAGGTCGCCGTGGTCCTCGCGCGCGTGGGAGCAGACCGTGCACCGCACCTGCCACAGGGAGCCGTGCATCTCCAGAATCTTGCGGCTGCCCGCGCGAACGTGCAGCCCGTCCACGTTCTGGGTGATCAGAAGAAAATTCGGAATGGCGCGTTCCAGGGCGGCCAGGGCCAGGTGGGCGGGATTCGGCTCGCATTTGCGGACCAGCTCGCGCCGCCAGTTGTAGAACTCCCAGACCAACTCCGGGTGCGCGGCAAAGGCGTCCGGCCGGGCCAGGTCCTCGGGCCGGTGGGTCCGCCACAGCCCGTCGCGGCCCCGAAAGGTCGGCACCCCGCTCTCGGCAGACACGCCCGCCCCCGTCAGCACCACCACCCGGCGATCGCCGCCTAGCATCGCCTTGACCATCTCCAGATCGCCTATCACCGCATCTCCCGTTCTTCGAAATTATTGCCGCTCCGCCGCAGCCTCAGGTCCCGGGCCGCCTTTGCCCCGGGCGCGCCCTTGCAATCCGGCAGAATAAACGTCATAGTCCGCTACTTCATTACACACAGCCCCGACCACATGCCCGAGGAGGATCCATTGGCTACGAGAACTGTATACTACATCGAAGGTGACGGCATCGGCCCCGAAGTCTGGAAGGCCGGTCGCCCCGTTTTGAACAAGGCCGTCGAGATGGCCTACAACGGGGCCAATACGCTCGACTGGCAGGAACTGCTGGCCGGTGAAAAGGGATTCGCCGAGACCGGCGAACACCTGCCCAAGGCGACCATGGAAGCCCTGGCCGGGGCCGACCTGGCCATGAAAGGCCCCCTCAACACGCCGGTGGGCAAGGGGTTCCGCAGCCTGAACGTCACCCTGCGCCAGGTCTTCGACCTCTACGCCTGCATCCGTCCCATCAAATATTTCAAGGGGATCGAATCCCCGGTCAAGCGCCCGGACCTCGTGGACATGGTCGTGTTCCGCGAGAACACCGAGGACGTCTACGCCGGTATTGAATACCAGTCCGGCTCCCCGGAAGCCAAGAAATTAATCGAGTTTCTCGTGGACGAGCTGGGCGCGAACCTCGACCCCACGGCCTCCGTGGGCATCAAGCCCATCACCCCGGCGGGCTCCAAGCGGCTGGTCAAGAAGGCCATCGACTTCGCCATAGCCGAGGGCAGGCCGTCCGTGACCCTGGTCCACAAGGGCAACATCATGAAGACCACCGAGGGCGGCTTCCGCGCCTGGGGCTACGAGCTGGCCGAGCAGGAATACGCGGGCAAGGTCGTGCGCGAGGGCGAGGACGGGTCCGGCGTGATCATCAAGGACCGCATCGCCGACGCCATGTTCCAGAACGTGCTCATGTACCCGGAACAGTACTCGGTCATCGCCACCACCAACCTGAACGGCGACTACATCTCCGACGCCCTGGCCGCGCAGGTGGGCGGACTCGGCCTGGCCCCCGGCGTGAACATGGGCGACAAGCTCGCCTTCTTCGAGCCGACCCACGGCACCGCCCCGACCATCGCGGGCAAGGACATGGCCAACCCCGGCTCCCTGGTCCTGTCCGGGGCCATGATGCTCGAACACATCGGCTGGCACGAGGCCGCCGCCCTGATCCACGCCTCCGTGGAAAAGACCCTGGCCGCCAAGAAGGTCACCGTGGACCTGGCCGCCCAGATCAACGGCTCCACCCGCGTGGGCTGCCAGGAGTTCGGCGAACTCCTGCTCGCCAACCTCTAGGCCGCACAGCAAACCATCCCCGGCGGGCCGCGATCATCCGATCACGGCCCGCCTTTCTTACGGCTCCCGGCGCACTTTGATCATTCCGTAAAAATGCCGTAACCGAAGAGGGACGGCCCCCTCCTCCCCGTGGACGGCGGCATCAAGTAGCAACTCCAACCGGGACGGTCCGTCATGTTCAGGCAAAGGGAATGGTCTTTCACGGGGACCTCCGGCAAGCAATACCGTTTCGGAATCCACCCCAAAAGCGAAAAGCTGCCCAGCGCTCCGGGCGTCTACATTCTGGCCTATACCCATCCGCGCGGCCACCTGGCCGGCTGGCAGGCCAATCCCCTGCACGTCGGCCACGCCGACGACCTAACCCTGGCCCTGGAAGACGAAGTGCCCCTCGACCACGACCGGACGCCCTTGTGGAACTCGACCTTCGTGCTCCTGGAGTCCGCCCCCTCCGCCAGGCGCGCCTGCGTGCGCGACCTGGAGGGTGCCGCCCCCGCCCTGGCCTGAGCCTGCCTCCCCGTTTTTGCCCGAATAGACGTCCCAATCCGGTTTTATGCCTTGCGAAAACCGCGACTCTCTACTAAATGAAAGCCATGCCTGAACAAGATAAACGCATTCTCGTACTGGGCGTCGGCAACATCCTGTTCACCGACGAGGGATTCGGCGTCCGCGTGGCCGAGGAACTTGAGCAGAAATACGTGTTCTCCGACAACGTCACCGTGCTCGACGGCGGCACCTTGGGCCTCAAGCTCATGGGGCCGATAATGGAGTCCGACTACCTGATCATCGTGGACATCGTGCTCAACGAAGGCACGCCGGGCGAGATCTTCCGCCTCCTGGGCGAGGACCTCAACAAGGCGTGCGCCTTCAAGAACTCCATGCACCAGACCGACCTGCTCGACACCCTCGCCCAGTGCAGCATCATCGGAAACGTGCCGGACGACGTGATCCTCTACGGCATCGAGCCGATCAACTACAAGGACATGTCCGCCGCCCTGTCTCCGGAGCTCGAAGCCCGGCTGCCGGAGATGGAGAAACTGATCCTCGAGGAAGTGACCGCAGCAGGCGGCACCTACTCCCCCAGGACCGACGAGAACCCCGCAACGGAGAGAATCTATGTGCCTCGCGATACCTGCCGAAATTCTTGAGATCACCGACGGCGTCGCCACCTGCAAGGTCGGCGAAGGCAATACCACCGTCCAGGCGTCCATCATGCTCATGGACGAAGAGGTCGCCATCGGCGACTACATCATCATCCACGCCGGATTCGCCCTGCGCAAACTCGACCCCAAGGAAGCACAGGAAACCCTCAAGATCCTGCGCGACATGGTCGAACTGCTGGGCGGCGAAAACTACCAGCACGAAATGCTCTAACCCGCCCCGCTTGGATGAATCAACAAAGGCCGGGACGCCATGCGTCCCGGCCTTTGTTGCCTCCGGCGGCCAGGGGGAAAGGGGAGAGGGGGAACCCTTTGGAAAGGGTTCCCCCTCTCCCCTTTCCCCCTGGACCCCCTATCCCCTCTCTCCCTCCCAAACTTTTTGGGTCGCTGCGCGAGGTTGGGACTGACAAGGGTAAACGGTTTCCTCCCCCCCAGCCTCCATCCCCCGACACTAGCCCCCGCGTCCGCACACACCTGCCGAAGACACCCAAAAAGTTTGGGAGGGTCCAGGGATCCCTTTCCAAAGGGTTCCCTGGCGGGGTCCGGGGCAGCGCCCCGGCCGCCGGAGGCTTCCGGTCGGTTATCGTTGTTTCTTGCCGGGCAGGAAGGAGGTGCGGAGGAAGCTGGGGCTGGCGAAGGCGAAGGGGTTTCTGACCACGAGGTCGGGGAGGATGTGGTACCAGCGGTAGCCGAGGCTGCGGAAGTAGGCGCGGGCCTGATCGAGGTGGCCGGTTTCCCGGGCGGCGTGCAGGGCGGCGTCGCGTTGGCAGCGGGAGCGGGCCAGGGGCTTGAGGATGCGTTCGCTGAATCCGTATTTGAGGAACATGGACCGGATGCGCCGGTATTCGCGGTGCCGGGACACGCCGTCGGCCATGGCGAAGAAGGCGACCACGAGCCAGCACAGCCCCCACCAGCCGAGGGCGGCGGCCTGGGCCGCGTTGCCCGCCGACCACTGGGCGACCCCGGCCCCCTTGAGTCCGAAGGCCAGCAGCAGCGATGCCGTCCCGGTCATGTACGGCCACGGCGCGGCCTTCACATAGCGCACGGCCCCGCGCATCATCCCGCCTTGTTCCATCACATGCATGCTCCCCCCGTAGCCCACCATCCCCCGCCAGGTCAAACATTCCCTCCGCCGCAAAGAACGCGACGCCCCACGGGCCGAGCCTCCAAACGCCTTGAACGGCGCAGCCATCCAACAGCGGCCCCGCGCCCTGCGTGTTCACCCCGAACTACCGCCCCACCCGACGCCGCAAGCGCCTCGGATGGCAAAGCCATAGGACAGCGGCCCCGCGACCGGCACATCTACCCCCAACAACCGCCCTCTACCGGCCACCGCAAGCGCCTTGGATGGCACCGCCATCCAACAGCGGGCAACCCCCTCCCCCGGTACAGCGGCCCGACTCCCCGCCACCGCCACCCCCTCGCGCACGCACGCAGCGAGGCTTCGCAGAGTGGGTCAGCCGTGCATTTGCCGAGGGGGGCTTTGACCGCAGCGTACACCCGGTACGTGAGGATCAAAGCCCCCCTCGGGAAATGTGCGGATGGCCCGCTATCCGAAGCCGACACCACAGGCGCAAGCGCAAAAAAAGAGGCCCGGCATAAGCCGGGCCTCAGTTTTTTGCGCGTTCGCGCCTGTGCGATTACAGGACGCGGAACTTCTTGACGTTACCGGTCTTGTTGTCGATGACGTGCACGCCGCAGGCGATGCAGGGGTCATAGGAGTGAACGGTACGCAGGATCTCGACCGGGCGTTCCGGATCGGCGATCGGGGTGTTGTCGAGCAGCGCCTCTTCGGTCGGGCCGGGGACGTTGTTGTCGCAGCGCGGGCCGAGGTTCCAGGTGGACGGAACGACCAGCTGGAAGTTGTCGATCTTGCCGCCCTTGATGCTCATCCAGTGGCTCAGGCCGCCGCGAGGAGCGTTGACGAAACCGACACCCTGTGCTTCGGCGGGCATGTCCCAATCCTTGCAGATGTCGAGGTCGCCCTTGGCGATGTTTTCCTTGAGGTCGTTGACCATCTCTTCCGTTTTCAGGCAGGTGATCAGGCACTCGATACCGCGGGCGCCGGTGCGGCCCAGGGTGGAGAACAGGGCCTCGGGGCCCACTTCCAGCTTGCCGAGGACGAAGTTGACGTACTTCACGAACTCGGGCTGGCCCAGGCCGTAGTTCACCAGGCAGGTGGCCAGGGGGCCGACCTCGGTGGCTTTGCCGTCGTAGCGGGGAGCCTTCATCCAGGAGTACTTGGTCTTGTCGTCCAGGGAGGTGTACATGGGATCGGTGACGCCGGCGTAGGGATGTTTCGGGGAATCATCCTTGTACCAGGAGTGCTTCACGTGCTCTTCGATCTTGGTCGGGTCGAAGGCCTGAACGTTCTTGATGTCACGGTTGAAGATGACACCGGGCTTGATGTAGCGGGAGTTCAGGTCGGCTTCGCCGCCCGGGGCGGGGTATTCGCCGAAGCTCATGAAGTTGGTGGTGCCGCCGATGGAGGCCCAATCCTTGTAGTAGCTGGCAACGGCGATCAGGTCCGGGATGTAGCAATCAAGGATGAAGTCCTTGATTTCGGCGTACAGGCCCAGGAAGTCGTTGATGTACTTGTCGGTGAGGCCTTCGTAGCAGGTCACGCCGCCCATGACGGTGAACTGGGTGTGCGGGTTTTTCGCACCCCAGACGGCCATGGCGCGGGCGGCTTTGACCTGCAGGTGCAGGGCGTTCAGGTAGTGGTTGGTGGCCAACAGGTTCACTTCGGGCGGCAGGACGTAAGCCGGATGGCCGCCGAGGAAGTACGCGTTGGTGAAGATGCCGAGACGACCGGAGTCGACGATGCCCTTGACGGTGTCCTTGGTCTTCTGAAGCTCTTCCTTGGTGGAAACGATCTTCGGATCCTGGCGGACGGTCTTGGCCACGGCCTGGGCGATTTCAGCGGTCTTGCTGACATCGGCGGACAGGCAGGCGGAGACATCGACGAAGTCCAGAGCGTGCAGGTGATAGAAGTGCACGATATGGTCATGCATGAACTGCGCGGCCATCACCAAGTTACGGATGATGGTGGCGTTGTGGGGCAGTTCCTTGTCCACGCCGACGGCATTGTCGACGCAGCGGATGGAAGCGAGCGCGTGCACGTAGGTGCAGACGCCGCAGGAGCGCTGGGTGAAGTGCTGGGCATCGCGGGGATCACGGCCTTTCAGGATGATCTCCAGACCGCGGAACAGCTGGGAGCTGCTGCGGACGTCAACGATTTTGCCATCTTCGACCACAGCCTCAATGCGCAGGTGACCTTCGATCCTGGTGACCGGATCAACTACGACGTCGTGTTTCCCGTGCGCCATCGGGGCGGCTTTAGGGGAGCAACCGGACATATTGTATCCTCCTTGAGAATTCTGATTCTGTCTGCGTTAGTTGTACGAAACCTGTAGCGACCGCCTGCTAGAGGCTGGTGAGGTCGGCGTACATGTAGGTTTCGCCATCCCAATCAGCACCATCCCAGAAATCGGGCTGCGAGCAGCCGATGCAGGGATGACCGGCCTGGACGGGCCAGTTGTACTGGTTGAACTTGACAGTGGGGCAGTTGTTGAAGGTCTCGGGACCACGACAACCGAGCTTACGCAGACACCAGCCCTTGCGAGCTTCTTCGGAACCGAAGGAAGGAGCGAATTCGTCCATGTCGAAGTGCTTCTGCCTCGGGCAGTTGTCGTGCACGGTCTCGCCGTAGAAGGGAACCGGACGGCCGACATCGTCGAGCTCGGGGAGGCCCTTGGTGAGGAAGTGCACGATGGTGCCGACCAGAGAGAACGGGTTCGGCGGGCAGCCGGGCACGTTGATGATCGCCTTGCCGGGGAACAGTTCGCCGATGCCCTTGGCAGCGGTCGGGTTCGGTGCGGCCTTCTGGACGCCACCGTAGGAAGCGCAGGTGCCGTACGTGATGGTCGCGGCAGCGGCGTTGACAACCTTGGTGGTGGTGTCGAGCATGGTGTGGCCGCCGACCTTGCCGTACGCGCCGGGCTCGTTGGCGGTACCGGCCGGAGCAGTGGGGACGCCACCTTCGATGACGGCAACGAAATTGCCGGCGTTGACGGTATCCCACAGAGCCTTCTCTGCGGCATGACCCGCTGCTGCCATGATGGTCTCATGGTAGTTCAGCGAGATGTAGTCCAGGATGAGCGCATCGATGTAAGGCTCGACCGTCCTCAGGATGGACTCGGAACAACCCGTACACTCTGCGTTGTGCAGCCACACGACATCGGGCCTCTTGTCATCGGTGAGGGCTTCGGCGACTTTCGGAGCGAAAGCCGGACCCATGCCCATCACTGCGGCCACGGTTCCGCAGAACTTCATGAAATCACGACGGGACACGCCGCGTTTTTCCAGCCGTTCCACGGCTCCTTCCTTGCCATGACCTACGGAAAATTTCATAGAACACCTCCGTAATAAAATGAGTCTGTTATGACTTGAGAACACCGTTATCCTCAGCATAACCGTCGGGCACACGCCCGAACTCGGACCTAAACCGTCTCCTTGTCACGAATAATAAAAGCGTGACACGATTAACATTCTTTTTCCGAGTTCGTGCTATAACCCCCGGAAAAATTAATTAACAACGTCGTAGCGCGCTTTACAAACAAAATCAATAGGCAACTTTAAAAAACTTTCAAGCGAATCGGCAAACTAGGCGCCTTGCCGAGAACAAGTGAAAAAAAGCGCCTATGCCGTCGCGCCCCTTTTCGGCCCTGTCGGGGCCGGGCGGGGTTTTGCGGAACCGGGCCCGGCCCGGACGCCGCCGGGCCGGATGCGGATGCCGCCCAAAGAACCACATAAATAATTGATTCGCTCCCCATCAAGCGTGTATCGAATTAGACTGAAAATGGTCCGCGCTCCCCTTTCGCGCGGAAGGCCGGAAAAAGTCCGAGGCGCGGCGCGGGCCGCCGACAGATCGGGGATAACGCACTTTCAGGTGGCAACAATGCATCGCATCTTCGACGCACGCAACGAACCGGGTCGCGGGACCTCCCTCCAGCCCGGCGCACGGCGGGCAGCACGGAGCGCGTCGTGAGCGGCCGCCCCGAACCGAAAGACGGATCCGTCGGCACCCCCTTGCTGGCCAGGCTTCTCGACACCAAATCGGTGGTCGCCAAGTTTCTCATCCGGCTGCTGGCCCCCCTGCTCACCTGCATCCTCATCCTGCTCCTGGCCATCGGCCACTTCACCCGCACGGATATGATGGACGGCATAGACAACGACGTCGAGGCCTTTGCCTCCTCCATAAGCCGGGTGGTGGACGGATTGATGTGGAATCTCCAGACCGAGGAGATGGTCAGCGCCCTGGGGGCGATCTCGGCCAATTCCGCCCTGCTCGGAGCCGAAATATTCACCGAGAAGGGGAAGCTCTTCATCTCCTACGGCATCACCCCCGAAGACCGCATTCCCGGGCTGCTCACCGTGACGCGCGACATCTACCGGAGGCTGCCCGACGGCGGGCGGGTGGAGATGGGCACGCTCAAGGTCCACTACACCCACGCCTTCGCCGACAAGGAGTTCCGCAGCCTCTTCGCGATGCAGACGATGATGATCCTGGGGGTCATCGCGACCATCCTGAGCATCGCCAGCTTCACCTTCAACCGGACCGTAAGCCGTCCCCTGCGCAAGCTGCTGACCGCCATCCACGAGACCGGCCGGACCGGCGCCTGGACGCGGGTGGACTGGGAGAGCGACGACGAGATAGGCGAGGTCATCCACGCCCACAACGCCATGCTGGACCTCCTCGGCGCCAAGGAGGAGGACCTGGCCGAGAGCGAGCGGCGCTACCGCCATCTCTTCGACAACGCCCTGGTGGGCATCTACCACGTGGACGCCGACGGCATCGTCACCGAGGCCAACCAGACCGTGGCCCAGCTCATGGGCTATTCCTCGATGGAAAGGGCGGGCCGGATCAACGCCCGCAACCACTACGCGCGCCCAAAAGACATGGAGCGGCTGCGCGCCATCCTGACCAGCCAGGGCGAGGTCTTCCGCTTCCGCACCCGGCTCCGGCGCGTGGACGGGTCCGAGTTCTGGGCCGAACTTTCGGGCAGGCTGAACGCGGACGGATCGTTTAACGGCATCCTCCAGGACGTCACCGACCTGGTGGAGGCCCGGCACGCGCTGGAGGAGCGCGACGAGCTGCACCGGGCCTTCTTCGAGGAGAACAAGGCGGTCATGCTGCTCCACGATCCCGTGGATTCCTCGATCCAGTTCGTCAACCCGGCCGCCTGCCAATTTTACGGCTACACCGCCGAAGAGCTGACCTCCATGACCATCCGCCAGCTGGACTGCATGACCGACGAGGAGATTTACCGGGAGCTCAAACTGGCCGCCGAGGAGCACCGGGGGTATTTCAAGCACCTCCACACCCAGAAGGACGGCACCCGGCGGCACGTGGAGGTCTTCACCGGGCCGATCTCCCTGGGCAACCGCCAGCTCTATTACTCCATCGTCCACGACGTGACCGAGAAGCGCCGCCTGGAGGCCAAGCTGGAGCGCATGGCCACCCGCGACCAGCTGACCGGGGCCTACAACCGCCACGCCTTTTTCCAGATGTCCCGGCGCGAGGTGGAGCGCGCCCGGCGGTTCGGCCATCCTCTGGCCCTGCTCATGTTCGACCTCGACCACTTCAAGCAGGTCAACGACACCTACGGCCACGCCACCGGGGACGAGGTGCTGCGCGTCTTCGCCCTGCGCTGCCGTGCGGACCTGCGCCAGAGCGACATCTTCGCCCGGCTGGGCGGAGAGGAGTTCGCCGCCCTGCTGGTGGAGACCGGGGCGGAACAGGCGGAGGAAGCGGCCGAACGCATCCGCCAGCTGGCCCTGGCCCAGCCCATCCCCACCGAATCGGGCCCGCTGATCGTGACCGCCTCCATCGGCATCGCCAGCCTGGAGGGCGAGGAGTCCGTGGCCGACCTGCTCAAGCGGGCGGACATGGGGCTGTACGAGGCCAAGCAGGCCGGGCGCAATACGGTGCGGAAGGCATGAGCGGAGATTCCCTCTTGGTCATGCCCCGCCGATCTGGTATGAAACGTCCATAGAAAATCCCGGAGAGGAGCGCCATGACCATCGTCACCCAGCAGACAGTCCAGATGAAGCAGGTATCGCGCGGCAACTACCTGATGCGCAACGTGCTCAAGCACAATGTGGTCTTCAACGAGGGCAGCAAGGGCGACGCGGCCTACATCCTGACCGAGGGCAAGATCGAGATTTCCGGCAACATCGAGGGGCACAAGAAGGTCTTCGCCATCCTCAAGCCCATCTCCATCTTCGGCGAGATGGCCCTGTTCCTGGACGAGGGCGTGCGCACCGCCACGGCCATCGCCCTGGAGGACTCCAAGGTCATCGTGGTCACCAAGGAGGACCTTGAGGAGTTCATGCGCGAATCGCCCAAGGTCATCGCCTCCATCATCACCGTGCTGGTCAGCCGCCTCAAGACCACCACCCGGAAGGCCATGCGCGTCCCCTCCATAGGACTCGGCGTGGTCCGCATCCTCGATCTCTTTTCCACCTGCGGCAAGCTGGAGCTGAAATACGACCCGACCGTCAAGACCCTGTCCGAGACCTTCGTGACCACCCCGGAAAAGATCGAACAGTACATCCTCGGCCTGGCCGACCAGGGGCTGCTGGCCATCGGCAGGGACCCCGGCGACGTTCGCATCATCCGCATCCGCGAGCGGGACATGCTCAACGCGGTCATGCAGAAAAAGGACTGATTCCCTTGGACCGGTTTTCCAACACCGAGCTGCGCACCGAGCGCTGCATCCTGCGGCCGTGGCGCAACGCGGACATCCCCCTGATCCCACCCCTGGCGGACACCCGCGACATCTCCTGGAACACCTCGTTCCGCTTCCCCAACCCCTATGACGAAAAAGCCGCGCAACGCATGGTCGAATGGAGCCGGGACGGGGCCGGGGTGAACGTCTGGCAGTTCGCCCTGGTCGCGGGCGGCGAGTTGGCGGGCGGCATCGGGACCACCCGCAACAGCGACGTGGAGACCCACACCGCCAACGTGGGCTACTGGCTGGGCACCCGGTTCTGGGGCAAGGGACTGGCCTCCGAGGCCTTGGCCGAACTGGTCCGGTACATGCGCGAGGAGACCGATGTCGAACAGCTCACCGCCACCAGCTTCGGCTGGAACCCGGGGTCTCGGCGGGTGCTGGAGAAATGCGGCTTCTCCCTGGAGGGCGTGCGCAAGGGCGTGGTCAGGAAATGGGGCCGGACAACGGACCTGTGGATATACGGGCAAGTGCTGAAAACGGAACGGCCCGCCGCCCTGGACTAGTCCAGGGCCACCAGCTCCAGGTCGCCCCAGGCGGCCACCTTCGCGTCATACTGGGCAAAGACTCCTTGCAGCCCCTCGGCGGCCAGCTCCCTGGCGCGTCGGAGGACCCGGTCCATGTCCGCCTCGGAGTCGAGCAGGTTGGCCAGGGCCGTGGCCGCGGCGTCCGCGAACCGGGCGTCCTCGGCGCGCACGGCCACCAGGTCGCCGGAGCCGAGGCTCAGGGAATGGCCGATGGTCCCGCTGGACGCGCACAGGGCCACGGGAAAGGCGTTCTCCTCCAGCCGCAGGCCGATGGCCGCCCCGGAGCCGGGATCGGCCAGGAGGGCCACCACCCGCTCGCGGGTGGACCGCAGGTAGGTGTCGCCGCCGTTCTCCACCAGGATGTTCGGGCTGCGGTCCGCGAACGCATCGCCCACGGCCTGGGCCACGGCTCCGGCCACGGCGGCCATGGGGCCGACCCCGCACTTCGCCGCCGCCTCGGCCATGGCCCGGACCACGTCCGGCGCGGTGTCCGGAACCGGGACCGGGACCAGGCTCTCGGCGAACTCCGGGTGGAAGAGAATCCAGTTCTTGATCTCGCCCCGGACCCTGGCCACATAGGCGGCGACCTCGTCGCGCAGGTCGAGCTCGGCCACGACGAGCAGGTCGGTCTGCTCCACCCCCACCTGGAACCGGACCTCGCCCTCGCGCGCCCGGACCATGCGCCGGTAGCCGCGCTCGGCGGACAGGTGCCGCCCGCCCATCAGCGGGCCTCCACGGCGGATGTTCCAAACTCGGAACACATACGGAACACGTTTGCGAACACCTTTTCCACACTCTCTCCGGTTTGGAACATCTTGCGAACAGGTTGCGAACATTTCCTTCCACAGAGGCCCGCGCTCGGCGCGTCCGACCCCCGTGGAGGAAACGCGCGGGGAACTAGAAGCCGAGATCCTCGTTGATCAGGATGATCTTGATGCGCCCCTGGGGAAAGGACTTCTCGGTGATCGTCCAGACGTTGCAGATGCGCTGGGGCGAGGAGCAGTCCATGCAGTAGCCGGTCTTGACGCACGGGGTCTTCATGTTCAGGCGCATGGTGTTGACCGGGGCGCAGTACTCCTTGATCCGCTCCATGGCCCGTTGCAGGTCGGGCACGAGCTTGTTGCGGCCCACCAGCAGAACCACGTTCCGGGGACCGAAGGTGATGGCCCCGCCGCGGTTGCCGAACATGTCGAGATTGACCAGTTGGCCGTCGCGGGTGATCGCGTTGGTCCCGGCGAAGAAACAGTCCACGAGCAGGGCCTGGCGGCGCAGCTCGTACTTGGCTTCGGGGGACAGGGAGTCGTCCCAGGTGTCCAGGACCTCGTACTCGCCGCTGGCGCGCAGGTCGTCCACCACGCCGGACGCGGCCAGGGTGCCGGACCCGCCGAAGGACACGGTCCGGGGCTTGAGTGCAGGCAGGATCTCGTCGGCCACCATGGCGCGGGCCTGATCCAGGGTGTCGGCCCGGTACACGTCGAATCCGTTGTCCGCCAGCCGTTCGGCCACTTCGTCCAGGCCGAGCTTCCAATAGTTGTCAATGGGCTTGTCCATGTTGTCTCCGTACTATATGTATGTATTATGCCGATCGTAAAAATGGTGATTTTTTTGCTCGCCAATCGGTGAAAAAGCTTGTAGCAGAAAACCCTCCCGGCCGGAAGCGGGATGCGCGGAATCACCCGCATTTTACGCTTGACGCTCGCCGGGACAGCGGTTATATGCTTCCGTTCGACGCAACTTCTAGCAAAATTTCACTCTCAGGAGATATTAGATATGAAACGCACTTACCAGCCCAGCAAATGCCGCCGCAAGAGAACCCACGGTTTCCTGGTGCGCTCCCGCACCAAAAACGGTCGCAAGGTGCTCGCACGTCGCCGCGCCAAAGGGCGTAAGAGATTAGCCGTCTAGCTTGGAACAAGGAGCGCCGACTGCTCCACAGCCCTGAATTCACAGCTTGTTACGAGCAGGGCAAGAAGCAATTCACCCGAAGTTTCATCCTGTTCATCCTCAAGCGCAGCGACCCGTCCGGCGGACTCCGCCTGGGCCTGACCGTGAGTAAGAAGATGGGGCATGCAGTGGCGCGCAACCGTATAAAGAGGGTGGTGCGCGAGTTCTTTCGGCTGCATCAATTTGATTTTGAATTGCCTCTGGATGTCGTCGTTGTTCCGAAGCGGAACCTTGAGGCCAAGCAGCTGACCCTCGCTCTCGCCACAGAAGAGTTCACCCCGCTTTTCCACCGTTTACGTGAGGAAGCGGCGGCCTCTTAGAGAGGAAATGATGCGCTCAATATTCCTGGCGCTCATTTGGTTTTATCAAAAACTCGTCTCCCCCTTGCTGCCGTCGGCGTGCAGGTTCCATCCGTCGTGCTCGGAGTACGCGAAGGAAGCCTACACGCTCCACGGCGCGTTCAAGGGGAGCCTTCTTACGCTTTGGCGTCTCCTTCGTTGCCAGCCACTTTGCCGCGGGGGCTTTGACCCCGTCCCGGCCGTTTGGCCCGATCCCCAAACCAAAGCGAGAATCATTCCATGGAGAAGAAGGAGCAAGTCCGCCTTGTAATCGCCCTGGTCCTGAGCTTTATCGTCATCTTCGGATGGCAGTATCTCACGGGCCCCTCGGCGGAAGAAAAGGCTGAAATGGCCCGAAAGGCCGCTGAGGCCGAACAGAAAACGGCCGCTCTCACCCAGCAGGCCGAAAGCGCGGCTCAGGCCGCTGCGGAGTCCGCTCCCGCCACCGATTTCATCCCCACCGCCGGGACCAAGGTCACGGTGGACACCCCGCTTTACACCGCCGTGTTCAATTCCCAGGGCGGCGTGCTCGAAAGCTTCGTCCTCAAGAAGTACCGCGAGACCATCGAGAAGGACTCCCCCCTGGTCGACCTGGTGGGCGATAAAGCCTTCCCCAAGGGACCCCTGGGCCTGATCCTGACCATGGGCGGCAAGGAGTTCCACACCTGGAAGCGCGGCGAGTGGGCCTTCTCCGGCACCGATCTCACCCTGGGCGCGACCGACGGAACCAAGACCCTGACCTTCACCGGCCAGTCCGGCGGTTTCCGCATCGAGCGGGTGCTGACCTTCCACTCCGACTCCTATCTCATAGAGGAGTCCGCCACGGTCACCAACCAGACCGGCACCGGCATGGAAGGCGCGCTCTCCTTCACCGCGGCGGCCAAGTCCATGTCCGCCGAGGACGACCGCTACAACCCGACCAAGATCGCCTACCTGACCAAGGACAAGCGCGAGGAGATGTCCGACCGCGACGACCTGAAGGAGGAAGGCCTCTCCGCCCCCGCCGATCTCAAGTGGGGCGCCATCGAATCCAACTACTTCCTGTTCGCCGTCCTGCCCGGCAACGAGAGCGGCTCCCTGTCCGCCGGCGTCCAGGACGACATCTTCCGCATGGCCGTGAGCGAGGAAGCGACCTTCCTGCCCAACGTGGCCAAGACCCTGACCGCCTCCTATTTCATCGGTTCCACCGACCGCGAAATGCTGGCCAAGATGCCCAACGACCTGGCCGATGCCGTGAACTTCGGCTGGTTCGACTTCCTGGCCAAACCCCTGCTGGTGGGCCTGAACTTCTTCTACGGCTTCGTGGGCAACTACGGCGTGGCCATCATCATCCTGACCATCATCATCAAGCTGGTCTTCTGGCCCCTGTCCCAGAAGAGCTACGGGTCCATGGAACAGATGAAGAAGCTCCAGCCCATGGTCGCCAAGCTGCGCGAGAAGTACGGCGACGACAAACAGCGGCTGAACCAGGAGACCATGGCCCTGTACAAGACGTACAAGGTCAATCCCATGGGCGGCTGTCTGCCCATGGTGGTGCAGATCCCCGTCTTCTTCGGCCTGTACAAGGCCCTGCTCGGCGCGGTCGAGCTGCGGCACGCGCCGTTCATCGCGCACCTGCCGTTCACCGACCTGCCCTGGCTGGCCGACCTGTCCGCCAAGGACCCCTATTACATCTCGCCGATCATCATGGGCGCGTCCATGTTCCTGCAGCAGAAGATGACCCCCAGCGCGGGCGATCCCACGCAGCAGAAGATCATGCTCATCATGCCCCTGGTCTTCACCTTCATGTTCCTGCAGTTCCCGTCCGGCCTGGTCATCTACTGGCTGTTCAACAACCTCCTGTCCATCGGACAGCAGTTGATGATCGCCCGCAAGTCCAAGGCCAAGGCAGCCGCCACAAACGACTAACGCCGCCGGGGGCGCGTTTCGCCCCGGACCGATAAAGGACACGAGTATGAACGACTTCAAGGAATTCCAGGGCAAAGACCTGGACGAAGCCATCGAAAGCGCCTGCGATTACTTCAATCTGCAGCGCGACCGCCTGGAAATAGAAATCCTGGCCGGAGGGTCCTCCGGCATCTTCGGCATCATGGGCGTGAAGAAGGCGCGCGTGCAGGCCCGTCCCCGCGCCCAGGTCAATGCCTCCGACATCCTCAACGGCAAGGAGGAGAAGCCCGCCCGCAAGCCGCGCGAGCAGAAGCCCAAGCGCGAATCCAAGCCCAAGGTCGAGGAAGCGACGGCGGCCCCGGTAGAGGCCGAGATCGAGGAAGAATACGAGGAGGACCTGGACCGCCAGCCCTCCTTCGACGACGCGCCCGCGGAAGAGGAGCCCAACGGCAACCTCATCGTGGAAGAGGTCTACAACGACGTCAACGGCAACGTGGACCGTCCCGAACCCGCCGAGGAAGCGCCCAAGTCCGCCCGCAAGCCCCGCGACAAGAAGCCCCGCCCGCCCAAGGCCGAAAAGAAGCCCCGCGAGCGCAAGCCCCGTGACAAGAAACCCCGCGAACCGCGTGAACCGCGCGAGGTCGTCGAGGAGCGCGAGGAACGTCCGCGCGCCGACATGTCCGAGTTCGACCCCGTCCTGCTCGAGAACACCGTCAGCGAGGTCATGACCACCATCCTGACTCCCATTGTGGGCGAGACCACCCTGGAGATCACCCTGGAGTCCGACCGCGTCAAGGTGTTCATCAACGACGAGGAGAACTCCGGCCTGATCATCGGCCGCGAGGGCCAGACCCTCTCCTCCATCCAGTACCTGGTCAACCGCCTCGTCTCCCGCAAGATGGAAGGCTCGGTGCGCATCCAGGTGGACACCGGCGACTACCGCGAGCGGCAGGACGACAAGCTCCGCCAGATCGCCTGGCACCTGGCCGAGAAGGCCGACAGCCTGGGCCGGACCCAGTCCACCAAGCCCCTGTCCTCCTATCACCGCCGGGTCATCCATCTGGCGCTTCAGGAAAACGAAACCGTGTTCACCCGCTCCAAGGGCGACGGCCCCATGAAGCGCGTGCTCATCGTGCCCAAGAGCCGCAAGAACGGCGGTCGCTCCCGCTACTAGCGGAGGACGGCTTCCGAAAACCTGACGAATTCAAGAAGGGCCGCTCTGCGAGCGGCCCTTTTTTCGTGGGAAACTGTTTTGCCAACCGGCCAAAGCTCCTGTAAGAAATAGCCATGCTCGATCCCCGTTCAGCCAAGGACACCATTGCGGCCATAGCCACCCCGCCCGGAGACGGCGGCGTGGGCATCATCCGCATCAGCGGCAGCCGCGCGCGCGACATCGCCCACGCCGTATTCTGTGCCGCCTCCCCCGCCTTCGACGACTTCGAACCGTACCGGCTGCACTACGGCCACATCCAGGACCCGGACGGCGTGGAGCTGGACGACGTGCTCTGCGCGTTCATGCCCGGCCCCCGGTCCTACACCGGCGAGGACGTGGCCGAGATCAACTGCCACGGCGGCCGGGCCGTACTCGCGGCGGTGCTCCAGGAGACCCTGCGCCACGGCGCGCGCCTGGCCGAGCGCGGCGAATTCACCTACCGCGCCTTCATGAACGGCCGCCTGGACCTGTCCCAGGCCGAGGCCGTGGCCGAGATGATCCACGCCCCCACCCGCGCGGCCATGCACCTGGCCCAGGTCAAGCTCTCCGGCCTGCTCGGGCTGAAGATCGCGGACCTGCGCACCAGCCTTGAGGCGCTGCGCGCCCAGATGGCCGTGGCCGTGGACTTCCCGGAGGAGGAGCTGGAATGCCTCTCCCCTGAAGAGCTCATCCAGACCGTGAACGCGGTGCGCAAGGAGATCAAGCTCCTGCTCTGCGCCGTGGACCGCACCAGGGCCTGGCGCGAAGGCGCGCTGGTGGTCCTGGCCGGGCGGGTCAACGCGGGCAAGTCGAGCCTGATGAACGGGCTGCTGGGCCGCAACCGGGCCATCGTCACCGACCAGCCCGGCACCACCCGCGACTACCTGGAAGAGACCCTGAATCTCGACGGGCTGGCCGTCCGGCTGGCCGACACCGCGGGCATTCGGGCCACGGACGACGCCGTGGAGGCCGCGGGCCTGGCCAAGGGCCGCGAGCTCATGGACCAGGCGGACCTGGTGGTCGTGCTCTGCGACGGCACCACCCCGCCCGACGACGAGATCCTGGCCACCGCGCGCGACCTGGACCCCAAAAAAACACTGGCCGTGCTGAACAAGACGGACCTCCCCGGCTTCAGCCTCGCCCACGGCGAACCGTTCGCCGAGCTGGGCCTTCGGACCGCCGGGGTCTCGGCCAAGACCGGCCAGGGGCTGCCCCAGCTCTGCGCCATGATCCGCGAGCAGGTGCTGCACGGCGCGGGCCAGCCGGACACCGACGTGATCGCGCCCAACGCCCGGCAGGCCGCCATGCTGGCCGAGGCCGACGCCGAACTGGCCGGGCTGGCCGAAGACGCCCTCGCCCAGGTCCCCTACGACCTCCTGAGCGTCCGGCTGGAAACCGCCTGCAACGCCCTGGCCTCCATCACCGGCGAGATCGCCCCCGCCGACGTTCTCAACTCCATCTTCGACTCCTTCTGCATAGGAAAATAGCATGACGACCGAGACCAACGAATCCGCCGAGACCACCGAAACCGCCCCCATCGACGTCCAGCACGTGACCTGCGGCCTGGTGCCGCTGATGCAGACCCACCTCGGCGGCACCGAGCCGGAGATCGACACCGTCTCCTTCAAGGTCCGCCAGGGCATCCAGACCGAGCTGTGGAACTCCTTCGGCACGGGCAGCGAATGGCGGCTGCTGGAGATCACCTCGGACCTCTTCTTCGACCTGGCGACCTTTGTCCGCGTGGAGCAGTCCGAGCTGGACCCCCTGGGATTGATGGATTTCTAGCAGGATCGTCACCGCCGGTTCACCGGCCCGTCACCACCGCGGTATATATTCCTCCTCCAAATAGGCGCACCAACGCCGCAACAGGAGGAAGGAATGAGACGACTGCTTTTCGGCGCGCTGTGCACCCTGTGCACCCTGGTCATGGCCAACGCCGCCCACGCCCTTGAACTGACCCCGGTCGGGACTTACGCTTCCGGCATCTTCGACGAATCCGCCGCCGAGATCGTGGACTACGACGCCCAAGGCAAGCAGGTCTACGTGATCAACGCCCACAAGAACGTGGTGGACGTCCTGGACGTGACCGACCCGGCCAAGCCGGTCCGCACGACCAGCTTCGACTTTTCCGCATACGGCAAGGGGGCCAACTCCGTGGCCTGCCGCAACGGCATGATCGCCGTAGCCGTGGAGGCCGATCCCAAACAGAACCCCGGCGCGGTGGTGGTCGTGGACCGCACCGGCAGGACCCTGGCCGCCTTCCGCGTGGGCGCCCTGCCCGACATGGTCACCTTCTCGCCCGACGGCCGGTACATCCTGGCCGCCTGCGAAGGCGAGCCGAACAAGGACTACACCAACGACCCCGAGGGCACGGTCAACGTCATCGACATCTCCGGCGGCCTGGACAAGGCGGTCAACCACAGCGTGAAGTTCACCGCCTACAACCCCTTCAAGGCCCATCTCAAGGCGCAGGGCGTGCGCATTTCCCACCCCGGCTCCACCGTGGCCCAGGACATCGAACCGGAATACATCGCCGTGTCCCCGGACTCCAAGCTGGCCTTCGTGGCCCTGCAGGAAAACAACAGCGTGGCGGTCATCGACCTTGAAAAGGCCGAGGTCACCAAGATCCTGGCCCTGGGCCTCAAGGACTGGTCCAAGCTGGTCATGGACGCCAGCGACAAGGACAAGGCAGTGAATCTCAAGTCCTGGCCGGTCCGCTCCGCCTACATGCCCGACGGCATCTCCGCCTTCGCCATGGACGGCCGCAACTACTTCATCACCGCCAACGAGGGCGACTCCCGCGAGTACGGCGACTATTCCGACGAGCTGCGCTTCGCCAAGGCCAAGCTCGATCCCAAGGCGCTGCCCGGCGCGGACAGGCTCCAGGACGACAAGGCGCTCGGCCGGTTGAAGACCATCCCCGACCTGTCCGACATGGACGGCGACGGCGACTACGACCGCATCGTGGCCTTCGGCGGCCGCTCCTTCACCATCTGGGACGAGGACGGCAACCGGGTCTTCGACTCCGGCGACATGTTCGAGCGCATCCTGGCCCGCTACCACGCCGACTGGTTCAACACCACCAGCGACGAGAACAAGTTCGACAACCGCTCGGACGACAAGGGATGCGAACCTGAGTCCGCCGTGATCGGCGTCATCGACGGCCGGACCTACGTCTTCGTCGGACTGGAGCGGATGGGCGGGATCATGGTCTTCGACATCACCGACCTGCGCGCGCGCCGCCTTCGTCACCTACCGGCTGGACCGCGACTTCTCCGGCGACCCGAAAAAGGGCTCGGCGGGCGATCTCGGCCCCGAGGGCGTCCGCTTCGTGCCCGCCGCCGAGAGTCACACCGGGACGAATCTGCTCATCGTGGGCAACGAGGTCTCCGGGACGACCACCATCTACACCGTGCGGTAGCCCGCTCTGTGGCGGACGGAAAAAGCCCCCGCCGGTCCTCGACCGGCGGGGGCTTCGCGCTCAAGAGGGCCAGGCGTCGCCCGAAGGCGGTCCTGCATCGCCGTCGTCCGGAGTCAGCCAGCGCAGGACCAGGTAGCCGAGCAGGCCGGAGACCAGGGACGCGAAGAGAATGGCGATCTTGGCCAGGGCGATCAGAGCGGGGGCCTCGGAAAAGGCCAGGTTGCCGATGAAAATGGACATGGTGAACCCCACGCCCGCGAGGCAGGCCGCGCCCCACAGGTGGACCAGGGTGGTCCGGCTCGGGAAATCCGCCAGGCCGAGCTTGTGGACCAGCCAGCACGCGCCGGTGACGCCCACCTGCTTGCCGACCACCAGGCCGAGGAACACGCCCAGGGAGACCGGGGTGAGCAGCTCGGCGAAGACGTCCGCCCGGAGCGGAACGCCCGCGTTGGCCAGGGCGAAGACCGGCATGATGAAGAAGGAGACCCACGGGTGCAGGGCGTGCTCGATGTTCTGCAACGGGGTGGTGGCCGCCTCGTAGGCGTGCTCCAGGGAGTGCAGGGCCATCTGCTGCTCCTTGTTGGTCAGCACGCTCTTGCCCGGGGTGATGGCCATCTCGAAGACCTCGGCCGCGCCGCGCAGCTCCTCCACGAAGGTGGAGCAGTTCATGCGCGTGCCCGCCGGGATGGTCATGGCAGCGAGCACGCCCGCGATGGTGGCGTGGATGCCGGACAGCAGGAAGGCGAACCAGACCACCACGCCCAGCACCAGGTACGGGATGGAGTGGCGGATGCCCCAGCGCAGGTTGAGCACGGCCATGAGCCCCAGCACCGCCAGCCCGGTGAACAGAGCCGCGAGGTTGAGGGAAGTGGTGTAGAACACGGCGATGACCAGGATGGCGCCGATATCGTCCACGATGGCCACGGCGGTCAGGAAAATCTTGAGGCCCACCGGAACCCGCCGCCCCAGCAGCGACATGATGCCCAGGGCGAAGGCGATGTCCGTGGCCATGGGGATGCCCCACCCGGCCGCCGACTCCTGGCCCGCGTTCAGGGTGAAGTAGATCAGCGCGGGCACGGCCATGCCGCCCACGGCGGCGGCCACGGGCATGATGGTCTGGCTGGGGGTGGACAGCCCGCCCACCAGGAGCTCGCGCTTGATCTCCAGCCCGACCACGAAGAAGAAGATGGCCATCAGCCCGTCGTTGATCCACAGCAGCGCGGGCTTGGAAAGCACCCAGCCCCCCGCGCCCACGGTCAGCTTGGTCTGCCACAGCGCGTCGTAGGAAGCGGCCCAGGGCGAGTTGGCCCAGGTCAGGGCGGCGATGGTGCAGGCCATCAGGGCCAGGCCGCCGGCGGCCTCCATCTTGAAAAACTTGTCAAAGGAACTGAGCAGGTAGTGAATGGGAAAATCTCTGCTTTTGGGGACTGACATTCGCCTCTCCTGTTGCGGTCTCACTGCCGACACTATACCCGCATTTTCGCCAAGGGCAACCGCCCGATAATCCGACGGAGTTTCGTCCCGCCGTACTTCCTTGCCCAAGTCGATTGTGCTATGGCTAAAACGGGTTTAGAGTGGAATTTCTCCCAAAATCAGAGGAAAAACAGCGGTAAAATGGAAGAAAAGCACTATTCCTTCGCCGATCTATTCGATCTCGACACCATTCTCGAGGTTATGAAGAACTTCTACGCCCTGACCAGTTTTCCGCCGTCCATCACCGACCCGGAGGGCAATCTGATGCTCACCGTGGGGTTCAAGACCCTCTGCCGCGACTTCCACCGCCGCCATCCGGAGACCCTCAAGCAGTGCATCGAGAGCGACACCTGGATGGCCGACCGGCTGGACGCCGAGAGCGGCTACGCCTGCTACGACTGCCTCAACGGCCTGACCGACGTGGCCATGCCCATCGTCATCGACGGACGCCACCTGGCGAACCTGTTCATCGGCCAGTTCTTCACCGAACCCGCCCCGCCCGAGGCGTTCTTCCTGGAACGCGCCGAACGGTACGGGTTCGACAGGGACGCGTATATGGCCGCCGTGGCCGAGATTCCGGTCTTCACCAAAGCGCAGGTGGAGCAGGCCGCCACCTTCATGACCGGCCTTGCGCAGCTCATCGGCGAGATGGGCCTCAGCCAGAAACGGCTGGCGGAACTGAACGCCACCCTGGAAAACCGGGTCCAGGAACGCACCATTCGGCTCAAACGCGAGGAAATCGCCCGCAAGCGCGCCCTGGCCGAATTCGAGGCCATCTTCAACAACAGCTCCGTGGCCATCATCCAGGCCAAACCACCGGACACCATCTACAACGTCAACAAGCGGTTCGAGACCATTTTCGGCTACGAGCGAGGCGAGGCCCTCGGCCAGAGCCTGCACCTGCTCAGCCCATACAGGGACGAATACGCAACGCGCAAGAAGCGGGACATAGAGATGCTGCGCGGCGGGGGCATGGTCCATGACGAGTGCAGGCTGGTGACCAAGGACGGCAGGCACATCTGGTGCTCCTACCACGGCAGCCCCATCAACCCGGCCCGGCTGGAGGACGGGGTCGTCCTGCTGCTCAACGACATCTCGGAGCGCAAGGAGCTGGAGGCCCTGAAGGAGGACGTGGACCGGATCATGCGCCACGACCTCAAGGTCCCCCTGAACGGGATCGTCGGGTTCTCCCAGTACCTGCTGATGGACGACGGCCTGACCGAAACCCAGCGCGAGGCCCTCCAGGACATCCTGGACTCCGGCCTGCGCATGAGCGACCAGATCAACCGCTCCCTGGAGTTCTACAAGATCGAGACCGGCGCCTTCCAGTACTCCCCGTCCGAAACCGACCTGGCCGCCGTGGTCCGCACGGCCCTGCGCGACCTGACCGAAGACGCGCGGCGCAAACGGCTCGACCTGCGGGTGGAGGTCCCGAGCCGGGGCGACGGCGCCCGGCCGCTCTCGGCCCTGGCCGACGCGGGGCTGTCCTGCGTGATGCTCTCCAACCTGGTCAAGAACAGCGTGGAGGCCGCCCCGGAAGGCAGCGCGGTGACCGTGCGCCTGGCCGAGGACGGCGCGGACGCGGTGATCGCCGTCCACAACCAGGGGACCGTGCCGGTCGACGTCCGCGACAGGTTCTTCGAAAAATACGCCACCAGCAGCAAGGCCGGAGGCACGGGGCTTGGGACCTACACGGCCAAACTCATGGCCGAGGCCCAGAACGGGACCATCGAGATGCGCACCGCCGAAGAGGACGGGACCACGGTCACCGTCCGCCTTCCCCTGGCCCGGTAGCCGATCCCTCTTCCAGCAACGCGCGGGCAAGGGGCTTGACCGGGCCGCCGAACACGCCCGCATCCAGCAGCGCGCGCAGGTCGTCCGGGGTGTCCGCATCCCGCAGCCGGTCCAGCTCGGCCACCGCCAGCCCGGCCCCGGCCAGCGCGCCCCGCGCCCTGGCGAAGACGCCGTGGGTGGACCACTCCGGGTCGTGGAGCGCCGCGCCGACAAACCCGTCGCGGTGGAAACCCGCCAGATAATACCCCCCGTCCTCCGCCGGCCCCAGGGCCGCCCGCCCGGTCGTGAGCACGTCCAAGCCGCTCCGGACCAGCTCCGGGGTCAGGCCGGGGATGTCGCTGCCCGCCAGTACCACGCGGTCGTATCCCCGGGCAAAGGCGTCCCGAAAACCGTTCTCCATGCGCTCGCCCAGGTCCGCGCCGCGCTGGGCCAGGTACTCCCGCCCGGGACCGAGCCACGCCGCGATCTCCTCCCTGCGCCTTGCCGGGGCGAAGCAGACCAGGACGTCGAAATCACCGCACTCCAGCGCGGCCAAGCGGTCCTCGACAAGGGCCGCATAGAACCGGGCCGCCGTTTCCATGGACGCGGCCCGCGCCAGCCGCGTCTTGACCGCGCCCGGCTCGGGGTGCTTGACGAAGAAGAGCAGACAGTCGCGGGAAGGCGCGTCGGCGTGGGGACGGTAGGATTCGGCCAGCCGCTCCGGCGTGGCGCCGAAGGCGTAGCGCAGCCGCAGCAGCCAGTTGCACAGGGTCCGCCAGGCCACCCCGTCGCGCTCCCAACGGCGCGGGGAGGTCAGGACCCGCTCGCGCAGGATGTGGATGCGCTCCCCCCGCGTCCGCAGCCGCCGGAAGATGTCCACGTCCTCCATGATCGGGACGGGCGCGAACCCGCCGAGGGCGCGGAAGGCGTCGGCCCGGAAAAAAAGCGTCTGGTCGCCGTAGGGGACGCGCTCCAGGCGTGAGCGCAGGTTGGCGGCGGCGGCCACCAGGGCCAGGGACCGGCGCGGGGAATCGATGCCGAGGGAGAACGCGCCCGCCACGGCGCGGCCCGACAGGGCGTGGGCCACACGGCCCGGCCAGCCGTCCGGCAGCCGGGTGTCCGCATGCAGGAAGACCAGAATCTCGCCGTGCGCCGCCGCCCCGCCCGCGTTCATCTGCACGCCCCGTCCGGGCGGGCAGCGCACCCCGGTCACATCCGGCTCGGTCAGCGCGGCCAGGGTGGCGTGGCCCGGTCCCCCGTCCGCGACCACGATCTCGACCGGGACGCCGCAGGCGGTTTCGCGGACCATGCGCACGGTCTGGTCGATGATCGTTTCTTCGCCGTAGACCGGGATGATCACGGAAATGGGGGGGGCGGAGGTTGCCTTCGGGGTCATGGGGGATTACTAGACTGTTTGTCCGTTTTAATAAAGACCGGAGGAATCCATGCGCAAAGGCGTGACCGATGAAACATCCGTGGTGGACGACGTCCTGGCCAAGGCCGAAGTGCTCTGGCTCGCCCTGAACGACCAGGACGGTCCCTACTCCGTACCCGTGAATTTCGCCCACGAAGGCGAGGTCATCTACGTCCATTCCGGCATGAAGGGACGCAAGGCAGCCTGCCTGGACTCCGGCGCGCCGCTGGCCTTCTCCTGCGCCGTGGACGTGACCCTGCGCGACAGCGACGACAACGGTTGCGAGCTGGGCTACCTGTTCCGCTCGGTCCAGGGGAGGGGCGTTCCCCGCGCGCTGTCCGGCGACGAGAAGATGCGCGGGCTGGACGCCATCACCCTGAAATACGCGGGACGCGAGATGCCCTACAAGGACAAGGTCCTGGCCATCACCAACGTCTACGCCATCGACGCCGCGGACATGACCGCGCGGATCAAGGAATAGCGGTCCCATGACTCTCTTCTTTCTCGGCGACTCCCTGACCCTGGGCTGCGGCGACGGCGACGGGCTGGGCTGGCCGGGCCGCCTGGCCTCGGCGGTCATGGCCTCGGGCGCGGACCTGACCTGGTACAACCTGGGGGTGCGCGCCAACACCACGGCCAAAATCCTGGCCCGTTGGAGCGAAGAGGTCGAGCGGCGCATCCTGCCCGGCCAGGAAATCGGGCTGGTCTTCTCCTTCGGCGTGGCCGACGTGGCCAACGACGTGGAGTTCGCGGATTCCCTGGCCAACGCGGAGCGCATCCTGACCGGTGCTGCGGCCATGGGCCCCACCCTGCTGGTCGGCCCCATGCCCGTGGCCGACCAGGCCAGGACCGAGCGCATCGCCGCCCTCTCCGACGGGTACGGTCCCGTCTGCACCCGGCTGGGCGTTCCCTATGTGCCGGTGATCGGCGCGCTGCGCGACTCGCGGGCCTATGCGGACGCCCTGGCGGAAAACGACACTGTTCATCCCTCGGCAAAGGGGTACGCGACCCTGGCCGAGCTTCTTTTGAAAACCAACGCGGTCCGGGATTTCCTCGGACTGGAGCCTTAACATGACCGAATTGAAATCCTTTGCCAGCGACAACAACTCCGGCGCCCACCCGGCGATCATGGAGGCCGTTGTCCAGGCCAACCGGGGACACCTGAAGTCCTACGGCGACGACGAGATCTCCATCCACACCGACGAGGTGTTCAAGGAGTTCTTCGGGTCCCAGGCGCGCATCCACTACGTGACCACCGGCACGGCGGCCAACGTGCTCGGCCTGCGTTCCGTGACCCACACCTACAACTCCGTGCTCTGCGCCGAGCAGGCCCACATCAACAACGACGAGTGCGGCGCGCCCGAGGCGTTCGGCGGCATCAAGCTGGTGCCCATCCCGTCCACGGACGGCAAGCTCACGCCCGGCATGATCGCGCCCTACCTCGGCCACATGGGGTTCGTCCACGCCTCCCAGCCCAAGGTCGTCTCCATCACCCAGCCCACGGAGCTGGGCAAGCTCTACACCCTCAAGGAGATCGAGAACCTGGTGGAGTTCGCCCACGACCGCGACCTGCTGGTGCACCTGGACGGCGCGCGGCTGGCCAACGCCTGCGCGGCGCTCAACTGCTCCTTCTTCGACATGACCACCGCGCTCGACGTGGACTTCATCTCCTTCGGCGGGACCAAGAACGGCTGCCTCATGGGCGAGGCCGTGATCTTCCTCAACCCGGACATCGGCGAGGGGTTCCCGTACCTGCGCAAGCAGGCCATGCAGCTCGTCTCCAAGATGCGCTTCGTCTCGGCCCAGCTGGAGGCCTACCTGAAAGACGACCTGTGGCTCAGGAATGCCCAGAACGCCAACGCCATGGCCAGGCGGCTGGCCGAAAAGGCCGGGGCCATCGAAGGCGTGGAGATCAAGGGGACCGTGGACTGCAACGCCCTGTTCGCCCACATCCCGCCCGCGGCCACGGACATCCTGCTCAAGAAGTACTATTTCTACGTCTGGGACGAGCACGACCACACCGTGCGCTGGATGACCTCCTGGGCCACCACCGAGGACATGGTGGACGAGTTCGTGGACGACCTGCGCAAGGCCGTGAAGGCGGTCTCGTGAAGCGCATCTGCGTCTACCTGGGGTCCAACCCCGGCAACAACCCGGCCTACGGGCTGGCCACCGAGGCCCTGGGCCGCGAGCTGGCCGCGCGCGGCCTGGGACTGGTCTACGGCGGGTCCTCCACCGGCCTGATGGGACGGCTGGCCGACACCTGCCTCAAGGCGGGCGGCGAGGTCATCGGGGTCATCCCCAAGCTGCTGGTGGAAAAGGAGATCGCCCACAAGGGGCTGACCGAGTCCCACGTGGTCAACTCCATGCACGAGCGCAAGCAGCTCATGGCCGACCTCTCGGACGCGTTCATCGCCCTGCCCGGCGGCCTCGGCACGCTGGAGGAATTCTTCGAGGTCCTGACCTGGAACCAGTTGGGGTATCACGCCAAGCCGTGCGGGCTGCTGGACGTGAACGGCTACTACGCCTGCCTGGCGGACCACATGGACCGCATGGTCCGCGAAGGGTTCCTGGTGTCCGAGCACCGGCGCATGGTCCTGACCAGCCCGGACCCCGGCGAACTCATCGACCTGTTCGCGGACTACGTCCCGCCGCAGGTGAACAAATGGATTGAATTGAAAAAGGGCCTCTGACGGGGCCTTTTTTCATGGGCGAAGCCTAAAGAAACGGTGCCGACACCCGATATATGAACAGGGAAACATATATCCGGGATGACACCATGAACATATTCGGCATTGATTTCTCACAACAGTCCACCGCGCTCTTCCGGCAGTCCCAGCCCGCCCGGGCCGACGCCGCATCGCCCGACGCCGTTTCCAACGGGGCCGCATCGCCCGAGGCGGCACCCGGCGCGCCCGAAACGCGTCCGACGCCCGCGCGCAAGGTCAACCTGCTGGCCGGGAATTTCGTGCGCTCCGGCGAGCGGACCGACTCGCGGTACATTTCCGGCGTCAAGGCGAAGCTGCACGACCAGGCCAACTTCCTGACCCAGATGCAGTCCGTGGTCGCGGGCGCGAGAAACGTCCTGGGATTGATGAGCGAACTGGCGGCCCGTAACGGCGAGGAAGTGCCCTACGCCGAAATGGTCCTGATCGGCCAGAAGGCCGCCGATGACATCAAGACGGTCATCGACGACGAGGTTTCGGACACCCAGGCCGAGAAGCTCGAGGAGATGCGGGACGAGATCGAGGAACAGGCGGACGAGGCCGTGGCTCCGGAAAGCGAGAAGGTTCTGGAGGACGATGTTTCGGCCCAGGAAGCCCTGGAGGAAAGCCTGGAGGACGTGGACCCGACGGCCCCGGAACAAGCGGCTGCCGCTGCCGCACCGGCTGCCGCCCCTGCGGCCCAGTCCGAGACCCCTGCGGCGCAGTCCGCCGACGCGGCCCAAGAACCCACCCCCGAAGCGGTCTCCGAACCGGACCCGCAGGCACCCGCCCAGCCATCCATAGACCTCATGGTCTAAGACCACCCGACAGCAAAAGGCCTCGAATCGAGGCCTTTTTTACGAACATTGTCCACAGGGGAAGATCCGGGTTGAAGCGGATGTCCCGGCACCGGTCTCAGGCCGTCCGGCGGACGGCTAGGGGCAGACCTCGGCCTCTTCCAGGACCTTGAGCCAAGGGCCGGGGCCGAAGCCCAGGACCACGCGTTTTCCGGCCGCCAGGATCGGGGTGCCGGGGAGATCGGCCGCGCGGGCCATCTGGGCCGACTCCAGCACGTGCGCCTCATGGTCCTTCTGGAGCCGGACGAACAGCGCCTCCAAGGAAGTGCCCTCAAGGAGGTCCGGGAACGCCTGGGTGAACTGGACCAGGACGATCATCCGCGCGGTCATGAGGTCGTCTGTCTTGGGCTGCTTGAGGTCGGTATAGGCGTAGTCCGTGAGGGCGTGCAGCCGGTCGGTGCCCGCCGCGTCCTCCAGGACCCAGGCGGCCATGTCCGAGCCGATGAAGCTGCTGCGCGGGAAAAAGGAGTAGCGCAGCTTGCCCCAGAGCTTCGGATACTCGGCCAGGAGCTTGTGGCCCAGCCGACAGTGCCAGCAGAGCGGGTCGGTGACCACCAGCACTTCGCCCTCCCCCTCGCCTTCGAGCTCGACCACGGCGTGGTCGTAGAGGGCGCGGAAGGCCGGGCCGCAGCCGTTGGGTTCGGCGGGGTTCTCCGCTGCCGGGGGCGCGGCGTGCGTCTCGGCCGCCCCGGGGGACTCGGCGTGGGCCTTGCCCGGAGGAAGATCGCCTATCCGTTCGCAACCGGAGGCCAGGATCAGAAACGCTGCCAGCAGGGTGAGGAGGATCGTGAGTTTTCGCATGGCTGACAACATAAACGCATTGCGCGGGAAAGCCAAGGCCCGGCCCGCAAACTGCGGACCGGACCCGGCAGGTCGGCGCGATGGGGGGCGCGCCGAAAATCAGGCGGCCACGGGGCCGATGCGGACCGGCTCCGCGCGCTCCCGGCGGTTGGCGGCCAGGAATCGCTCCACGCCCCTGGTGCCCATGAACCGGGACAGGACCTTGGGGTCGGACTTGAGCAGGTCCACCAGGATGAGCCCGTCCATGCAGTTGCCGAAATCCGGGTCCATGTTGAAGCCGATGATCTTGCCGCCGAGCTTGAGGTACTGCTTGAGCAGCACCGGGATGGACCGCCCGTCCTCCACGTCGCGGACGAAGTCGGCCACGTCCTCGGGGTCGCGGAAGGCGGCCTCGGGCAGGAGAAGTCCACCTTGTTCAGCCGCTTCACCTTGGGCGGCCGCTTGGGCAGGGCCATACCCGCCATCTCCGGCAGGGAGCAGTGGCGCTCCATGAACCCGACGATCAGCTCGCGGGCGACCATGGAATACTCGCTGGAAATGGACACGCAGCCGAAGAGCCGGGTGTATTTCGGATTGCGGACCACGAACTCGGCCAGCCCCTTCCAGAGGAAGAGCAGCGGCTGGTAGCTGCGCTGGTACTTGGGGACGATGAACGAGCGGCCCATCTCGAGCGCCGGTCCCAGCCCCTCCAGGAACCCCTCGCGGTAATCGAACAGGGTGGAGGTGTACAGGCCGGACGGTCCCTTGGCGGCCAGGATCTCGTCGGTCAGGCCGAAGCGGTACGCCCCGGCCACCTCGCGCTCCTTGCGGTTCCAGAGCACCAGATGACGGTAGGTGTCGTCGAATTCGTCGATGTCCATGGCCCGTCCCGTACCTTCGCCCACCTGGCGGAAGGTCTCCTCGCGCCGGATGCCGATCTCGCGCGCAGCAGCCGGGGATCATAAAGGCGTCGGCGTGGAAGACCAAAAAGTCCCCGCTGTCCACCAGGATGTTCCCGTCGGGCAGGCTGGCCACCTCGGAGGCCAGGATGTGCTTGCCCCGGGAATTGGCGATGGGGTCCATGCGCCGCTTGGCCTCGCGCGGCTTGAACCCGAACCTCGGCTTGCGGTCGCGGCGCAGCAGATAGGTGCGGAAGCGCAGGTAGTCCACCACGTCGCGGTCGTCGCCCAACTCGGCCAGCTTGTCCTGGCCGATGACCGTGCCGAGCCGCACCCCGATGACCTCTCGGGTGGCGTGGCGCAGGTTCTCGTGGGGCAGGAGCACGGTGCGCAGCCGGGGATGGATCAGCCCCAGCGTCTGGAACAGGCCGGAGTTGCGCCCGTCGAAGAAGACCGGCAGCGCGGCGGCCCCGGTCTTGCGGATGATGCGCCCGATCATGGGGCTCCAGCTGGGATCGCCCACGCGGCGTTTCTTGACCTTCAGGCTGGAGACCTCGCCCGCCGGGAAGACCACCAGCATGCCGCCCTGCTTCAGCCAGCGCATGCAGGCCTTCAGCCCGGAGATGTTCTTGCGCGAGGAGTCGGCCCCGCCAAAGGGGTCCACCTGGATGATCAGGTCGTCCATCTCCGGGATCATGCCGAGCATGAAGTTGGCCATGATCTTGATGTCCGGGCGCACCTCGCGAAGGATGCGCACCAGGAGCAGCCCTTCGAGCACGCCGAAGGGGTGGTTGCACACGGCCACCAGCGGCCCGGTCTTCGGCACCCGGCTCACGGGCTGGCCGTCCACGGAGAAGCGCACGCCGAGGAGGTCGAGCGCCTTGTCCACGAACGCGCCGTCGCCGCCCCTGCGGTGCAGGTCGGCGTAAAGCGAATTGAGGGTGTCGAGCCTGAGGACTTTGGCCAGGGGACGCCTGACCATGGAAAAGAGGGTCTGTCGGACGGGATCGTTGAAGGGTGAATCCAGATTGAAAAGCGGACCGGCTGCGCGATCTTCCATTTCCTTCCTCCTGATATGGTTGACCGACAGTACGGAAACGGACGCCCCTCTTCCCGCCGCCTCCATGACATTTTCGCGCCGTTTGGTGACGCGCATCTTGCGGCTCGGTGACGGCCCGCGCCGGGGCCGCGTGACAGAAGGCGAAATTCCCGGTATACGAGGTCGAAAATGCAACCAGCGTTACAGGAGAAACGCATGCCAGCCACACCCGCCCCGGCCGAATTCCCGGAAGATCTCACCCTGGGAATCCGCGAACTCGACGACCAGCACAAAACCCTTTTCGCCGTCCTCGACCGCATCCTGGCCGTGTCCAGGGACCCCTACCGCCAGCTGGATGACGATGGAACCAATACGGTGCTCGACATCATGACCGATCTGAAGGACGCCGCCATGCAGCACTTCGACCAGGAGGAGACGCTCATGGACCAACGGGATTATCCCGGCCTGGACGACCAGCAGGAAGCGCACGAGCGGTTTCTGGACGACCTCGTGCGCATCGAGGCGGACCTGATGAACGGCACGGCCGTGCCGCCGGTACGGTTGCACGCCGACCTGGCCGATCAGTTGGCCGCACACGTCCGGGAGATGGACCGCGAGCTGGCGCAATTCCTCAATAAATCCGAAAAGTAGCCCGCACCTCGCCCCGCTCCGCCGCGCCCGCTCCGAAAATCGGTTCGGGAAGGATTTTTTTTTTGCCCCTTCGGGTTGACTCCTGAGGACCCATGTTTATTTAACGGCAAGCCGGACGGTGTAAGCCGCCCGGCAAAATCAATCAAACGATTCCATTCGGAGGTATAAAGGATGAATCTGAAACCGCTGAACGACCGCGTCCTGGTCAAACGTCTGGAAATGGAAGAGAAGACCGCGGGTGGCATCTACATCCCGGATTCCGCCAAGGAAAAGCCCATGAAGGGCGAAGTCGTGGCCGTCGGTCCCGGCAAGCTGGACGAGGACGGCAAGCGCGTGAAGCCCACCGTCAAGAAGGGCGACCTGGTACTGTTCGCCAAGTACGCCGGAACCGAAATTTCCATCGACGGCGACGAACACCTGGTCATGCGCGAGGACGACATCCTCGCCATCGTCGAGTAGCTCCACCCTCTGCGGTACGCTTTCCAAAAAACCATTTCTATTCAAGGAGAATACAACCATGGCGAAAGAGATTCTTTTCGATGCCAAAGCCCGCGAGAAGCTGAAAGCGGGTGTTGACAAGCTGGCCAACGCCGTCAAGGTCACCCTCGGTCCCAAGGGCCGCAACGTCGTGATGGAGAAGTCCTTCGGCTCCCCCATCATCACCAAGGACGGCGTTTCCGTCGCCAAGGAAATCGAGCTGGAAGACAAGTTCGAGAACATGGGCGCCCAGATGGTCAAGGAAGTCGCTTCCAAGACCTCCGACGTCGCCGGTGACGGCACCACCACCGCCACCGTCCTGGCCCAGGCCATTTTCACCGAAGGCGTGAAGCTCGTCGCCGCCGGCCGCTCCCCCATGTCCATCAAGCGCGGTATCGACAAGGCCGTCGAAGCCATCGTCGCCGAGCTCGAAAAGGTGGCCAAGCCCACCCGCGACCAGAAGGAAATCGCCCAGGTCGGCACCATCTCCGCCAACAACGACGCCACCATCGGCAACATCATCGCCGAGGCCATGAACAAGGTCGGCAAGGAAGGCGTCATCACCGTGGAAGAGGCCAAGGGCCTCGAGACCACCCTGGACGTCGTGGAAGGCATGCAGTTCGACCGCGGCTACCTGTCCCCCTATTTCGTGACCAACACCGAGCGCATGACCTGCGAAATGGAAGAGCCCCTGATCCTCATCAACGAGAAGAAGGTCTCCAACATGAAGGAACTGCTGCCCGTGCTGGAGCAGTGCGCCAAGATGTCCAAGCCCCTGGTCATCATCGCTGAAGACATCGAGGGCGAGGCCCTGGCCACCCTCGTGGTCAACAAGCTGCGCGGCACCCTGAACGTGGTCGCCGTCAAGGCTCCCGGCTTCGGCGAGCGCCGCAAGGCCATGCTGAAAGACATCGCCACCCTGACCGGCGGCCAGGTCGTGTCCGAGGATCTCGGCATCAAGATCGAGAACCTGACCGTCAACGACCTCGGTTCCTGCAAGCGCATCGTGGTCGACAAGGAAAACACCGTCATCGTCGACGGCGCCGGCAAGCCCGCCGAGATCAAGGCCCGCATCGCCCAGATCCGCGCCGAGATCGCCGACTCCACCTCCGACTACGACCGCGAGAAGCTCCAGGAGCGTCTGGCCAAGATCGTGGGCGGCGTGGCCGTCATCAACGTCGGTGCCGCCACCGAGACCGAGATGAAGGAGAAGAAGGCCCGCGTCGAGGACGCCCTGAACGCCACCCGCGCGGCTGTCGAGGAAGGCATCGTGCCCGGCGGCGGCGTGGTCCTGGCCCGCGCCGGCAAGGTCTGCGCCAAGGTCAAGGCCGCCGATGACGACGAGCAGGCCGGCATCAACATCATCGCCCGCGCCGTGGAAGAGCCCCTGCGCCAGATCGCCGGCAACGCCGGTCTCGAAGGCTCCATCGTCGTCGAGAAGATCAAGGAAGGCAAGGACGGCTTCGGCTACAACGCCGCCACCGACAAGTACGAAGACCTGATCAAGGCCGGCGTCATCGACCCGAAGAAGGTCACCCGCACCGCGCTGCAGAACGCCGCTTCCGTGGCCGGTCTGCTGCTGACCACCGAGTGCGCCATCGCCGACAAGCCCGAGAAGAACGACGCCCCCGCAGGCATGCCCGGCGGCATGGGCGGCATGGGCGGAATGGGCGGCATGGGCGGCATGTACTAAGCCTCCCGGCCCACCAGCCTCAGCCAAATCAAACCGGCCCGCGAACCTTCGCGGGCCGGTTCTTTTTTTGGGTCGCCCCGTCAAATCCGTTGCATGTTCACAGATGATTGCATATCAGATTGATACATCCCCATTTTTCATCTGCGAAACGCAAAGGAGATTCCATGCCCATTCCGAACAAGTTGAAACGGCTTGTTGCCGCACTGCTCCTAGTGGCCGTGCCCGCGCTTTCCGGCTGCCCGGCCCTGCTGGTGGTCTACCTGGTTTCGGCCTCGGACGGCGACAATGTGACGGTCACGGCGGAGATCCCGCGCAATGCAAACGAGATTTACGAAACGGCCATGAAGATTGCCGAGGAGGACGGCGGCCAGAAGTACACCGTGGTCGAGGCCGACCCGGCCCGGACCTTCCTGCGCGCCGAAGCCCTGGACCAGTCCTGGTGGTTCGAGATGACCCTGGTCCAACTGGACGAAAACAACACCCAGCTGATAATGGTCGGCGTCAGCCCCGGCGACGAAGAGGAACAGCGCAACCGGGGCCTGATCGCCGTGGAACGCATCTGCGACGACCTCGGCGTCCGCTACAAGGTCGTGGAAAACAACGCCCCGGCCAACTGATCCCCCTCTCTGGACTGACAAAAAAACCGGCCCCGATCCGCAAGGACCGGGGCCGGTTGTTTTTCTCGGATTGTCAGCCTTTCACACAGCCCCCGCCCTACATCTCCATCCCGCTCCCCCACCCCGCCGAAGGCGGCACCAAAAAGTTTGGGAAAAGGAGAGGATGGGGGTTCGGAGGCATTCTTCCCTTAATTCACTTCGCGGAACTCCCGGACCACGTCGATGAATTTGTAGAGCGACGCGCACTTCTTGTTCTTCTTCCACAGCGCGGTGATCTCCCACTGTGGCAGGTCGCCCGTGAGCGGACGGAAGGCTACCCCGGCGCGGCTGTCCGTGGCGCTGGAGGCCGGGACCAGGGCGCAGCCCAGGCCGGTGGCGACCAGGGCCACGGTGGACTGCTCGGTGTTCACTTCCTGGACGATGTTGGGCATGAACCCGGCCTTGTGGAAGGAACCGACCAGGGAACGGTACAGGGCGGGCTGGGCGATGCGCTGATTGAAGATCAACGGCACGTTTTCCAGGTCGGTGATGTCCACCACTTCCCGCTCGGCCAACGGGTGCCCTTCGGGCAGGGCCAGGACATACGGCTCGCGCAGGAAGGTCATGGAATTGAAGCCCGACGTGTCGTGCCCGAACAGACGCACGAAAGCGATGTCCAGCCGGTCGCCGCGCAGCAGCGGGAGCTGCTCCGAGGTGGACTGGGCCGAGAAGTCGAGCCGGATGTTCGGATTGCGCTCGCGGAAGGCGCGAATGGCCTGGGGCAGCTTGGACAGCGACGCCGGGCCGATGAAGCCCACGCAGAGCATGCCCTCCAGCCCCTTGGACATGTCCTGCACATGCACGATGGCCGCGTGCAGCCGGTCGCGGATATCCCGGCAGCGGCGGAGAAACTCCTTGCCCTCCGGCGTCAGGGCCACCCGGCGGCTGGTCCGCTCCAGGAGCGTGACCCCCAACTCGTCCTCAAGACGCTTGATCTGCTGCGACAACGGCGGCTGGGCGATATGGCACCGCTCTGCCGCGCGACCGAAATGCAGCTCCTCAGCCACGGCGATGAAATAGGTGATCTGTCTCAGTTCCATTATTCAGAGCTAATACATATTAATCTTCGTGTAAATATGTATTGGACATATTGATGGCCGATTTCTACCCTGTCTCCAACACAAGGAGACGTAATCATGCAGGGTTGTTATCGCGCAAGAATAATGTTGTTGATCTTTATATTGTCTTTACTGCTGGCCGGGCAGGCCTGGGCGGGCGACTCGGCGCGGCTCTGCTCCGGGCTGGCCGAACCGGACGGCCTGGTCATGGACAACCGGGGCAACGTCTACACGATCTGCCGGGGCGACGGGGTGGTCTGGTGCGTGCCGCCGGAAGGGGAGCCCGTGGCGTTCGCCCGGGTGGATGCGCCCACCTGCCTGACCGTGGACCGGCTGCGCACAGTGTTCGTGGGCACGGCGTCCGGGGACATCTTCGCCATCACGCCGGACGGGGTTGCCGACCGAATCCACCGCTGCCGCACCGGCCTGACCGGGCTGACCCTGGACCGGGACGGCAACCTGGTGGCGGCCACGGCCGACGGAATGATCGTCCGCATAGCGCGCGAGGATTTCCGCTGGGAAGACTGAGCCAGCCGCAGCCGGGCGGAACGTCCTGCCGCCCGCCAAGGCCCGGCCCGCCTTACCTCCGGGGGATTTCCGCCAAGGCATGCGCCTTGCAGGAATCCGGGACCGGCAGAATATTCCGGCAAGGAGGAACGATGATCAATCCGGTCGCCCAAGGCTACGGCATACAAACGATTCCGCAGACCACGAAGTCCGCCCCGCAGGGAGCCGAAACGCGCTTAGGCGCGGGCGGCGACAAGGTGACCATCTCCGAGGAGGCGCGGGCCATGAGCGCCGCCGCCTCGGACCGATCGTCCGAAGGGCTGGGCCTGCTCCAGAACGAGATGCCTCTTCTGAATGCCGATGAGCTTGAAAATCTGACCGAGGACGTCTCCGGCCGCATCACGGCCCTGCTGCTGGAAAACGACATCCCCACCAGCCCTCCTGCCGAGCTCTACGTGGATTCGGCGGGGGCGGTCCGGGTCAAGGGCAACCATCCCAACAAGGAACGGATAGAGCAGGCGCTGGCCGAGGACGAGGAATTGTCCAACGACTTCCGGCAGGTCTCGGCCCAGACCTCCATCCAGGAGGCCGGGAAACGGCACACGGAGTTTGCCCGCGCCTACGAGATAGACCCCGATGCGGCCGTGGCCCGCTTCGCCTCTCTGTTCGACGACATTCCGGACGACCCGTACACCATGACCATCGGCGGCGAGGCCTCGGCCGGAAACGGCTAGAAACTGAGGTCGTGTGATTTCTTGGCTGCGCCGGGCTTGGCCTTGGCGGAGCTGAAGATCTTGGGCTCGGCCTGCTTCATGAGCTTGGCAGCCTCTGCATTGAGGGGGTTGCGGTCGTAGGCGGCCTTGGCGTTGTTGAACACCTCCCCCCACTCGCGCTTTTCCAGGTGCAGCTTGGCCATGCGCAGGTAGAGGTTCTCGCTGGGGCCGAGCCAGCGCATGGCGTCCTTGATGGCGGCCATGGCCTTTCCCGACTCGTGCAGCCCCTCATAGCAGAGGATGAGCGCGTTGTGGGCGCGCACGTCGGTGTTCTGGGTCTCCAGCGCCTTCTGAAGATACGGCACGGCCTCCTGGAACAGGCCGAAGGTGGTCAGCCGGTTGCCGATGTCGGACTGGATGCCCTCGATATCCTGGAAATATTCGGCGATCTTGGAGTAGAGCTTGCGCGCCTCCAGGGGATTGCCCGCCTTGATCAGCTGGGCGGCCTTGATCAGGTTGTCGTCCAGCACGCCCAGCCGCTTGCGCAGCCTGGCCACCCGCGCCTTCTCCATGGCCTCGCCGAGCTTGGCGTGGAGGCGCATGAGGGTCTGGAAGAACGCCTTCTCCCTGCCCTTCTGGTACTTCAGCCCGTCCGGGAAGAGCTTGCGGATCATCTTCATCTTGTTCAGGTCCCGCAGGGCCTCGTCCAGATGCGCCTGGATCTCGAACTTCTCCGCCCCGAAAACCTGGCTCGTGACCATGCCCCGAATGGCGCTGGCCAGACTCTTGAGCGTCCGCAGATAATCGTTCTTTTTGGCGTAGGCGCGCGCCCGGGCGATATCTTCGCGAATGTCCTTGGCGGTCATGGGGGTGGCTGGCATGGTCCTTCCCGGGTCTAAAAAAACACTAAAACTTCATCCACTCACTAATACAGGCCCGCAAATTTGGCAAGTACGAGCCCGTTTGTCCCGCTTTTTCGAGCCACTAGCAACGACTTTTCCGGCCCCCGGTTGACGTGCGCATCGGATACCGTATAGCGTAGCCGACCATTGCGGTCCCGTCTCACCTCATCCCGGAGAGCCCCTTGAACGTCTATCTCGCCGTCATCATCGGTTCCCTGCTCGCGGCCTGGCTGCTCGGCGTCCTGTCCGACCTGCTCAACGCACGCGCCATGCGGCCCGAACCGCCCGCGGAGCTGGCCGACTCCTTCGACGCGGAGACCTACGCAAAATCGCAGGCATACACCAGGGAATCAATGATTTTTTCCTCCGTGGCCGACACCTTCAACACCGTGGTGACCATCACCGTGGTGCTGGCCGGGGGGTTCAACCTCCTGGACAACATCGTGCGCGGCGCCGGATTCGGTCCGCTGGCCACCGGGCTGCTCTACATCGGCGCGCTCGGCCTGATCTCCGGCACCCTCTCCCTGCCCTTCGAGGCCTACCACACCTTTGTCCTGGAAAAGCGGTTCGGCTTCAACACCACCACCCCCGCCACCTTTGTCCTGGACCGGGTCAAGGGCATGGGACTGACCGCGCTCATCGGCACCGTGCTGGTGGCCGCCATCCTGCTCTTCCTGCGCGAGGCCGGACCCTACGCCTGGCTCCTGTGCTGGGGGTTCTCCGTGGTCGTGTCCCTGGCCCTGACCTACGTGGCCCCCACCTGGATACTGCCCCTGTTCAACAAATTCACCCCGCTGGAGCCGGGCGAGCTGCGCGACAAGCTGGAACGGTACGCGGCCCGCGAAGGGTTCGAGCTGTCCGGCATCTTCGTCATGGACGGTTCCAAACGGTCCACCAAGGGCAACGCCTTCTTCACCGGGTTCGGCAGGCGGCGGCGCATCGCCCTGTTCGACACGCTCATCCGCGACATGACCCCGGACGAGATCACCGCCGTGCTGGCCCACGAGGTCGGCCACGCCAGGCTCGGCCACATCCGCAAGCGGCTGGTCACGGGCATCCTCAAGGCCGGGGCCATCTTCTGGCTCATGTCCCTGTTCCTGGATTCCGCCCCCCTGTTCGCCGCCTTCGGCATGGAGCACCATTCCATCTACGCGGGGCTGGTCTTCTTCGTCCTGCTCTACACGCCGCTCTCCCTGGTCTTGTCGGTCGCGGCCAACCATGTCTCGCGCAAGCACGAATTCCAGGCCGACGCCTTCGCCGCCCGGACCACCGGCCGGGCCGGGGACATGATCTCCGCCCTCAAGAAGCTCTCGGCCTCCAACCTGTCCAACCTCACGCCCCACCCGCTCACGGTCTGGCTCGAATACGGCCATCCGCCGGTGCTGGACCGGGTGCGCGCCCTGTCCGCCGATCCCGGGCGGACGACGGCACAATAAAAGGCGCGCCCCTCGGGACGCGCCCCGTTCCATGGACTAGAACCGTTCGAACTCTTCTGCCGAGCCTCTCGGCAGACGCCCCCCGACCTGCGGAGAGTCCGACACACCCCGGGCCGAGGGCCGGGCCTTCCCGCTTTCCGATCGCTCGGCCACCCGAAAGAAGCTCACCGCCCGCTGGAGCTGAGTGGCCTGGGCCGACATCTCCTGGGACGTGGCGGCCAGCTCCTCGGAAAAGGAGGCGCTGCGCTGGGTGACGACTTCCAGTTGCTGTACGGCCGAGGAAACCTCCTCGGCAGAGGCGTACTGCTCCTTGTTCGCCTCGGCGACCTCCAGGGCCAGCCTCTCGTTGACCCGGATGTCTTCGACCACCCGGGTGAGCATGTTCCCGGCCAGTTCGGCCACCTCCAGGCTGCTGCCGGTCAGGTCGCTGATCTCCGAGGCCGCGATTCCCGACCGCTCGGCCAGCTTGCGGACCTCGGCGGCCACCACGGCGAACCCCTTGCCGTGCTCGCCCGCGCGCGCCGCCTCGATGGCCGCGTTCAGGGCCAGCAGGTTGGTCTGGCGGGCGATTTCCTCGATGATGCCCGTGCGCTCGGCAATGTCGCGCATGGCCTGCAGGGTCTTTTGGACGGCCTCGCCGCCCTGCTCCGCATCCTTGGCCGTCTTGACCGCGATCCTGCCGGTCTCCTGCGCCTTTTCCATGTTCTCGCGGATGCGCCCGGCCATCAGTTCCATGGACGCGGTGATCTCGGCCACGGCCGAGGCCTGCTCGGTCGCGCTCTCGCTCAACTGCGCGGCGGAGGAGGCGATCTCCGTGCTGCCCGTGGACACGTTGGTCGCACCGTTCATGACCTCGTGCACCACTTTCCGCAGGGACACTACCATGCTCCCGAGGGAGCGCATCATCCGGCCCAGTTCATTGGGCGCCTCGCTGGAGATGTCCCTGAGCAGATCGCCCCGGGCCATGCCCTCGGCCAGCCCCATGCCCTCGCCCACCGGATTGACCACCAGGCGACGGAGAAAAACGACCACGATGCCGATGACCAGGACAAGGATGGCCGCTCCGATGCCGGAGAGCACGTAGGCCTGGTGGATGGCCCCGGCGGCCAGGTCGCTGGTGTAGGCGGTCACGACCACGATCCAGCCGGTCAGATCCTCCCTTTCGAAGATCATGATCCTGTCGTTTCCGCCCTCTTCCACATGCGTGATTCCCTGCTTCGTCGCGGTGACATCCCTGTAGTAGGGGCTGTTGCTCACGTCCGACAGGATCAGGGACTTGTCCTTGGGGTGATAGCCGATCCGGCCCGCGCCATCGATGATGAAGCCGTACCCCTCCTTGCCGAGCACCAGCGAATCGATAAAGTTGCCGCAGAACCGGTTCCAGTCGCAAAAGACCGCCAAGCCGCCGAGCAGCGCCCCATCCGGCCCGTGAACCGGGACGCAAATGGCGAACACCAAATCCTCTCCGCCCTTCACCTTGAAGACCGACTGGGACACGTAGCTGTCGTACTCCCCGCTGAGGACGCCCCGGACGTACTTTCGCGAGGACAAATCCGCGCCGATCATGGACTTGCCGTCCGCGCTGCCGCCGGCAATGATCTTTCCGCTCAGGTCGAACACGCCGCCGCCCTGAAGGGTTGCATTCTTCCCGGCATAGTCGAGGATGAAGTCGTGAGCCGGACCGGCATCGCCGTTTTGAAGCGCGTTCACTATCTCCGACCGGCTGCTCAAGGCCAGGGTGGAGACGAGGTTGTCCTCGATGAACAGGTGCAGGGCGTCCGTGATCCCCTCCGCCTGGGCCGATGCCGATGCCGTCTCGCTCTCCAGCGTCATGCTGTAGGAAGAGTTATTGACGTAATATACGAGTGCGCCGACTCCGAGGGCGATGGTCAGCGTGCACGGCAACAAGATGGCTCTTGAGAGGCTTTTCGTGATCCAATTCAACATGCGAGACTCCTCAAAACCTATGATTAGGTGAGTATTGATTGATCATTCAAACATACCGATGAGTAGTCGAAACTGTGCTTCCCTCAAAATTCTCTGTCCATTATATTGTCTAACATGACAGCATGTTATAGAATAACCGCCACAAAAAACACTCAGGCAATACGCGAACTCCGAACCGCCTGAGATCGCCCCGGCACCAGTGGGGTTTTCCTGTTCGAGCACCGGGCCGGGCCGAAATCGGCTCCCGGCGGACATTCCGCAAACCGTTCCTTTTTCCCGAACCCTATGGCAATGTGGGGCAAGGTCCCCAACTCCAACAGCGAGCGACACCATGCGAGAAGTGCCCTTCGATCCGGAAAACGACGACCTCATGCAGCGGCTCCGGAACGTGCCCGTCTTCGACAGCCTGCCCGAAAGCCATATCCGCGAGGCCATGCGCGCCGCATCCATCCGGCGCTACGAGGCCGGAGAAACAATCATCAGCGAAGGGGAATACGACGAACAGGTCTTCTTTCTCATCTTCGGCAAGCTCGCCATCCAGGCGGGCGACGTGCAGGTGGGAACCCTGCAACGGCTCGGCGACGTGTTCGGGGAAATGGGCATCATCGACGACAGCCCGCGCTCGGCCACCATCAGCGCCGAGCGGACGTCCCTGGTCATCAGCCTGGACAAGAAGGCCATCGGCAAGCTGGGCGACACCAGCAAGATCTTCACCCAGGCCGTCATGTACCGGATCTTCGCCGAAGTCCTGGCCGTGCGCCTGCGAGAAGCCAACTGCGCCATCATCCGTCTTGAAGACGAACTCTGCAAGTTGCGGGGGAAGTAGCCGGATCCGTCTTTCCCCTCCCCTCCAACGGCGGGCCCTCACCGGTCTCGCCGTCCGACAGGAACCGTGGCCGTCCCGAATAATAATTACCTCAGGGAGCCACAGGGGCTATGCTTCCCGGTATTCTCCGGAAGCATCCGCTCAATCCGGAGGGGGAGGGAATCCGATGCGCGTCAAATACAAAGTGACGACTTTGGGAGGCATCATCGCTTCCGCCTGTGCCGCGAGCTTCATCTCCGTCATCTACTGGAAGACGGCCGCACCCGGCCAGGAGGCCGAGTTGCGGATCTGGGGCTGGTGCCTGGGCGTCGGCTGGCTGGCCGCGGCGATTCTGGCCGGGCTCGGGCTGGGAAATGCCATCACCGCGGCGGTCATGCGCGTGGCCGAAGTCCTCAAACAGCTCAACCTGGGCAACCTCGACGTGGAGCATATCCCCATGGGCAAGGCCGTGGACTGCGGTGACAAGGTCGGCTGCAACAACCCCGATTGCCGCTCCTACGGCAAGGACTCCCACTGCTGGGTCGAGGCCGGATCCTTCAACGCCGATCCACAATGTCCCAAGGCCGTCCAGGGATTGGATTGCCGGGACTGCAAAATCTACAAGCACGCCGTGAACGACGAGTTCGAGGAGCTCGGCTCGGTCCTCAACACCATGGCCGACCGGCTGCGCACCCTGGTGGGCGATATCCAGACCTCGGCCGCAGGCGTGGCCGCGGGCAGCCTCGAGCTGTCCACCTCGGCAGAGACCATGAGCCAGGGCGCCGTGGAGCAGGCGGCCAGCGTCGAGGAGACCATGGCCTCCATGGAACAGATGACCGCCAACATCGTGCATACGGCCGACAACGCCAAGCGGACCTCGGACGTGGCCGCAAAGGCGGCCGCCGAAGCCTCCGAGGGCGGCCGGTCCGTAGCCCGCATGGTCGAGGCCATGCACGTCATCGCCAACAAGATCACCATCATCGAGGAGATCGCCCGACAGACGAACCTGCTGGCCCTGAACGCGGCCATCGAAGCGGCCCGGGCCGGGAAGCACGGCAAGGGATTCGCCGTGGTCGCTGCCGAGGTGCGCAAGCTGGCCGAAAAATCGGGCCAGGCCGCCGCCGAGATCGGCGAAGTCTCCGCGGACAGCCAGGCCATCGCCACCAGCGCCGGGGAAATCCTCGAACGGATGGTCCCGGACATCACGGCGACCTCCGACCAGCTTCAGGAAATCTCGGCCTCCAGCGACGAACAGCGCAGCGGCACCGACCTCATCTCCCACGCCATCAGCCAGATGGACACCGTGGTCCAGCAAAACGCGGCGGCCTCGGAGGAGTTGGCCTCCACCGCCGAGGAGCTTTCGGCCCAGGCCGTGGAATTGCAGCGGGCCATCGGCTATTTCCGCACCACCCGGGTGCGGGCCGAAGCCGAACCGTTCCACCAGCCCGCTCCCCGCCCCGCCCCTGCCCGACCCGCGCCCAAGGTGGTCCGGCCTCCGGCCAAACCCCTGCCCGCCAAACCCGCTCCTTCCCGACCCGCTTCCTCCGGGCCGCCCCCGGCCAGACCCGCAGGCACCTCGGGCGCACAGCACAAGGACCTGGTGGCCTGGGACCAGTCCTTCATCCTCGGCATCGAGGAGATAGACAACCAGCACCATACCCTGGTGGACCTGGTCAACTCCCTGTACCACGCCATGCAGGAGGGACGCGGCCACGACTCTCTCGGCGAGCTGCTGGAGCAACTCAAGGATTACACCGTGAACCACTTCGGCACCGAGGAGGAGCTTTTCCGCAAAACCGGCTACAAGGGGGCCGAAGGACACGAGGAAATCCACCGGGACCTGGTGAACACGGTCCTGGAGTTCGAACAGAAGTTCAAAAGCGGCGAGGCGACCATCACCCGGGAGCTGATGACCTTCCTCCGGGACTGGTTGCAGAACCACATCAAGAAGGTCGACAAGGCCTACGTCAAGCACATGCACGGCGCAGGCGTCCACTGACCGGCGACGACACGAAAAAGCCCCCGTCACCGGGGGCTTCATCATAGGAGCATCAGGGGCCCCGGCCTAGCCCGCCGCGCGGGCCGCGACCTTGGCGGCTTCCTCACCCTTGCCCTGGGCTTCGAGGGCCTCGACGAGGGTATCCCAGTAGGCGTCCACGCCCGGAGACAGGGCCGAGGACTGGCGGGCCAGGACCTCGGCGATCTGCGGGTCTTCGCCCTGGTCGAGATAGAGCTTGGCGAGCATGTGCATGGCCTGGTGGTCGTTGTGGTCGGCGTTGAGGGCCAGGTGCAGGTATTCGCGGGTCGCCTCGATGTCGCCCCGGCGGTAGGCCACGCGCGCCAGGGGGCGCAGGACCATGCGTTCGCCGCCGGGCTGATCGGCGGCCTTCTTGTAGAGATTCGCCGCTTTCTTCAGGTGGTTGGCCTTCTCCTCGATGGAGCCGAGGCGCATGAGGGAATAGACGTGGCCGGGCTCGGCCTTGAGGCATTGGCGGTAGGACTTCTCGGCGGCCTTGAGGTCGCCCAGCCGGTGGTTGGCCCAGCCCAGGTTGTAGAGGGCGAGGACGTCCTTCCTGTCCAGCTCCACCACCCGCTCGAACTCGTGGCGCGCCTCCTGGAAACGGCCGAGCTGAGCGTAGCAGATGCCGAGCGAGTTGCGGGCCAGGAGGTTGTTGTCGTCGTCGAGCAGGGCGAGCTTGAACTCCTCGATGGCCCCGTAGATGTCGCCGTCCATGAACCGGCGGTCGGCGGACAGGTTCAGGGAGATGGAGTCGAACACGGCCACGCGCGGCTCGGGCAGGAGCATGGCGTGCTCCAGCGCCTTGCGGCAGTTGTCGAGCATGTCGGCGCGGTCGAAATTGAGGAAGGGGTAGCGCGAGGAGCCGACGGAAATCTTGATGTCCAGGGTCTCGGAGGCCATGCGCTCCAGTTCCAGGGAACGGTCCATGAGGGTCTGGCGGTCCACGCCTTCGGAAAAGATGATCATGCCGTTGAGGCCGAACCGGCCGCCGGTGGCGTTTTCGCCGAACACGCCGCGCGCCAGCCGGGCCACGTCGCGGGCCATGTGGTCCATGCCGTCCTGGTAGCGGTCGCTCTCGTCGGGCTGGTCCAGGATGCGGACCAGGGAGAGGCCGAAGGATTCCGGCTTGAGCCGGGCCTTGGAGAACCAGGTAACGAATTCGCCGTAGCGGAGAAGCTGGGTCGCGCCGTCGTGGCTGGGCATGGAATCGTCCTTTATTTCCTGCGCCTCGGAGAACAGGCTCTCGTCGCCCTCGATGAGGTTGAGGCGGTCGCCCGGCTCCACGGACCAGGCCGCGTCGCCCAGGTGCAGGGCCTCGGCAAAGGCGATATCGTCCTGGACCTCGACCAGGACCACCTCTCCCTTGTACATGGCCGGATAGCGGCCGGAGATGCGCTCGTCCTCGGTCAGGGTCGCGGAGGCCATGCCGCCGGACTTGGGCGAACGGACCAGGAACCGCTGGCCCACCTTGGCCCCGGACGCCTCGCCCAGGGACACGACCATGCGGTTCATGGGCAGGGTCTCGAGCACCCGGCCGCCCTTGGACAGGATGTCGGCGTAGCCGAACACCCGGTTGCGCCCCTGGTCCTTGGCCACGGCCACGCCCTTGCGCGCCTTGCGCACGAGCATCCGCGCCTGTTCGGACGGGGTGCGGCGGAACTGCGCGCCCTCCAGCCCCTGCGGATAGCAGACGTAGCCGAGGCTGCCGGTGACGGTGATGGTGTCGTTGGTGATGTCGTCGGTGTAGGAGAGCTTGCTCAGCCCGGACCGGATGACCTCGGACAGCTGGAAACAGGCGCGCGGCTTGGCGTCGGGCACGAGGATGGCGAACTTGTCGTTGGCGAAGCGGGAGACCGTGGTGTACTTGGGGCAGACCAGGGAGAGCAGCCGACCGACCTCGCTCAGGATGTCGTCGCCCTTGAGATACCCGTACCGCTCGTTGATGGGCTGGAAGGTATCGAGGTCGAGGAAGATGACCCCGAAGGTGCCGGAAAAGCTGACCTCCGGCTCGCGGCCGTCGCCGCCGGGGCGGCAGTTGCCCGCAGCCAGGCAGCCCTGGACCTGGTCGATGGCCTGCTCCAGCTCGTCGAAGAAGAAATTGCGCGAATACAGGCCGGTCAGGGGATCGGTGACCGCCTTCTTGTACAGGGCCAGCTTCTCGAGCACGGAACCGGCCAGGGCCATGAGATACTTCGGCGCGGTGGACGGGGCCTTGAGCCGCACGCCCTTGGCGATGAAGTAGCACATCATCTCGCCCTTGAAGACCAGCGGCAGGATCAGCTCGTTGTCCTCGGGCCGGAACTCCGGCTCCGGGATCACCGCCGTCTTCTCCCTGGGAAAGAACAGGCTGTAGGAGGTGAAGGGAACGAACTCCGCCATGCAGTCCTTGATGGTGTGCTCGAAATCGATCAGCTCCTGGGGAGTGAGCGAAGCGGCCCCGTCCGAGAAGATGTCCTTGTTTGTCCTCATAATGCGGCACGGTACAACGGGCATTGTTTTTTCTCAAATAAAAGTTTGAGTAATGGGCCGGGACAACACCGGTTTTCCTCTCCCCGGCGGTCGCCCGCCGCACCGCGCCGGGCGCACTATATCAATACATCCAGATATAAACATTTTGTTTGACTCCACTGGTCAAATCTGTCAGGTGTTCAACCTAGCTTTCGAGGCGAACAATGAAAATCATCACCGAACCAGCAGAACTGCAACGCCAATGCCTGGCCTGGCGGCGGCAGGGCCTTACCATCGGCCTTGTCCCGACCATGGGCTATCTTCACGCCGGCCACGCCGCGCTCATGGACCGCGCCCGTCCGGAATGCGACCGCCTCGTGGTCACCCTCTTCGTCAACCCGACCCAGTTCGGGGAGAACGAAGATCTGTCCACCTATCCGCGCAACCCCGAGGGCGACGCCGCCACGGCCGAAAGCCACGGCGCGGACCTGCTCTTCGCCCCGGAGCCGGGGACCATGTACGCGGACAACCACGCCACCTGGGTGGAAGCGCCGAGGCTCGGCGTCCATCTGTGCGGGGCCACCCGGCCCATCCACTTCCGGGGCGTGTGCACGGTGGTCACCAAACTGTTCATGCTCAGCCAGGCGGACGTGGCCGTGTTCGGAGAGAAGGACTGGCAGCAGCTGGCCATCCTCCGGCGCATGGTCCGCGACCTGAACATCCCGGTGAAGCTCATCGGCCACCCCATCGTCCGCGAGTCCGACGGCCTGGCGCTCAGCTCCCGCAACGCCTATCTCTCGGAGGAGGAGCGCGCGGCGGCCCCGGCCATCCGCCGGGGACTGGTCAAGCTGGCCGAAAAGGCCCGGGCCGGAGAACGCGACTGCGCGGCGCTGAAGCGGTTCCTGGCCGCCGAGTATGCGGCCGAGCTGCCCATGGGCGAACCGGACTACATCGAGATAGTCCACCCCGACGAGATTGAGCCGCTCGACGCCATCGACGGACCGGCCCTGGCGGCCGTGGCCGTGCGCATGGGAAAGGCCCGGCTCATAGACAATATATTGATAGAGGTGTAACCCTAGTGGCCCAAAGATGTTTTTTGAGCGCCAAGATTCACGGCGCGACCATCACCTGCGCGAACCTGGAATACCGGGGCAGCATATCCATCGACACCAAGCTGATGAAGACGGTGGGACTGCTCCCCTACGAGCAGGTGGATGTCTACAACCTTGACAACGGAGAACGGCTGACCACTTACGCCATCCCCGGCGGCCCCGGCGAGATATGCCTCAACGGCGCCGCCGCGCACAAGGGATCGGTGGGACAGCGCGTGATCATCGCCGCCTACATGTGGCTTGACGAGAACGAGGCCAAGACCCGCAAACCGCGAGTCGTGGTCGCCGACAGCAACAACTCCGTCGACGAAATCATTGAGTGCGACCTGATCTCTGATTTCTAGACGACATTTTGAAGCATCCCTGAAGGAGGGTCCGATGCAGATTGAAGGCAAATACCTTTTCACTTCCGAGTCCGTGACCGAAGGCCACCCCGACAAGGTGGCCGACCAGATTTCCGACGCCATTCTCGACGCCATCATCGGCCAGGACGAGAATGCCCGGGTGGCCTGCGAAACCCTGGTCACCACCGGCATGGCCTTCATCGCCGGCGAGATTTCCACCACCGCGTTCGCCGATTTCCCGGAAATCGTCCGCGCCACCATCAAGGACATCGGGTACAACAGCTCCGACACCATGGGCTTCGACTGGCAGACCTGCGCGGTCATCTCGTCCATCGACAAGCAGTCCCCGGACATCGCCCAGGGCGTTGACCGCGTGAAGCCCGAGGACCAGGGCGCGGGCGACCAGGGCATGATGTTCGGTTTCGCCACCAACGAGACCCCGACCCTGATGCCCACCCCCATCTACTACGCCCACAAGCTGTCCCGCCGCCTGACCTACGTGCGCAAGGAAGGCATCCTCGATTTCCTGCGCCCCGACGGCAAGACCCAGGTCTGCGTGCAGTTCGACAACGGCAAGCCCGTGCGCATCGACAACGTGGTCGTCTCGTCCCAGCATGACGAGAACATCGCCTACTCCGACCTGAAGGAGGCGATCCTCAAGGAAGTCATCATGCACACCCTGCCCGAGGACCTGATCGACGAGAGCCTGAAGACCTACATCAACCCCACCGGGCGCTTCGTCATCGGCGGCCCGGTCGGCGACTGCGGCCTGACCGGCCGCAAGATCATCAACGACACCTATGGCGGCGCGGGCGCCCACGGCGGCGGCGCGTTCTCCGGCAAGGACCCGTCCAAGGTGGACCGCTCCGGCGCGTACATGGCCCGCTATGTGGCCAAGAACGTGGTCGCCGCAGGCCTGGCCGACATCTGCGAAGTCCAGATCGCCTACGCCATCGGCGTGGCCGAGCCGGTCTCCGTGGTCGTCAGCTCGCGCGGCACCGGCCAGGTGTCCGACGAGCAGCTGACCAAGGCCGTCACCGAAGTCTTCGACATGCGCCCCTACTTCATCCAGGAGCGCCTCAAGCTGCGCCGCCCCATCTTCCAGAAGACCACCAACTACGGTCACTTCGGCCGCGAGCTGCCCGAGTTCACCTGGGAGCAGACCGACGCCGTGGAAGACCTGCGCACCGCCTGCAAGATCTAGACGCGACAGCAACAGTCTCGACAAGGGGTGGAAGCGGCTGCTTCCGCCCCTTTTTTCTTACCCTCCGGCCGCACAGCGCGGCAATCCCCGGCCCCTCTCCGGTTCGTCCCGCCCATCCCGTAATTACGTTTTTGTAGCATGATTGTTATCAAAAATGGCATTCTTTGGTGACTTTCCAACCCTTTCCTGCTACGGGTTCCACCTTTGCTGCATACATCCTCAATTTCAACCTACCTTCACCTTTTCTGGAGATCGCATGAACACATACGCTAAAAGCAACGACGTAATCGGCAGCGTCAACCGGGGGAACGCCATCGAATCGGGCCTGTGCACCCTGTGCCGGGCGGACTGTCAGGGCAAGTGCGAGACCTGGCTCTCCTCCCTGCGCGGCCGTGAAATCCTCTACCCCCGCGACTTCGGCCTGGTCACAGCGGGCAGCGGCAACACCTGCCATGTGGGCGTTTCCTACAACTCCCTGCGCATCCAGGGGCTGAACTACGGAGCCATGGGAGCCGCCGACACCAACGCGGACCTCCTGTTCACCGACGTCAGCCTGGAAACCTCCTTCGGCGCGCGCGAAATCACCAAGTGCAAGGTTCCGTTCATGACCGGCGCGCTCGGCTCCACCTTCATCGCCGCCAAATACTGGGACTCCTTCGCCGTGGGCTGCGCCCTGGTGGGCGCGCCCATCGTGGTCGGCGAAAACGTGGTCGGCGTGGACCGCGAGGCCGAATTCAAAAACGGCCGCGTCTGCAAGGCCCCCGAACTGGAGCGGCGCATCGAGACCTATATGCGCTACTACGACGGCTTCGGCGCGATCATCGTCCAGCTCAACGTCGAGGACACCCGCAACGGCGTGGCCGAATACGTGGCCGAGAAATACGGCGACAAGGTCATCATCGAGCTCAAGTGGGGACAGGGCGCCAAGAACATCGGCGGCGAGATCGAGGTCTCCAGCATCGAGTACGCCCAGTTCCTGAAGAAGCGCGGCTACCTCGTGGACCCCGACCCGGACCGGGAAGAGGTCAAGGAGGGATACGCCAAGGGGTCGGTCAAGCATTTCGCCCGGCACAGCCGCCTCGGCTACACCAACCTGTCCACCTACGATCAGGTCCGCGACGAATTCATGAACTCGGTCAAGTACCTGCGCGAGCTGGGCTTCAAGCGCATCTCCCTGAAGACCGGCTCCTACGGCATGGAGGCCCTGGCCATGGCCATCAAGTTCGCCTCCGAGGCGGAACTCGACCTGCTGACCATGGACGGCTCGGGCGGCGGCACCGGCATGAGCCCCTGGAACATGATGGAAAGCTGGGGCGTGCCCTCCATCCTGCTTCACGCCAAGGCGCACGAATACGCCTCACGGCTGGCCGCGCGCGGCAAGCGCGTGGTGGACATGTCCTTCGCGGGCGGCTTCGCCAAGGGCAGCAACATCTTCAAGGCCCTGGCCCTGGGCGCTCCCTTCGCCAAGATGATCTGCATGGGCCGCGCCATGATGATCCCCGGCTTCCTGGGCGCGAACATCGAGGGCGCCCTCTTCCCCGAGCGGCGCGCGACCGTCAGCGGCAATTGGGACAAGCTCCCGGCCGCCGTGACCCGGTACGGTCAGGTCCCGGAGGAGATATTCGCCTGCTACCAGGACGTGGCCAAGCACGTGGGCGCGGCGGAGATGAAGCACATCCCCTTGGGCGCGGTGGGCATCTGGAGCCTGGTGGACAAGCTGTCCGCGGGGTTGCAGCAGCTCATGTGCGGCGCGCGCAAGTTCCGGCTCCGGGACGTGGCCCGCGAGGACATCGCCTCGGGCAACCGCGAGACCGAGCGGGAGACCGGCATCCGGTTCATCACCGACATCATGGACGAGACCGCCAAACGGATTCTCGACAGCTAAGGCCGCCTTCGGCCCCGAAAAAACAGAGGGAGGACCGCTTGGTCCTCCCTTTTTTGTGCGCAAGGCCCGAATCCGGAACCGCTAGAGGCATCCCCCGTCGATCTCGCGCGACATGTCCACGCACAGGATGCGGTGCCTGCCGCTGCTCTTGTGGTAGAAGACGTGCGAGATGGTGATGCACAGGTTGCCCGAGGCCAGCGAGATGTACGGGCGGGTGGTGAACTTCTCCAGCCCCGCCTGGATGGGCAGGAAATATTCCTTGAGCGAGTGGTCCGCCCCGATGGTCGCGGGTTCGTACAGAAACCGCTTGCTGGTCTTGAGCCGACCGGGATCGCAGACCGTGTCGGAAATCTGGGTGCCGCGCATGTCCAGGACGTAGAGGCACTCCACGCCTTCGTAGCTTTCCACGAAGGCGGACAGGGCCTGGCCCATATCCTTGGCCTGAGTCTCGGCCAGACCCTGGCACATGGTCAGCACGGTCAGGTCGTAGCTGGAATAGAGCCGCTTGTCGTCCGCGATCTGCTGGGTGCGGTTCTCGCGGTGCCGTTCGGCCAGGGCGTCCACCTTGGTGGCCATGCCCGGGACCGCGTCCAGCCCCGGCGCGGGCCGGGCGAAATAGAACCCCTGGAAGACGTCCACGCCGTTGCTGAGCAGGCACATGGCCTCCTCGGCGGTCTCCACGCCCTCGGCCAGCACCAGGCAGCCGAGGCGGTTGGACATCTGCACGAAGCTGCGGACCACCTCCAGCTTGTGGAATTGCTCGTTCACGCCCTTGATCAGCCCGCGGTCCAGCTTGATGACGTCCGGCTTGATGAGCGGGATGCGGTCGAGGTTGGAGAACCCCGCTCCCACGTCGTCCAGGGCGATGAGGAAGTCGTTCTGCCGGTAGAAGTTGACGAAGGACATGAGCGCGTCCGTGTCCTCGCACCGGGACTCGATGATCTCGATGATCACGTTGCTGGGGCTGATGCCGCAGCGGTTGACCAGGTTGAGCAGGTGATTGGAGCCGCGCGTCTCCTCGTTGATGCAGGAGGCGTCGATGTTCATGGAGAGCATCAGGCTCTTGTCTTTTCTGTGCAGGGCGGCGAAGGATTCCGCTGCGTTTGTTCGGCAGGCCCGGTCCAGGGCGAGCCGGGATGCCTTGTCCCGGGCCTGCGCGAACAGCAGGGTTGGAGGTATGATTTCTCCGCTTTTGGGGTCGAATCCTCTGCTCAGCGCCTCCAGCCCCACCACGGCCTTCCTCTTGAGGGAAACCTGCGGCTGGAAGTGCGTGACCAGAAAACGGTTTTCAATGATCTCTTGTATGTCTGGCACTGTGGTCAACACGGAAATACCTTGGACTGCCCGATGGCCGTTTTGCTTTTCAACCCAGTGCCTGCCAGTCCTGCGACATAAGGCCGGGGCGGTGCGGTCGCGCCGCCCCGGCGCTTATATGCTTGTCGCAATCCGTCTAGAGGATGCCGTCCTCGCCGGTCCTGATCCGCAGGGCCTTGTTCAGCTCGGTGACGAAGATCACGCCGTCACCTTCGGAGCCGGTCTGGCCGGAAGACAGGATGGCATCGATGGCTTTGGCTTCGAAGTCGTCGTTCACGCCGATCTCGAGGCGGACTTTCTTCAGGAGGTTCACCTCCATCTGCACGCCGCGGTAGGTCTCGGTGAATCCCTTCTGGCGGCCGGAGCCGAGGACGTTGGTCACGGACAGGGAGTATATCTCCTTGGAGTAAAGCGCCTGCTTCACGTCGTTCAGCTTTTCGGGCCTGATGTATGCTATGATGAGCTTCATTGTATATTCTCCTTAATGATCTCTGGTTGCTGCGCTTCGACTACTCGTTGCTGAAGAGCTGGAAGCCGTTGTAGGACTCGGAACCGTGCTCGGCGATATCCAGACCCTTGAGCTCCTCTTCCTTGGTGACGCGGATGCCGAAGACGCCCTTGATGATGGACATCAGGATGAAACCGGCGCCGAAGGCCCAGACGAAGAACACGCCCACGCCGATCAGCTGCACGCCGAGCTGGCCCATGCCGCCGCCGAAGAACAGGCCGCCGTCGGTGTTGAACAGGCCGCAGGCGATGGTGCCCCAGGCACCGCAGACGCCGTGGACGGAGGCGGCACCGACCGGATCGTCGATCTTCAGGACCTTGTCGATGAATTCGATGGACAGGACGACCAGCACGCCGGCGACCAGACCGATCAGGATGGAGGGGCCGGGGGTGACGGTGGCGCAGGGCGCGGTGATGCCGACCAGGCCGGCCAAGGCGCCGTTCATGGTCATGGAGATGTCCGGCTTGCCGAAGCGGAACCAGGAGAAGACCATGGCGGCGAGGGTACCGCCGCAGGCGGCCAGGGAGGTGTTCATGGCGATCAGGCCGATGGTGTCGTCGGCGGTGGTGGTGGAACCGGGGTTGAAGCCGAACCAGCCGAACCACAGGATGAAGACGCCCAGACCGGCCAGCGGGATGTTGTGGCCCGGGATGGCCTTGGCCTTTCCGTCCTCGGAGTACTTGCCGAGGCGCGGGCCGAGAACCAGGGCGCCGGCCAGGGCGATCCAGCCGCCGACGGAGTGAACGACGGAGGAACCGGCGAAGTCACAGAAGCCGAGGGCTTCCAGCCAACCGGCGCCGTCGTCGCCCAGCCACAGGGAACCCCAGGCCCAGTGGCCGGAGATGGGGTAGATAAGACCGGAAATAACGATGGAGACCAGGACGTAGCTGCCGAACTTGGTGCGCTCGGCCATGCCGCCGGAGACGATGGTGGCGGCGGTGGCGGCGAACACGGACTGGAAGAACCAGAAGGTGTAGGTCCACATCATGTCACCCTCGGCCACGCCGGACAGCGCGTAGCCGGAAGTGCCGATGAAGCCGCCGGCGTCCAGGCCGAACATGACGGCGAAGCCGAACAGGAAGAAGACGATGGAACCCGCTGCGAAATCCAGGAAGTTCTTCATCATGATGTTGCCGGCGGATTTGGCGCGGGTGAAACCGGCCTCGACGCAGGCGAATCCGGCCTGCATGATCATGACCAGGCAGGCGGCGATCAGAGTCCAAAGGAGGTTCGCATTGGACTGGGTGAGGTACTCCACATCCTGAGCAAAGGCAAAGGTGGGGGCAAGGGCTGCTACCAAAGCGGCCGCGCCTATGGCGAGCCTCTTGGAAACATGGGTCGGGGACTTTCTCGAAAACATTGCAATACTCCTCTTTGAATGGAATGCGTTTCTAACCTGCCCTCCTCTTATCAAGAGTCGTGCCAAACCCGGTTTTCATTGCAAATGGCGTAAAACCGCCACCTCCAGCCCATGTAGACATTGCGCTTTTTTTCATTTTTGTGATAAAGTACAATTTTGCAGCCTAATAATTACCTCAAAATTGTCAAAATGTAAAAAATTGTCAAATACGCCAAAAAGTGACCGCCGGTCGCAGGTTTTTCTCCGTTTTTGCCTATCTATATGAAATATAATAGAATCTTTTTGTTGACATAAACACCCTCCCGGTGTAGCTCTATTCCCCATGAACTCCACCACTGTTTCCACCGCATACTTTTCCAACTTTTACTTTTGGTATTGGTATAACCACGCTCGCGGGCTTGGAAGAGGTGCAGTGTAACCAGGTGGTGGTTCACACAAGCTGAAAAAAACTTCTTCAAGGGCCGCGGGCGAAAGCCGGCGGCCCTTGCCTTTTACGGCCGCCGGACTTCGGCCCGGCTCCTTGGGGGAAAACCTTCAAAGGAGAGAGAACATGCACATCGGTAAAGCCATCAGGCTGGAGCGGATCTTCAACCGAAACACCGGCCGGACCATCGTGGTCCCCATGGACCACGGCGTGACCGTCGGCCCCATTGACGGACTTGTCGACATGCGCGAGGCCGTGGGCCGGGTCGTGGACGGCGGGGCAAACGCCGTCATCGAGCACAAGGGGCTGGTCCGCTGCGGCCACCGCGCCGAAGGCAAGGACATCGGGCTCATCGTCCACCTGTCCGCCTCCACCTCCCTGTCCCCCTTCCCCAACGCCAAATCCCTGGTCGCCTCCGTGGAGGACGCCATCCGGTTGGGCGCGGACGCCGTGTCCATCCACTGCAACCTCGGCGACGAAACCGAGGCGTCCATGCTGAACGATTTCGGCAAAGTCTCCTCCGAGGCCGCCAACTGGGGCATCCCGCTGCTGGCCATGGTCTACGCGCGCGGTCCCAAGGTGAAGAACGAATACGCCCCGGAGATCGTGGCCCACTGCGCCCGCGTGGGCACCGAGCTGGGCGCGGACGTGGTCAAGGTCAACTACACCGGCGACATCAAGTCCTTCACCCACGTCACCGACTCCTGCTGCGTGCCCGTGGTCATCGCCGGGGGGCCGAAACTTGACAGCACCGAGGCATTCCTTCAGATGGTGCATGATTCCCTGGAGGCCGGAGGCGCCGGATTGTCCGTGGGACGCAACGTCTTCCAGCACGAGAACCCCACCCGACTGGTGGAGGCCCTGAACATGATCGTCCACAACGACGAGACCGTCGAGGCCGCCCTGAACCATCTCAACGGATAGAAGAGAGCCATGAAGAAAGTCATTTTCAAATCCGTCCCCTTTGACAAGGTCCTGGTCACCCTGGCGCTGGAATCCGGCGTGGACGCGGTGATGGTCGAGAAGGACAAGGTCGCGGACGTCCGGGCGCTGGGCCGGGTCAAGGTCATCACCCCCGAGGACATGCCCGTGGTCGAGCTGACCAAGAAGGCCGACGAGGAAGTCGCGGTCAAGGCGATCAAGGCGGGCAAGGACGTGGTCCTCAAAAAGGGCTGGGAGATCATCCCCGTGGAAAACATCCTGGCGCAGGTGGACACCCTGGCCCTGGAATGCGAAAGTCTGGACCGCGCGGTCCTGGCCGCGGGCATCCTGGAGCGCGGCTGCGATACGGTCGTGGTCCTGCCCGAAGGGGGCGCGGACCTGAAGCAGATCGTCGCCGAACTCAAACTCTCCCAGGGAACCATGGAACTGCAAACCGCCACCGTCACCGCCATCGAGCCCGCCGGGCTGGGCCACCGCGTCTGCGTGGACACCATCTCCGTACTCAAGCGCGGCCAGGGCATGCTCATCGGCAATTCCAGCGCCTTCTCCTTCCTGGTCCACGCCGAGACCGAATCCAACCCCTACGTCGCGGCCCGGCCGTTCCGGGTCAACGCGGGCGCGGTTCACGCCTATGCCCAGATGCCCGGCGACAAGACCACCTACCTGGACGAGCTGGCGGCGGGCACGGACGTGCTCATCGTCGGGGCCGACGGGGCCACCTCCCTGGCCACCGTGGGCAGGGTCAAGGTGGAGGTCCGGCCCATGCTGCTGATCACCGCCGAGGTGAAGACCGCAGGCGGGACCAAGACCGGCCAGGTCTTCCTCCAGAACGCCGAAACCATCCGCGTGGTCTCGGACAAGGGCGAACCTGTGTCCGTGGTCACCCTGAAGGTCGGCGACAAGATCCTGGTCAGGACCGACGAGGCGGGCCGCCACTTCGGCATGCGCATCAAAGAGGACATCAAGGAGGGCTAACCCCCTCCATCGGAGCAAGACCATGGCCGACAAGACCGACGCCCCAGACGCAACCGACATCCCCGACCTCGGCGAGCTGCGCGAAGCCATCGACGCGCTGGACACGAGGATCGTGGACCTGCTCAACGAGCGGGCCAAGCTCTCCCTGAGCGTGGGCCGCTACAAGGCCGCCAAGGGCGAGCCCATCTACAAGCCGTTCCGCGAGCAGGAAGTCATGGACAAGATCGCGGAATCGAGCCCCGGCCCCCTGCCGGACAAGCACCTGCGGACCATCTACCGCGAGATCATGAGCTCGTCGCGGCATTTGCAGCGGCCCGAGCGGGTGGTCTATCTCGGCCCGGAGGGAACCTTCTCCTACTTTGCGGCCATCGAGCACATGGGTTCTTCCGCCGCCCTGACCCCCAAGTCCAACTTCGAGGAGATTTTCCGGGCCGTGGCCGAGGAAGGCGCGGAGCTGGGCGTCATCCCCCTGGAGAACTCCATCGAGGGGACCGTGGGCCAGGTGGTGGACCTGTTCATGAAGTACAAGGTCTACATCCAGGCCGAGGTCTTCAGCCGCATCAGCCATTGCCTCATCTCCCACGCCGCCAAGGTCGAGGACGTGGAGGTCATCTACTCCCACCCGCAGCCCCTGGGCCAGTGCCGGGACTGGCTGCGCACCCACCTGCGCGACGTGCCGACCATCCCCATGGAGTCCACGGCCGAGGCCGCGGAGGTGGTGGCGGGCAAGAAAGCCGCCGCCGTGGTGGGTCACGTCAGGCTGGCGGACATGCACGGCATGAACGTCCTGGCCGAATCCATCGAGGACATGCCGGACAACTGGACCCGGTTCCTGATCATCGGCGCGGCCCCGTCCCAGGAGGACCGCCGCGACAAAACCTCAATTTTGTTCACCACGCCCAACCGCCCCGGGGCCCTGGCCCGGGTGCTGACCACCCTGGCGCACCAGGGGATCAACGTGACCAAGCTCGAATCCCGTCCCTTCCGGGGCGAGAAATGGAAATACGTCTTTTTCGCCGACTTGGGCTGCGACCTGAGCGGCGGACGGTACGAGGACGTCCTCGCGGACATCCGCAACCAGTGCCATACGCTGCGCGTGCTGGGCACCTACCCGACCCAGGAGGAACTGCAATGACCCAGGACCCGATCATCATCAACGCTCCGGCCAGCAAATCCCTCTCTCACCGCACCCTCATCGCCGCCGCGCTGGCGAACGGCGTGTCCGAGATATCCTCGGCCCTGCGTTCCGACGACATCACCCGCACCCGCGACTGCCTCACGGCCTGCGGAGCATCCATAGAGGAAAAGGGCGACCTGCTGGTGGTCACCGGCATGGAGGACGGACCCAAGGGCGGCAATGCGGACGGCAAGCACAAGGACGAAGCGCCCCACGAGCTGTTCATGCACGAGTCCGGCACCACCTGCCGGCTGATGACCGGCGTGGCCGCGGCGGGCAAGGGAACTTTCCGGGTGCACGGCGCGGAGCGCATGCACGAGCGCCCCATGGCCGAGCTGGTCTCGGCCCTGTCCGGGCTGGGGACCAAGTTCGCCTTCGAGGGCAAGGAAGGGTTCCTGCCCTTTGTCATGACCGCAAACGGCTACAGGAAGAAGAGTGCCGAGATCACCCTGGAGGAGAGCAGCCAGTACCTGTCCGGCCTGCTCCTGGGTGCGCCGCTGGCCGACCACGAGATCACCATCAGCGTGACCGGCAAGAAGGCCGTGTCCTGGCCCTACGTGGCCCTGACCCTGCGGATCATGGAGGATTTCAAGGCCGAATTCGAGGTCGAGGTCAAGGAAGGACGCGTCTGGAAAACGGTCCCCTGGCGCTCGGTGAAGAACGCCACCCCCGGCAAGATCCGGTTCATCGTCAAGCCCACGGGCTACGACGCCACGGGCTACCGGGTGGAGGGCGACTGGTCCAACGCGAGCTATTTCCTGGCCGCCGGTGCCGTGGGCAAGCGGCCGGTGCTGATCAAGGGCCTGGCCGCGGACTCGCTCCAGGGCGACCGCGCCATCATGGACATCCTCAGCCAGATGGGGGCGTCCATCAAGGTGACCTTCGAGGGCATCCTGGTGGAGCCGAGCCGGTTGCGCGGCATCCAGGTGGACATGGGCCGCTGCCCGGACCTGGTCCCCACCGTGGCCGCAGTGGCCGCCTTCGCGTCCACGCCCACGACCATCGGCAACGTGGCCCATCTGCGCCTCAAGGAGACGGACCGGCTGGCGGCCTGCGCCACCGAGGTGGCCCGCACCCAGTGCGAGACCGAGACCACCAGCGACTCGCTGATCGTCCGCCCCGCCCGGTTGCCCAGGGGGCACGCCGTGTCCTTCAAGACCTACAACGACCACCGCATGGCCATGTCCATGTCGCTGTTCCAGCTGGCGGGCCTGGACGTCACCCTTGACAACCCCGCCTGCGTCGGCAAATCATTCCCGGGCTTCTGGGACGAGTGGAAGAAAATCACCGGATAGGGGATCGGCGGAACCATGGCAGCAGGAATCTACAGAGTCGCCGTAATGGGCGCCCAGGGCCAGATGGGGAGCCGCTTCACGGCGGACTTCCGCCGTCTCGGCCTGAAGGTCGCCGAGCTGGATCGCGCCTCCTCGGAGGATGACGTCCGCTCGGCCCTGGACGGCTGCCATCTGCTCATGCTCAGCGTCCCGGTGACCGCCATGGAAGCGGTCCTGGACCGGGTCCTGCCCCATCTCGCGCCGCCGACCATCCTGTGCGACGTCGGCTCGGTGAAGGTCCTGCCGCTCAAGGCCATGACGGACCGCTATCCCGGCCCGGTGGTCGGCACCCACCCGCTGTTCGGACCGGTGATCCCCGAGGGATTCACGCCCAGGGTGGCGGTCATGCCGGGCCACGAGGACGACGTGGACGCCGCCGCCGACGTGGCCGGGCTGCTCAAGCGGTGCGGCTACCGGTCCTTCGCGTCCACGCCCCAGGAGCACGACCGCGCCATGGCCTACATCCAGGGGCTGAACTTCACCTCCACCGTGGCTTTCCTGGCCGCGGCCCGCGACCTGGAGGGAATCGAGAATTTCGTGACCCCCTCCTTCCAGCGCAGGCTCGATTCGGCCGCCAAGATGCTGACCCAGGACACCGAGCTGTTCGAGGTCATCTCCGAGGCCAACCCGTTTCTCCAGGAAGTGAACCGCAAGTTCCTGTCCTACCTGAGCCTGGCCGCCGGCGGCGACCTGGAGCTCCTGGCCGACAGGGCCCAGTGGTGGTGGCGCGACGAGACGGCATATTAATGGGTGCGGCCTTTGGCCCGGCACGCGACATTTCTCGCAACCAAAGCCGCACCCCACCCAAGGGTGCGGCTTTATTACATTCAGGAGACCCAGTGATGAACGGAACGTGAAAGAAATCGGAAAACCGCAAGAAACTGAAGGGATGGCAGGTCATTCCAAGACCCTATCATTAACCACACCCGCAACGTAACGGACCGTTGCGCCCGGCGCGGACGCGCCAGGCTCCGGCCCGCAAGGACTCAAACATGCAGAAGATAACTCTCACGCAGCACGGCACATGGCTGCCTGCGGACGTGCAAACCACCATCTCCCTCTACATGGGACTGGTGGGCGACCAGCCCGGCATCCTGCTGGAATCGGCAGAGGTGGACGGGCGGCTCGGCCGCTACTCCCTCATCGCCTTCGACTACCGGCTCATGCTCCACCCCGTGGACGGCAGGCTGGTGGTCGAGACCCCGGACGAGCGGCTGAAACCCCTCAAGGAATTCGAGGGACTGGACTATCTCACCGGAATCAAGGAAGTGGTCGCCAACCTGTCCATCGAACAGGAGGCCACGGGCGGCAATTCGACGACCATCGGGCGCGACGGCCTGCCCGGCCTGACGCGCGGCCTGTACGGCTATTTCGGCTACGGCGTGGCGGGCATGTTCGAGCGCAAGCTCAAGGACGTGTGCAGGCCCGAGGACGCCGAGGCGTGCCTGGTGCTGCCCGGCCAGATGGTCCTCTTCGACCACCTGCGCCACTCCTGCTGCTATCTCTCCCTGGACGAGGGAGCCACCCCCATGCCCGCTCCCATCCAGTGGGGCGCCGACCTCACCGCGCCCGAGGCCGGGACCCCCAAGGTTCACCCCGGCAAGGAGGAGTACATGGCCGGGGTCGCACGGTGCAAGGAACTGATCGCCGAGGGCGAGTGCATCCAGGTGGTCCTGTCCACCCGGTTCACCGTGCCCCTGCCCGACGAGCCGTTCAAGATCTACCGGCGGCTTCGGCAGGCCAACCCCTCCCCGTTCATGTTCTACATGAAATTTCCCGACTGCCCGTCCATGGGCAAGACCTGCGGCACCACCCTGCTCGGCTCCTCGCCCGAGATGATGGTCCGGTCCGCCGCAGGCAGCCTGGAAGTGCGCCCCATCGCGGGCACCCGGTGGCGCGGGGCCACCGAAAAGGAGGACATCCGTCTCGAAGAGGAGCTGCTGGCCGATCCCAAGGAGCGCGCCGAGCACGTCATGCTCGTGGACCTCGGCCGCAACGACCTGGGCCGCATCTCCAAGCCCGGCACCGTGACCGTGGAGAAATTCATGAACGTCGAGCGGTTCTCCCACGTCATGCACCTGACCTCCTACGTGGAGGGCGAACTCAAGGACGGGTTGGACGGCGTGGACGTGCTCCAGGCCACCTTCCCGGCGGGCACCCTGTCCGGCGCGCCCAAGATCCGGGCCATGGAGATCATCGCCGACCTGGAACCCCAGGAGCGCGGCCCCTACGGCGGCTGCATCGGTTGGATGGGACTGGACGACGGCGTGGTCAGCCTGGACACCGGCATCACCATCCGGTCCATGTGGATCAGGGATGGAATCTGCCACTGGCAGGCGGGCGCGGGCATCGTCTACGACTCCGACCCCGAGGCCGAATGGAACGAGTGCAACAACAAGGCCCGCGTGATCCTCGAAGTCATCACCGGCAAGGGAGGCACCGATGTTTTTGCTGATAGATAACTTCGACTCCTTCACCTTCAATCTGGTGCAGGCGTTCCAGCAGCTCGGGGCCGATCCGGTGGTCATCCGCAACGACCGCGAGTCGCTGCTCGACCTCGCAAGCGGCGGCGAACTCACCCGGGTCTGCCTCTCCCCCGGCCCCAGCAACCCGCAGAACGCGGGCTACTGCCTGGAGTTCCTGGCCCGGCTGCCCAAGGAGATCCCGGTGCTCGGCGTCTGCCTGGGCCACCAGACCCTGGGCCACTTCGCGGGCGCGCCCGTGGAGCGCGCGGCCCGCATCATGCACGGCAAGGTCTCGGAGGTGGTCCACGAGGGCCGGAGCGTGTTCGCGGGACTCCCCTCCCCGTTCACGGTCTGCCGCTACCACTCCCTGATCGTCCCGGCCGAAAAGGCTGCGGACAGGATCGAGGTCACGGCCCGCACCGCCGAGGGCGAGGTCATGGGGCTCCAGTACAAGGACCGCCCCTGGCACGGAGTGCAGTTCCACCCGGAATCCATCCTCACCCCCGAAGGACCGAAACTCCTCCAGAACTTCCTGAACATCAAAGGATAACGCCATGACGATACCCGAAATACTCGAAATACTGGCCCAGAAGAAACCCCTGTCCGACGAACAGGCGGACTTCATGTTCGAAGAGCTGATGACCGGCAACCTGAGCGAGGCCCAGGCCGGGGCGTTCCTCATGGGGCTGCGGGCCAAGGGCGAGGACTCCACCGACCTGGCCGCGGGCGTGCGCGCCTGCCTGCCTGGCCCACGCCCGGACCATCCCCGGCATCAAGGCCACCCCGGACAACCCGATCTTCGACACCGTGGGCACCGGCGGCGACGGCCAGCACTCCTTCAACAACTCCACCGCCGTGTCCCTGTTCCTGGCGGACATGGGCTACACCGTGGCCAAGCACGGCAACCGCGCCCTGTCCTCCTCCTGCGGCTCGGCGGACGCGCTGGAAGGGCTGGGCATCCCCCTGGAGCAGACCCCGGAAGAGGCCCGCGACGGGCTTGAGAAATACCACTTCGCCTTCCTGTTCGCCCCGGCCTACCACCCCGCCTTCAAGTTCATCATGCCCGTGCGCAAGCAGCTCGGCATCCGCACCCTGTTCAACTTCATGGGCCCGCTGCTCAACCCGGTCCGTCCCTCCCACCAGCTCATCGGCGTGGGCGACCCGGACCGCCTCTTCCTCATGGGCGAGACCCTGCTCCTGACCGGCGTCAAACGCGCGCTGATCTTCGCGGGCGGGGGCGGCTTCGACGAACTGACCACCTGGGGCGTGAACCGGGGCTACGTCCTGACCGACGGGCGCATGGAGAAGACCGTGGTCGATGCGGCCACCCTGGGCTTCCCCCGGCACAGCCCGGACCAGGTGCGCGTCTCCGGCAAGGAAGACGCCATCGCCACCCTGCGCACCATCCTCGACGGCAAGGGGCCGGAACCCATGATGGACATGGTGGCGCTGAATCTGGCAGGGTGCCTCCATCTCCTGGACAAGGGGACCATGGCCGAATGCGCCGACATCGCCCGAGACGTGGTTCACGCGGGCCTGACCAAAGGAATTCCCTATGCTGGATAAATTCAGAGAGGCCAAGCAGCTCGAAATCGAGTCCCTGCGAAAAGACTTCATGGAGGGGCGCATCCCCGCCGTGTACCAGGGCGAACGCCCGTCCTTCACCGAGGCCATCAAGGCCAAGGGGCCGGGCGCGATCATCGCCGAGTTCAAGCCCGCCAGCCCGAGCAAGGGCGTGCTGCGCGAGAACCTGAACCCCCTGGACTACGCGGACGCCTACGCCAAAAACGGCGCGGCGGCCATCTCCGTGCTCACCGAACACAAGTACTTCAAGGGGACCCCGGACTTCCTGTTCATGATGAACGGAACCGGGCTGCCCCTGCTCAGGAAGGACTTCATCTTCGACCCGCTCCAGGTGGCCATGACCGCGTCCAGCCCGGCCTCGGCCGTACTGCTCATCGCCCGCATGTGCGACGACGCAGGGCACCTCAAGCAACTCATCGACATCGCCCGCATGCCGGGCCTGGCCCCGGTGGTCGAGATATTCGACCAGGCGGACCTGGACCTGGCGCGCCACGCCGGGGCGGACATCATCCAGGTCAACAACCGCGACCTGGACACCCTGACCACCACCCTGGACCAGGGCCGCAAGTTCATCAAACAGAAGCGGGACGGCGAGCTCTGGATCTGCGCCAGCGGCGTGTCCGAACGCGCCCAGGTGGAGGAAATGGCCGGACTCGGCTTCGACGCCGTGCTCATCGGCACCTGCCTCATGGAGGCCGATGACCCCGGAGCCAAGCTGGCCGAACTCACGGGAGCCTGATCCATGCAACGCCCCCTGGTCAAAGTCTGCGGCATGACCCGCATGGAAGACGTCAAGCTCTGCGTCGATCTCGGCGTGGACCTCTTGGGCTTCATCTTCCATCCGAGGAGCCCGCGCAACGCGGACCCGGATTTCGTCGCCTCGGTCAAGACCGGCAAGGTCACCAAGGTCGGCGTGTTCGTCGACCAGACCGCCGACGAGGTCATCGAGATCATGGACCGCTGCGGACTGCACGCGGCCCAGCTGCACGGCGGCCAGGACTCGGTCTACTGCTGGAAGATCGGCCCGGACCGGGTCATCCGCGTCTTCTGGCCCGACACCTACGGCTCCCCCGGCGCCCTCGTGCGCGACCTGGAGGACTACGCCGAGGTCTGCGGCCATTTCCTGCTCGACGCGGGGACCAAGGGCCAGGGCGGCACCGGCAAGTCCATTAATTTAAAGATACTGCAAGATATTGAAATACAAACACCTTGGTTCCTTGCAGGGGGTCTCGGACCGGACAACGTCAGGCAGGCCCTGGCCGTCAATCCGTCCGGTCTGGACTTCAATTCCGGCGTGGAGAGCGCGCCCGGCATCAAGGACCCAGCCAAGCTGCGGGAAGTCTTTCGGATTCTCGCGGAAATGGAATAAGGAACAATCATGAAAAAAGGATACTTCGGCGATTTCGGCGGGCAGTTCATCCCCGAGCTGCTCATGCCGCCGCTCATAGAGCTCGAAGAAGCCATGGCCACCATCCTGCCCACCGAGGAGTTCCAGACCCGCTTCACGAACATGCTCAAGGAAAACGTGGGCCGCCCCTCGGCCATCACCTACTGCCCCAACCTGTCCAAGGACCTCGGCCTGGACCTCTGGCTCAAGCGCGAGGACCTCAACCACTCCGGGGCGCACAAGATCAACAACACCCTGGGCCAGGGACTGCTGGCCAAGATGATGGGCAAGGACGTGCTCCTGGCCGAGACCGGCGCGGGCATGCACGGCGTGGCCACCACGGTCGCCGCCGCCATGCTCGACATGAAGGCCGTCATCTACATGGGCGCCACCGACGTGGTGCGCCAGGCCCCCAACGTGAACCGCATGCGCCTCATGGGCGCGGAGATCGTGCCCGTCGAGTCAGGCACCAAGACCCTCAAGGACGCCATCAACGAGGCCCTGCGCCGCTGGCTGTCCGACCAGGAGACCACCCACTACTGCTTCGGCACCGCCGCCGGGCCGCACCCCTTCCCCACCCTGGTCCGCGAGTTCCAGCAGATCATCTCCAAGGAAGCGCGCCAGCAGTTCATGGACCGCAACGCGGGCAGGCTGCCCGACGTGGTCGTGGCCTGCGTGGGCGGCGGCTCCAACGCCATCGGCATGTTCCACAACTTCGTGCCCGACGAGTCCGTGGAGCTGGTCGGCGTCGAGGCCGCGGGCACCGGCGAGCCGGGCTGCTACAGCTCCGCGCCGCTGGACCACGGCACCGACGGCGTGCTGCACGGCATGCTCACCAAGCTGCTCCAGACCGTTGACGGCCAGATCGAACCGTCCCACTCCGTGGCCCCAGGCCTGGACTATCCCGGCGTCGGCCCGGAACACGCGCACCTGCACGCCACCGGGCGCGGCCACTACGTGACCATCAACGACGAACAGGCCATCAATGCCTTCAAGGTCCTGTCCCGGCGCGAAGGCATCATCCCGGCCCTGGAATCGTCCCACGCCGTGGCCTACGCCATCGAGAACAAGGACAGGCTCCAAGGCAAATCCGTGCTCGTCTGCCTGTCCGGGCGCGGCGACAAGGACCTGGGGATACTGGACCAGATATTATAAGAGATATGCCTCCGGCGGCTTAAGAACCTTTTGAAAAAGGTTCTTAAAAATCTCCAAAACTTTTTATGTGCGCTTCGCGCAAGGGGGCGCATGAAAAGGTGATAGAAATGAATCCGATGCAGATAAAGATAGAAGAGGCAAAGGCCAAAGGAAAGGTCGGGTTGATACCCTTCCTGCCCGCAGGGTTCCCGGACCGGGAACAGTTCTGGACCGAACTCGCGGAGCTCGACGCGGCGGGCGCGTCCGTCATCGAGATCGGCATGCCGTTCTCCGACCCCGTGGCCGACGGCCCGGTGGTGGAGAAAGCGTCCCTCAAATGCCTGGCCGACGGCATCAACCTGGCCTGGATTCTGACCGAGCTCAAGAAGCGCAAGGGGCAGTTCAAGGCCGCCCTGCTGCTCATGGGCTACCTCAACCCGGTCTACCAGTACGGCCTGGACAAATTCGGCAAGGACTGCGCCGAGGCGGGCGTGTCCGGCCTGATCATCGCGGACATGCCCCTTGAGGAGTCGCAGTTCGTCAAGGACGCCATCGCCCCGCACAACGTCGCCCTGGTCCCGCTCATCGGCCTGAACACCACCAAGGAACGCATGAAGCTCTACGCCGACGGCGCGCAGGGGTTCTGCTACTTCGTGTCCGTGCTCGGCACCACCGGCCAGCGCGAATCCCTGCCCGCGCGCATCAAGGAAAAACTGGCCGAGGCCAAGGAAGTCTTCGACATCCCCGTCGCGCTGGGCTTCGGCATCAAACACCCCGACCAACTCGCCGAGTTCGAAGGACTCATGGACGCCGCCGTGTTCGGCTCCGCCCTCATCTCCCACATCCAATCCGGCAACTCCAGCGCCTCCTTCATGGAGCCCTGGAAGTAGGTTGCCTCCGGCGGCCGGGGGAAGGGGGAGAAAAACCCTTTGAAAAGGGTTCTTTCTCCCCCTTCCCCCGGACCCCCATCCCCCTCTTTTCCCAAACTTTTTGGTGCCGCCTTCGGCGGGGACCGTCGATAGCGCTACTGTCTCATTTTCTGGAGCGCCTTTGAGGCGCAGCCTCGAACAGCGGCTCTCTCCCCCGCCCTCGGAATAGGCTTTGATTCGCCCCGTCCCGGGGCTCACCCCTTCGGGGCGTTGCGGAAAGACCGCAACGTCCAAATCCGCTGTCCTGCGGATTTGCCGAGAGTGGGGCAGCAGTGCATTTTTTAGTGGATTGTAGGCGAGTCTTCGAGCCGTACAAAATCTTATGCCTTAGGTACTTCCGGGGGCTTGCACCGCAGCGTAGCTGTCTACGTGAGGATGAAAGCCCCCCGGAAAAAATGTGCGGATGGCCCGCTATCGGAAGCCGCCCCCCGCCCGCTTGCCACCTCCCCCGAATAATATACTTCATTCCGGTTATGACCATGCCCCGCGACACCTACTCACCCCGCTACGATCTGGTAGCCCTTTTCATCATCCTGGCGTCCTTTGGCCTGCGCTACTGGTTCGTGGCCTCGGGCCAGCTGAACCTGGTGCAGGACGAGGCGCAGTATTGGGATTGGATTCGCAGGCCGCAGCTTTCCTATTATTCCAAGGGGCCGCTCATCGCCTGGGTCATCACGTTGTGGACGCAGGTCTTCGGGAACACCGAGCTGGGCGTGCGGTTCGGGTCGGTGCTCGGCATGACCGGCATTCTGGCCGCGCTCTACGTCGGGGTGTCGCGGGTCTGGCGCGAATACCGGATGGCCGTCTTCGTGCTCTTTGCGGCGGCGACCATGCCGCTCCTGAACGGGCTGGGCATCCTGGCCACCACGGACTGCCCGCTGATCTTCTTCTGGACCGTGGCCTTCTTCGCCCTGGCCGCGGCCACGCGCAACGAACCGGACCGGGCCGTCACGAAGTGGCCCTTCGTGGTCCTCGGCGCGTGCATGGCCTTCGGCATCCTGGCCAAGTACATGATGCTCGCCTTCTTCGGCCTGGCCCTGATCCACGCGATCATCCTGCAATGCCGGGGACAGCTCCCGGAACGGTTCTGGTCCCGCTTCCTGCTGGCGTCCGTGGCTGGCTCTGCCCTCGGCCTGGCCCCCATCGTGCTCTGGAACACGGACAACGGCTGGGTGGCCTACAAGCACGTGGCCAAGCTCTCCGCCGGCGTGGGCAACGGGACCGGATTCGCCCTGCGCCCCGGCCCGTTTTTCGAGATGCTCGGCGCGCAGATCGGCCTGCTCGCCCCCTGGTGGCTCGCGTTCATCCTGGTCGGCACGGGCGCGGCCCTGCGCAAGGCGTGGATCGGGCCGGTGGGCCGGTTCGACGCGGGCTACCGACGCGACCTCATGACCCTGCTCTACTTCTGGCCCCTGTGGGGACTGATCACGGCCAAGGCGCTCTTCTCCAAGGTGGAGGCCAACTGGACCGCCGCCGCGTTCATGGCGGGCGCCATCCTCGCGGGCATGGCCCTCAAAAACTGGTGGGACGCGCCCAAACGGCGCACCCGGGGCCGCGCCATCCTGGCCGGAACCGCCCTGTTCCTCACCCTGGCCATCTACGTCTCCCCCCTGCTGCCCCTGCCGGGCAACCTGAACCCGACCATGCGTCTCAAGGGCTGGGCCGACCTGGGCGTTAAGGTCGACGAGCTGATGCGCTCGGAGTTCGACGACCCGTCCAGGGTCTTCGCCATGTCCGACAACTACGGCTTCACCTCGGAGCTGGCCTTCTACATCCCCGGCCAGCCCATCACCTTCTGCACCTGGACCGAGGACCGGCGCATGAACCAGTACGACCTCTGGCCCACCCCGGTGGACGGCAAGCTCGGCTGGGACGCGATCATGGTCCGCAAGCGGTTCCGCAACTCCCCGGTGCCGGAGCTGGACAAGATGTTCGAATCCGTGTCCGAGCCGATCTTCTACGAGTCCTCCTTCCACGGCGGCGAAGGGCGCAGGTTCACCCTGATCCTCTGCAAGGGGTTCACCGGGTACTGGCCCAAACGCGGACTCGGGGAATTCTAGACTCCCTTCTTCGAAATCCACGATTGATGGATTCAGACGACCTGACCGTGGCCGGATAATCCACATTTTGTAGACACCCTCCCGCCATGCGGCAAGGTGGTGATTTTGCGCATCCTTCGGCCCCCAAGGGCTGCCGGGGCTCCCGCCCGTTTCCCCCGATTGTGGCAGGCTTCTTGCTCTATCCCGCGCAGGGTGGAGCCGGAACCATCACCTGGGGGGGAAGGCAAAAATGATGAAGTTGAAATTGGTTGTCATAGTATCGGTTATCTTCCTATTGCCGGGGTGTGCCGCGGTGCCGTTCGGCATCGGGCTCATCCCCGGCGCACCGGCCTACTTCTCGTCGATCATCGGCGGCAGTCAGTCCATCTACGCCACGGCCATGGATGAACGGACCACCGAGCAGCAGATGCTCGACGCGATCATCGCGGGCCACGCGCAAGCCGAACTCTATAAGAACAAGGACATCCGTCCGGACCAGATCACCACGCACTGCTATTTCGGCAAGCTGTATCTCGTGGGCGAATACGACTCGCAGGAGCAGTTGCGGACCATTTACGAGTGCGTGGACAAGGTCGAGGGCAAGCGGGCGGTGATCAGCCGCCTCTATCTCCACGAAGAACAGGAAGACAGCGATTTCTTCAGCGAGCAGGCGCAATACGCCGAGTTGCAGACGCAGCTCATGGCCGACTTCGAGGTCGTCAGCTCGCCCATCGAGGTAGAGATCGTCCAGGGCGACATCATCCTCCTGGGCGTGGTCCACGACAAGGAGGAGCGCGACCGGGTGATCGCCCACGCCATGAGCCTGGAGGGCGCGAACCGGGTGGTCTCCTACCTCTATCACCAGGAAAACGCCGGGCCGGAGCCGCAGATCATGACCGCCGAGCTGGCCCCGCCGCCCGTGCCGACCGTGGAGATTCCGCCCCCGCCCAAGACCAAGCCCATAAGCAAAAAGTCACGGCCCAAGGTCGAGGCCAAGACCAGGCGGACGGAGCAGCCGGTGCTGGCCGTCTCCAACCCGGACCGGGGTAGATAATCCGCCGAACGCCGGACCAAAGGCCTGTCCCGAGAAGCCGCCCGCCCCTGCGGGCGGTTTTTCTTTGCTGGGAGAAGTGCGGAATCGGACGCGGGCTAGGAGTTCCACCAGCGCATGATCTGCTGGCCGTAAAGCAGATAGATCAGGCAGCCCAGGCTGAGAAACGGGCCGTAGGGGATACGCCCCCGGACGCCGCCCTTGCCGGGGCGGACCGTATAGATCACGGCCCCCACGGCCCCGGTCAGGGAGCTGACCAGGATGGTCAGGGGCAGCCCGGCCAGGCCGGTCATGGCCCCGATCATGGCCATCAGCTTGATGTCCCCGGTGCCGAGCCCCTCCTGGCCGCGCCACAGCCGGTAGAGCTGCTGCAATATCCAGAACAGGAGCGCGCCCACGGCCGCGCCGAGCAGGGCGTCCTGCCAGCCCGGCCCTTCCTCGAGCACGAAGGAGGCGGCCAGGGCCAGCCCCGCGCCGCCCAGGGTGATCCGGTCGGGCAGCAGGAAGGTCTCGAAATCGATGACGCTCCCGGCGATGAGCATGACGCCCAGGACCAGGTACACCGGCCACTCCGGCGACAGCCCGTAGGCGTGGGCCGCGGCCAGGGACCAGGCCATGCAGGACAGCTCCACCAGCAGGTACTGCGCGCCGATGCGCTCCCCGCAATGGCGGCACCGCCCCCGCAGCAGCAGGAAGCTCAGGAGCGGGACGGTGTCCCGCCAGCCGAGCGATTTCCCGCAGGACGGGCAGCGCGAGCCGGATGGCTTGAGGATGGGCTGCTCGTCGATCCAGCGCTGGATGAAGATGGTGGCCAGGCCGCCCAGCTCCAGGCCGAGCACGGCGGCGGCGAGGTAGAAGGCCCAGGTGGGGATGGCGTCCATAAATAACCTTGCGCTTGAAGATTCGCTACTTTTGCTGCATGAATACCGCTGGGCGCAGCATCCGTGGACGCTACCGGATTTCACCTTCCGGCACAAGGGACGCGCCCCGCCACACGCATCAAGGGAGCCGCAGATGGACCACCGTTTCATACCGAATTTGACCGAGGAACAGATCGCCGACATCCAGCTCAAAGGGCTGCGATGGACCGTGGGCCACGTCCACGCCAACAGCCCCTTCTACCAGGAGCGGTTCAGGGACGCGGGCTTGGAGCCCGGCGACGTCAAGACCCTCGACGACCTCCGGAAGCTCCCCTTCACCACGGCGGAAGACCTCAAGGACGGCTATCCCCTGCCCCTGCTCTCCGTGCCCGAACGGGACGTGGTCCGCATCCACGGCTCCAGCGGCACCACCGGCAAGCGCAAGATCCTGTCCTACACCCAGAAGGACATCGACGACTGGAAGGACATGTTCGCCCGCTGCTACGAGATGGCCGGGCTGACCGTCGAGGACCGGGTCCAGATCTGCGTGGGCTACGGACTGTGGACCGCGGGCAGCGGTTTCCAGCTCGGCTGCGAGCGGTTCGGGGCCATGGCCCTGCCCGTGGGCCCCGGCCTGCTGGAAATCCAGCTCCAGATGCTCACGGACCTCAAGTCCACCTGCATCTGCTCCACCGCCTCCATGGCCCTGCTCATGGGCGAGGAGGTCCAGAAACAGGGCCTCGCGGACAAGATCCGGCTGCGCAAGGCGATCTTCGGCTCCGAGACCCACACCCCCAAGATGCGCCGCCAGTTCGAGCAGGCCCTGGGCCTGGAGGACAGCTTCGACATCATCGGCATGACCGAGCTGTACGGCCCCGGCACGGGCCTCGAATGCGAGGCGCACGACGGCATCCACTACTGGGCCGACTACTACATCACCGAGATCATCGACCCGGAGACGCTGCAACCCGTGGCCCCCGGCGAGGTGGGCGAGATGGTCGTGACCTCCCTGCGCAAGGAGGCGTCGCCGCTCATCCGCTACCGGACCCACGACCTGACCCGGTTCATCCCCGGCCGATGCGGTTGCGGCGTGAACCTGCCCCGCCTCGACAAGATCATGGGCCGCTCGGACGACATGTTCATCTTCCGGGGCGTGAACATCTACCCCGGCCAGATCGGCTCGGTGCTCGAACATTTCAAGGAGCTGTCCGCCGAATACCGCATCTTCCTCAGCCGCAAGGACGGCCTGGACCACATGGCCGTGCACGTGGAGCGCGCACCCGGCGCGCAGGCGAGCTCCGACGCGGACCTGGCCCGCGCCCTGGCCGCGGAGATCCGCAAGCACATCCTGGTGCGCGGCGAGGTGACCATCCTCGGCCCCGGCGAGCTGCCGCGCAGCTTCTCCAAGACCAAGCGGGTGGAAGACTCGCGCGGGGAAGAGTAGCCGGGGGTCCCCTTGCCAAGCCTGTCCGGCCTTGAAGACCGCCACGTGGTCATCGACCGACGGGACGGGGTCTACCTCGCCTTCCCGGACGTGATCCGGGCCAAGGACGGTTCCCTGGTGGTCGTCTACAACGAAGCGGACCGCCATGTCCGGCCCACGCGGCGGGTCATCGTCGCCAGCCGCAGCACGGACGGGGGCAGGACCTGGTCCGCGCCGTCCTACCCGGACTCGGCAGCGAGCCACAGCCCGCGCCTGCAAGAGCTGGCCGACGGCACCCTGCTCGTCTCGGACAGCTCCCGCGTCTTTTTCGAGAGCCCGGATGACGGGCACACTTTCCTCCCCTTCCGCGCCGAGGGGCTGACCCACGACATGCACGACCGAATCCTGGTCCTGCCCGACGGGGCCTGGCTGACCGCCGGGCACCGCCACGTGGGCGAGGAGCATCCGGCCATCCGCCAGCCCCCCGCCGAGCAGGCCGTGTTCCGGTCCGGCGACCGGGGCCGGTCCTGGGAGCGCATCGCCACCATGGCCGCCCTGCGCAACCTGGTGCTGTGCGAGGCGTCCATGACCCGGCTCCCCAACGGGCGCATCCTCGCCCTGCTGCGCGAGAACAGCTTCGTGTTCGAGCCCATGTACTGCTGCCGCAGCGACGACGACGGCGCGACCTGGGCCGCCCCGGTCCCCACGCCGCTCATGGGCCACCGCCCGACCATGGGGCTGCTGCCCGACGGGCGGCTGCTGGTCACCTACCGCAACACCGGCCCGGACTGGGGAACCTGCGCCTGGGTGGGAACCCCGGAGGAGCTGTGCTCCGGGTTCCGCGTCCACGGGCGGGCCGCCGACCAGGCCAATCCGGTCTTCACGCCCGAGGGCATGCGCGTGCGAAACGGAGCCGGCAACGGTTCCGTGGTCCGCTTCGCCCTGCGCCCCATGACCGACCCGCGCACGGCCTCGGCCACGCTCGAAACCGAGGTCCGGGTGGACGAGGCCGGGAAGAACGGGTGCGCGGTGCGCGTGGGCGTGTGGTGGCGGCTGTACCCGGACCGCATGGTCCCGGACGTTGAGGGCGCTGCCCCCATCCCGCTCGAACCGGGCCGGTTCAACCGGCTGCGCCTGACCTACGCAGACGGACGCGTCAGGCCGTTCGTCAACGGCGGGGAGCGCGCCTCCATCGCGGTGGACCCGGACCATGCGGACACCCGTCCCATCCTGTTCGGCGCGCCCTACCCCTTTGAAGACAACGCGGTGGACTGCACCTGGCGGTCCGTTTCCCTGCGGGTCCTTGAACCCGCCTTCGACCGCGTGTATGCTTGGAACTGGACCTCGGCGGACGGCATGCCGGACCGCTGGGTCCGCGACAACGTCCTGGAGCTGCGCAACGACCGCCATGCGGCGGCCCCGGACTTCGGATATTCCGGCTGGGCACCCCTGGGCGGCGACCGCTTCTTCTGCGCCTACCACCACGGCGGCGGCGCGGAGCCGGGCTACGAACCGCTGATGACCGCCCATGTGGCGGGCACCTTTTTCTCGCTGAACGACTTCAACCGGAGGTGATCCATGGAACGCGCCGACATCGAACGGATTTTCGAGACCTTTTTCGAGAAGTACAAGAAGACCGAGGGCGACCGCACCTCCTGGTCCGCCTTCTGGGCCGACGTGTCCGACAAGGGGACCTTGGAGATCAACATGACCAAGTGCCCGCGCGGGACCATCTTCAAGATATTCGTGGACAAGAAGAAGGTCGCGGAGGTCTCGGGCTGGGACGAATTCTTCAAGGCGGCCAAGGACCTGGAAGCATCCCACCCCGGACTCTACGACGAGGACCGGTTCTTCGGCGAAATGGAGTTTGTTATCTAGGAGACATTCCTGCCTGAATGATTTTTTCCTTGACGTAAGCCCCTCTCCCCAAGTAAGGGCCTCTACTACAGTAGTCGGCGGCGTCCACGGGGATGCGCCCGGCCCCCGGCCGGTATCGTCGGCGAACGGTGGAATGGCTCTACGATTCCGAAGGCTTGCGCTCTCCGTTTCCTCGATCTTGTTTCACCAGGCGTTTATCGCCGTTTTTTTCACTATTTTTTTTGGAGTTTTATTCGAAATGGCTAAGAACATCTATGTGGGCAACCTGCCCTGGAGCGCCACGGAAGAGGAAGTACGAGCAGCATTCGAGACCTACGGTGAAGTCATCTCCGTCAAGCTGATCAACGACCGCGAGACCAATCGTCCGCGCGGCTTCGGTTTCGTCGAAATGGAAGATCAGGGGGCGCTCGCCGCCATCGAAAGCCTGGACGGCACCGACTTCGGCGGCCGCAACCTCAAGGTCAACGAGGCCCGCCCCCGTCCCGAGCGCCCGCGCTGGTAGCGCAGGCTGTCTCGAACATAAGAAGCATTGATCCAGCCCGCCCTCATCAGGGGCGGGCTTTTCCCGTCGCCTGTAACAGGAGGTAAAGTAATAAATGGCTAAAGAAGAAGGAATTGTCGTCCAGGGCGTCGTTGAAGAGGCCCTGCCCAACGCCATGTTCCGCGTTGAACTTGAAAACGGCCACACCGTGCTCGCCCACATTTCCGGCAAGATGCGCAAGTTCCGCATCCGCGTGATGCCCGGCGACACCGTGACCGTGGAACTCTCCCCCTACGATCTCACCCGCGGCCGCATCACCTTCCGTCCCAGGTAGGCCAGCCACCGGTTACTGATAGAGGCGCGGGCATGAAGGTCCGCGCCGGGGCGTCGCAGCCCCGCTTCGTGACGGCTGCCAGCGGCCGGCCCGTTCACTATTGCTTTCCCCATCCCACGGGGCCGCACCGCCCGCGCACGCCCTTGCGTGACGCCGATTCCGGCCGCCGGGCAACTTTTCACACAAGGCATACATACATGACCACTTTCCAGGAACTGGGGCTCTCCGGACCCACTCTGGACGCCCTGAAGACCAAGGGGTTCATCGACCCCACTCCCATCCAGGCCCTGACCATTCCCCGGCTGCTGTCCGGGGACAAGGACATCGTGGGCCAGGCCCAGACCGGCACCGGCAAAACCGCCGCCTTCGGCCTGCCGGTCATCGAGGCGGCCAAGGAGGGCGCACGCCGCGTGCAGTCGCTCATCCTGACCCCGACCCGCGAACTCGCCATCCAGGTGGCCGAGGAGCTGGACTCCCTCAAGGGCGGCAAGCGCATCCGCGTGCTGCCCGTATACGGCGGCCAGGCCATCCACATGCAGCTCAAGGCCCTCAGACAGGGCGCGGACGTGGTCGTGGGCACGCCGGGCCGGATCATGGACCACCTGGAGCGCGGCTCCCTGCGCATCGACGAGCTGTCCTTCTTCATCCTCGACGAGGCGGACGAGATGTGCAACATGGGGTTCGTGGACGACGTCCGGGCCATCCTGGCCTCGGCCAATCAGGACCGCCGCACGCTCATGTTCTCGGCCACCATGGACCGCGAGGTCCTGGCCATCGCCCGCGAGTTCATGGGCGACTACGAAGTCCTGACCGTCAAGCCCGAGACCTCCGACGTCCCCCTGACCCGCCACATCTTCCACGAGATGGCCGATTCCGACCGCTTCGAGGCCCTGTGCCGGGTCATCGACGCCCACGCCGACTTCTACGGCCTGGTCTTCGTGCGCACCCGCGCCGACGCCGACCTCGTGGCCGCGCGCCTGGGCCAGCGGGGCTATCCCTCCGAGCCGATCCACGGCGACTTGAACCAGCCCCAGCGCGAGAAGATCCTGGCCTCGTTCCGCGACCGGAGGGCGACCATCCTGGTGGCCACGGACGTGGCCGCACGCGGCATCGACGTCCCGGACCTGACCCACGTGGTCAACTTCGCCCTGCCCCAGGACCCGCAGACCTTCGTGCACCGCACCGGGCGCACGGGCCGCGCGGGCAAGCAGGGCGTGGCCATCACCCTCATCGCGCCCGGCGAATTCCGCAAGCTCATGTACATCTCCAAAAGCTCCGGCATCGAGATCGCCAAGGAGCCCCTGCCGCGCATCGAGGACGTCATCCACTCCAAGAAGCGCAAGGTCACGGCGGAGCTCGAAGCCATCCTGGACGGCGGCGACCACAGCGGCTACCTCGCCATGGCCGGTGAGCTGCTGGAGGACAAGGACGCCGTCGAGGTGGTCGCGGCCCTGCTGCGCAACGCCTTCGGCGACGAGCTGGTGGAATCCGGCTACCGCAAGATCGCGCCCGTAGGACCGGAAAACCGGGGCCGCGCCGACCTGGTCTGCGCCCTGGGCAGGACCCACGGCATGACCCCGCCCAAATTCGTGGACTTCGTGGCCTCGGCCGCGCACCTCAAGCCGTGGGCCATCCAGCACGTCCGGGTCATGGGCGACCGGACCACCTTCACGGTCCCGGCAGCCGAGGCCGAGCGGGTCATGAACAGCATCAACAGCCGCCAGGGCGAGGCCCTTGTCATGCGCGGCCAGCCCACCGGACAGAAACCGGGCGGCCGGAGCTTCCCCAAGAAGGCGAACCGTCCCTACGGCAAGCCGCCGCGCAGAAAAACCTTCAAGCCGCGCGGCGAGGGCTAGCACCCATCTTGGATCAGCAGCCGGTTCGACGGTGTTTTATCATTGATTCTTTTGCCCCGCGTTTGTACTTTGCTTCCTGCCCTCAGGAGAAAGCATGCAAGGCGACCATCGCAAGACCAAGAATCAACTGATAGACGAATTGGACCGGCTCCGGTCCGAGCTTGACGGTTTGCGGAAGGACGCCGACGGCGGGGCCGAATGCGACAGCGCCGAGATGCGCAAGGTCGAGGAGGCCCTGCGCTCCAGCGAGAGTCATTACCGCACCCTGTTCGAGACCACGGGCACGGCCATGGTCCTGCTCAATCCGGACGGGATCATCAAGAGCTGCAACTCCCAGTTCACCATCCTTTCCGGCTGCGCCCGCGAGGACATCAACGGCAAGCTCGGCTGGGCCGACTTCGTGGTCCCGGAAGAACTGGAGCGAATGACCCGCTACCACGAAGGCCGCACCAAGGGCGAGCGGACCAGCCCCCGGGACTACGAATTCACCTTCCGGCGCAAGGACGGCACCCTGAAGCGCATCCACGTCTTCGTCCGGCTCCTGCCCGGCACCGAGGACCGGGTCTGCTCCCTCATCGACGAGACCGAACGGTACGAGGCCCTCAGAGCCCTGCGCGAGAGCGAGGAACGCTACCAGCTCATGGCGCGCGGCGCCAACGACGGCCTGTGGGATTGGGACCTGGAGACCAACCAGGTCTTCTACTCGCCCCGGTACCGTGAAATTCTCGGCTACGCCGAGGATGAATTTCCGAACACCGCCGACGCCTGGCTGGACAGCCTCCACCCCGACGATCGCGACCGGGTCCTGGCCGCCAACAGGGAGTGCATCGAGGGCAAGGTGGACCAGTTTCAGGTGGAGTTCCGCCAGTTCCACAAGGACGGCTCCACCCGCTGGATACTCGGTCGCGGCGGCAGCTCCAAGGATGAGAACGGGCGGGTCTACCGCATGTCGGGCTCCCACACGGACATCACCGCCCGCAAGTTCAACGAACGGACCACCCAGGCCCTGTACGCCATCTCCACGGCGGTCAGCACCACCCGGAACCTCCAGGACCTGTACCAGACCATCCACTCGATCATCGACGAGGTCATCGAGGCCAAGAATTTCTTCATCGCCATGCTGGACGAGGAAGCCGACATGCTCCGTTTCGTCTATTTCCAGGACGAGATGGACGACTACTTCGACATCCCCAACATCAGCGATCCCGGCCAGTCGAGCCTGTCCATCCACGTCTTCCGCACGGGCGCTCCCCTGTTCCTGTCCCAGGCCGACCCCGACGTGGACGCGAAGCTCGAAGCCATCGGCGTCATCGGCACCCCCCCGGCGGTCTGGCTGGGCATCCCGCTCCGCCTGGGCGGTCGCGTGGTGGGCGCCATGGCCGTGCAGGACTATAAAAACCCGACCCTCTACTCCGACCAGGCCATCTCCTTCCTGTCCGCAGTGTCCGAGCAGGTGGCCATGGCCATCGAACGCAAGACCATCGAAGAGGCGCTGACCCGGCTCAACGAGGAGCTGGAGCACAAGGTCGAGCTGCGAACGGCCGAGATCGAGGCCCGCAAGGCGGAGCTGGAAGAGGCCAACCGGCGGCTGACCAAACTCGACGAGATCAAGTCCGCCATGGTCTCGTCCGTGTCGCACGAGCTGCGCACCCCACTGACCTCCATCCGAGGGTTCGCCAAGCTCTGCGCCAAGGACTTCGCCCGCTACTTCCAACCCCTGGCGGCCAGCGAACTGCTGGACAAGAAGGCCGAGCGCATCCGGGGCAACCTGGGGATCATCGACACCGAGGGCGAGCGGCTGACCCGGCTGATCAACGACTTTCTGGACATCAACCGCATCGAGTCGGGCAAGGCGTGCTGGAACGACAACTTCCTCAACCCGTGCGAGGCGATCCGCAATGCCGTGGCCGCGGCCCGGGGCGGCTTCCAGTCGCGCCGGGGGGTGGAGCTGCTCCTGGACCTGCCGTCCAGCTCGCGGCTGATCCACGCCGACCCGGACAAGATCCAGCAGGTGCTCATCAATCTCCTGAACAACGCCTGCAAGTTCACGCGCCAGGGCAAGGTCACGGTCTCCCTCCGGGACAACGACGACATCCTGACCGTGTCCGTATCCGACACCGGCCCGGGCATCCCGGCCGCGGACCTGGGGTACATCTTCGAGAAATTCCACAAGTCCAGCCTGGGCGACACCATCTGCACCGAGCAGAAGGGCACCGGCCTGGGGCTGGCCATCTGCAGGGAGATCGTCGAGCACTACGGCGGCTCCATCTGGGTGGAGTCCACCCTGGGCCAGGGCAGCTCCTTCCACTTCTCCCTGCCCGCCGTCCCCGGCACCGAGAACGCCTGCTCCTGACCCCGCGAAAAAGGCCCGCCCTCGAACGAGAGCGGGCCCTGATCCCCTTGATATGACCGCTGCGCCTAGCGCACGCCCGCCTTCTTGAAGCAGGACACGTACTCCGCGTCCGTCCCCAGAATGTGCTCCAGGAGCCAGTTCTTGAGGAACTGCATGACGTCCATGGAGACCGTGGCCTTGCCCCGGCGCAGGGCGTCCTTGAATTCGGTCACCTGGGCCACGAACTCGCGGTGCACCGCCTTGTGCGCCTGGGCGTCGGGATAGCGGTGCTGGGCAAAGAGCTTCTCCTCGAAGGCGAAGTGCGTGCCCACGTACTCCTCCAGCCCCTGGACGATCTTGAGCATGGTGTTGCCGGACCTGTGGCTGACCATGGCCTGGTGCAGCTCGTTGATCAGGTCCACCAGCCTGCGGTGCTGCGAGTCGATGGACCCGATGCCCAGGGCATACTTGCTCGACCAGGGGATGAGCACGCTCCCGTCGGCCACTTCGCCCGCGGCCAGCTGCTTGATCATGCTGTCCAGCTGGTCGATCAGCCCGGATATGCTGGCCAGGTTGGAGGCGGACCGCAACATGCCTTCGGCCGTCTCCGAGGCCACCCGGTTGACGTCGGTCACGGCGCGGTTGATCTCCTCGGAGGTGGCGGACTGCTCCTCCGAGGCGGTGGCGATGGAGTCCACCTGGCCCGAGGTCTCCTCGACGATGGCCACGATCTCCTCCATAAACCGCCCGGCTTCGTTGGACGCCTGGGTGCTGTGGGAAATATCCTTCGCGGCCTCCTCGACGGCGGCCACGTTCTCCTTGGCCGCCACCTGGATGGACCGGATGGCGTCCTCCACCTCCTTGGTGGCGGACATGGTCTTTTCGGCGAGCTTGCGGACCTCGTCCGCGACCACGGCAAACCCCCGGCCCGCCTCGCCCGCGCGCGCCGCCTCGATGGCCGCGTTCAGGGCCAGCAGGTTGGTCTGGTCCGCGATGTCGGAGATGACGTTCAGGACCGCGCCGATGGAGGCGGCCTGGTCGCCCAGGCGGCCCATGGTCTCCTTGAGCAGGTGAATCCGCTTCTCGATGCCGCCGATGGAGGCCACGGCGTCCTTCACGCCCTCGGCACCGATGATCGCCTTTTCCTTGGACTCGGTGGCGTTGACCGCCGCGTGTGAGGCGTTTCTGGCCACCTCGGCCACGGTGGCGGTCATCTCCTCCATGGCCGTGGCCGTCTCGGCCATGCGCTCGCGCTGAATCTCGACGCCGCCGGTGACCTGGTCCACCTCGCGGGACAGGTCGCCCACGGCGGCCAGCACCTTGCGGGAAATATCCTCGGCCCGGTGGGAGGTGCGCTGGGCCGACTCCAGCAGGTCCGACAGCCGCTTCTGGTTCTCCCCTGCCTCATGCAGGGCGGACTGGGCCTCGGCCCGCTGCTTCTCGGCCTTGCGCGCCCGCGCCTCGGCCTCGCCGGTCCGCTCCGCCTGGGCCGCGACCAGGGCCGCGACGGACTCGGACAGCGCCGCCAGTTCAAACCGCCCCTCTTCCGCGAAGGGCTGGCCGTCCTTTCCTTCCGCTTCCCGGCGGACGGATTCCGCCAACCGGCGCATGGGGGCCAGCAGGAGGCTGCTCAGCCCGGCCGCCACGACCGCGCCCACGAGCAGGAACCCCGCCGCCATGAAGATCAGGAGGATGCGCGCCGTGGAGAGCGCCTGCTCAACGCCGGCCGGCCCGCTCCCGACCTGTCCGGCCCGGTAGACGTAAAAGGCGACGCCCACAGCAAGAAGGCACGCGCCAAGAGCGGAAATACGCAGTATCAGGACGCTGCGAATTGAACTGGACATAATGGGAAGCCTACCGATTCTGGATGGTTGCAGGAATGGACTCCGGAGAAGACTCTCTCCTTTTATCACACTGATAATTGGTTTTGATATTGAAATTTACGATCGATATTATATTAAATATCAATTCTTACCCCCCCTGCGCGAAAAACTGACCCGGAGTATTCTTCGCCGTAGCGCAATCTTCGGTTTGAACATCCCCGCTTCTGGGTGTAGGATCAACCCTTGCGGCAGCGGGTCCTTCCGCGACCATGGGCCCTTCGGCCGCTGTTGCGCTCACCCCCTCGCATGCGAACGATTCCTGCGGGGGCGACCCGCCGTACGGCGAGCGTCGGTATGGATACGACAAACGAAACTAGCCAACTACCATCCAAGAAAGAGGGAACAGCATGGAAAAGGCAACAGTCTTTTTTACGGATTTCAGGACCAAAGCCTTCGGCGACGGTCTTCCCAGCAAATTGAAGAAGATGATCAAGAAGGCCGGAATCGGCGAGATCGAGTTGGATGGCAGATTCGCCGCCATCAAGCTCCATTTCGGTGAGTTGGGCAACATCAGCTACCTGCGTCCCAACTACGCCAAGGCCGTTGCGGACGTGATCAGGGAGCTGGGCGGCAAGCCGTTTCTGACCGATTGCAACACCTTGTATCCCGGCAAGCGCAAGAACGCCCTCGAACACCTCGAATGCGCCTGGGAAAACGGCTTCACGCCGCTGACCGTGGGCTGTCCCATCCTCATCGGCGACGGCCTCAAGGGGACCGACGACGTGTTGGTCCCGGTACAGGGCGGCGAGTACGTGAAGGAGGCCAAGATCGGACGGGCCGTCATGGACGCCGACGTGTTCATCAGCCTTACCCACTTCAAGGGTCACGAAATCACCGGCTTCGGCGGCACCATCAAGAACATCGGCATGGGCTGCGGATCCCGCGCGGGCAAGGCCGAACAGCACAGCGACAGCAAGGCGACCATCGACCCGGAGCTGTGCAAGGGTTGCCGCACCTGTTACAAGGAGTGCGCCAACAACGCCCTGGAGTTCGACGAAGAGGCCAAGATGATGAGCGTCAACCAGGACAACTGCGTGGGCTGCGGTCGCTGCCTCGGCTCGTGCAACTTCGACGCCATCTCCTTCGGGTTCGACGCCGCGGTAAAATCCCTGAACTGCCGCATGGCCGAGTACGCCAAGGCCGTCCTGGACGGTCGTCCCAACTTCCACATCTCCCTGGTCGTGGACGTCTCCCCCAACTGTGACTGCCACGGCGAGAACGACGTGCCCATCCTGCCCAACCTCGGCATGTTCGCCTCCTTCGATCCCCTGGCCCTGGACCAGGCCTGCGCGGACGCCTGCCTCGCGGCCAAGCCCCTGCCCGGCAGCCAGTTGGCCGACAACCTCGCCCAGCCGGGCTTCAGGGACCTGAACGACCACTTCTGCAATTCCACCCCTGAATCCGAGTGGAAGACCTGCCTGGAGCACGCCGAGAAGATCGGGCTGGGCACCAGGGAGTACGAACTGGTCGTGGTCAAATAGCCGCAGGCCAACACCCCCCTTCCTCTTTATAGCCAACAAAAAAGCCGACCGGACGGACGTCCGGTCGGCTCTTCCGTTGCGGAGCGGGGCCGCTGGCTGCGCGCCGCGAGCACCGCTTCGAGCGCGCCTCCCGGGCAGAGGCCGTCAGGCCGGGGCGTGGTCCAGGATGTGGTCCATGAACAGCCGGACCCTCCGGGGCAGCTGGCTGGAGCCGGTGACCATGCTCACGTCGTGCACGAACCCGCCGCTCCAGTCCGGCAGCACGCGCACCAGCCGCCCGGATTGTTCCGCCGATTCCGCATCCCTGCCCCGGATCATGCCCACGCCGTGTCCGGCCAGGGTGAAATCCAGGCAGACCCCGACCGAGCTGAAGCTGTATTGCGGCTGGACCTCGACGAGCACCTGCCGCTCGCCGTTGTGCATGGGCCAGCGACAGCCGAACCGTTGCAGGACGATGCACGGCAGCCCGCGGAGGTCGCCCGGCTCCCTGGGCAGGGGGTATTGCTCCAGCAGCGACGGCGCGGCGTAGAGATGCGGTTCTATGGTCGTCAGTTTCCGGGCGACCAGCGACGGGGCGATGTTCGAGCCGATGAGGAAAGCCACGTCGTACGGGTCCGTGCGCATGTCCACGGGATGCTCCACAAAGGTCAGTTCCATCTGGATGTCCGGCCAGGTCGCCGCGAAATCGAGGATCGCGTCCTTCAGCAGCCGCTCGTAGAGGTCGCGGAACATGCAGACCCGGATCAGCCCGGACGGCTTCTGCATGTTCCCGACCACCGAGTCGTAGGCCTTCCGGGTCTCGTCCAGGATGAACCCGCAGCGGTCCAGAAGATACGCGCCGTTGTCCGTCAACTCGACGTTCCGGGTGTCCCGGTAAAAGAGCAGTACTCCCATCCGCTCTTCCAGCAGCTTGATGCGCCGCGACAGGGTCGAGACGCCGATCCCCAACGACTCCGCAGCCTTGGTGAAGCTCTTTCGCCGAGCCACCTCCACCAGCAGGGGGACGTCATTCAAGAATTCCTGCACCATTATGCCCACCCATGGAAAAGAGTTTTCCGTTTACCGTGGTTTATTTTGTCCATGGGCATGGTATGAAAAGGCAAGTCCAAAGGCAACCCGCCCGTCTTCCAAGCGGGAAAACGCTGACCCCTCAAAGGAGAACGACATGACCATGCAATCCCTACTCGACGGCACCGCCACCTTTCTGGACCACCTCGGCCTGGGAGAAGCCCCCTTCGGCGTCCACTATTCCGATACCCTGCCGGAGAACGCCTACGGCCCGAAAAAAGGCGCGCCCATCTCGCGCGAGCTGGAGGATGCGCGGGCGCTGGACATGCAGGAAGTCATGAAGACCTTCTCCTGCGTCATGGGCAACGTCTGGCTGGCGCGGAAAAAGGGCGGCGCGGCGTACATCTCGTCCGAGGAGTACGGCTGCGTCGGCGGCGCGTACTACTGCTCCATGATGAAGCCCCACCTGCGCTTCATCGAGCACTACGTGTCCACCGGGTACGAGGGCACGCCCCTGCACGGCGAGCGGTACATGCCCGATCCCGACGCCATGCGCGCATTCATGGAAGAGGTGAACCCCCGCGAGGCCCCCGGCAAGTACTGCATCTTCAAGCCTCTCTCCCTGTTCACCGACGAGACCAAGCCGGAATTCGTCATCTTCTTCGCCCGGCCCGAGGTGCTGTCCGGCCTGTTCACCCAGGCGGTGTTCGCCACCGGGGACATGGATTGCGTGGTCTCCCCCTTCGGCGCGGGCTGCACCAATATGGTCAGCTGGCCCCTGTACTACAAGGGCAAGGGGCTGGAGAAGGCCGTCATCGGCGGCTTCGATCCCTCGGCCCGGAAGTTCATGAAGACCGACGAGCTGACCTTCACGGTCTCCCTGGACCTCTACGAAAAGATGCTGGCCGCCCTGCCGGAATCCATGTTCACCCACGAGACGGACTGGAAGGGAGTGCGCAAGAAGGTCGCGCGCAGCGCCAAGGCGTGGGGCGAGGCGGACTAGCCGGGATCAAGCCCCCTTCTTCCCGAACACGGTTCAAGCACCTTGCGCGGGCCGCCGGACGGTGTCAGGCGGCCCGCCTGCCGTCCGGGGGCGGATGAACAGTGCAATCGGTCATTGAAAAACCGGCCTGCATGGGGGACACTCCCCTTGCCCGGCACAATGCGGGCAGAGGAGATTATTGATGAATACCGACATCGGCCGCAACGACCCCTGTCCCTGCGGGAGCGGCAAGAAATTCAAGAAATGCTGCATGGGCAAGCCCGAAGGCGCGCGCATGCTGCTGCCCCAGGCCTATCTCAAGCGGTACGGCATCCGCATCAAGACCCCGGAGCAGATCGAGGGCATACGCCGCTGCGGCGAACTGGTCATGCGCACCTTCGACGCCATCCAGGACCTGATCCGCCCCGGCACGGTCACCGAGGAAATCAACCGGGCGGTGCACGACTTCACGGTGGCGAACGGCGCGCGGCCCGCGCCCCTGCATTACAACGGGTTTCCGAAGAGCGTCTGCGTCTCGCCCAACGAGGTCGTGTGCCACGGCATTCCGGGCCCGAACGCCCTGAAAAGCGGCGACATCGTCAACGTGGACATCACCAGCGTCCTGGACGGCTACTACGCGGACTGCAACCAGACCTTCTTCGTGGGCAAACCGTCCCCGGACGCGGCCAAGATCGTGGCCGTGACCCGCGAATGCCTGCGCCTGGGGCTGGAGCAGGCCCGTCCGGGCAATACCCTGAACGACGTGGCCGGGGCCATCCAGGATTACGCCGAAGGCCAGGGCTGCTCCGTGGTGCGCGAATACATGGGCCACGGCGTGGGCCTCGACTTCCACGAGCCGCCCCACGTCCCGCACTTCCGCTCCCGGCTGGGCAATGTTCCCCTTGCGCCGGGCATGGTCCTGACCGTCGAGCCCATGATCAACCTCGGGGCCAAGGAAGTGGACGTGCTCGACGACGACTGGACCGCCGTCACCCGCGACGGCTCCCTGTCCGCCCAGTTCGAGCAGACCATCGTCATCACCGACCACGGCTACGAGAGCCTGACTCCGTTCGAACTCTAACCGCCCGCCTCTCCCTGCAAACAGACAAAAGGCCTTGGAGTCCTGCAACTCCAAGGCCTTGATCTCTCTGGTGCCCCCAGCGCGATTCGAACACGCGGCACCAGGATTAGGAATCCTTTTTTATTGCAAATTGCTACCATTAGACTCAACCAAGAAAACTACGTGCAAGTCGATCAAAATACCTATTTAAAATACTTTTACTGCCTGTTGCCACTCATTGCAAAATCCCGCAGGCCAGTACATTGTTCTTACTGATTCGTATCCAATTCGTGACCAAAGGCGTCCCCCTCGCGACCTCAATAAAAGTCTTGCTTTTCTCGGCTGCAATCAGTATGTACAACTTGTACATTTTAAGCATGGAATGCAAAAGTGGAATTCACCATTACCGACATCGAACGACTTTGCGAGATAGACCGCAACCGCCTCTACCAGTGGATGAGAGAGGGCTACATTGGGCCGTCCGTCCAAAAGGCTAGCGGGCATGGCACTAAGAACGTGTGGTCCTTCGCAGATCTCGTCCGCATACAAACTTTTCAAATGATGGTTGCTACTGGATGGAAACGAGAGGCCGCATCAAGGGTACTCAACTCACCGAGATGTTATGCATCTCTTGGCTTATTCCCAGACAAAGCCGACATCACCTGGCACGACTCAGCGGAAGAGCAACATCGGGCTGTTACCCAACACACTGAAGGTTATCGCTTCAACCTGGTATATTTAAAATATCTCGGTCGAAGCTTGGTGGTCTCATTTTGCACAGTAGCCGAGCATTATTCTAACGCGATAGCCATTTTGCTTAAAGCCCTTGAGAATGACCTCAGTGAAGAGAATCATCCGCACCCCCACCCCGTTGAGATGTACTCAATTGATGCTACCCCAATCGTCCTCGGGCTAGCCCAGCGGATATAATTTTTTTTGGCACATCTAATGTACAACGTATACATTATAAGGATGCATGACATGGAAAAACGATTCTTATCGGTTCCGGAACTTGCCGACCTCCTCGGCATCTCAAGATCAACCATCTACCACCGCTGTGCCCGTGGTGCTGAAAACCCCTTCCCGATCCCGTCTAAACGTATCGGGCGACTCGTGCGCTTTGATCGCCGTGACGTGGAAGAATTCATGGGGAATAGCCGTGCAAATAGGAGCGATCACCACCACTGACAGGGTTGGGCGCGACCACGAGAATCTCGAATACTCCGTGAAACTCGATGTATACCGCCTAGAGCAAAACTCGGGCGTTGGTGGTGCCATTGAAGACGTGTGGAGCCTTGTCGAAGGAGACGTGGGCAAACGAGACAGACAGACACACCGAAGGCATCTCGCAGTCCTACTGGCAAACCTCTTCGTAGCCTGGAAAACCAAGGGCAACCCCTTTGTGGCAGTCATCCTCGGGGAGAAGTACTACGCAAAAGGGACTCGCCTCCACTCCCTACACCTTAGACGCGCACCGATGGCTTGGGGAATCGAGCAACTTCGAATGTCTGGATTGGTCGAACATCACCCTGGCGTCCAGTTCCAAAACATCTCCCGCTGCACCCGTATAAGGGCCACCACTGAGCTTATCGACATCTTCATCACAAACAGATTGCGCCTCATCGATTTCTCCATCGAACGTGGAGATGTAGTCGAACTGCGGGCCAAGAAGGAGTCCTCGGACAAGGGCCAAGTCATCGACATCTCCCGAGGCTGTCTCGCAAAGCAGGCGAAGGTTTTCCGGGAACCGCTCCACAAGCTCAATGAGTTTATCGTCAAACACCATTTGCGGCTGTTCATCGACGAAGAGTCATTTATCGAGCATTTCATTAACTGCCCAGAGCACAAGAAAAAGCCTTGTTCGCCTCCAAACCCCTTGGCCGTAAAACTCCATCGAGTCTTCAACGTCACGTTCGAGTGCGGGGGAAGATTTTATGGGACCTGGGTCCAGAACATCCCCAAGGCATTGAGGCGGCACATTCGGATAAACGGCGTCCCCGTCCAAGAGATTGACTACGAGAGCCTCCACCCCAGTTTGCTATACGCAGCGACCGGAACTAGATTGGACTTCGACCCGTATGTTCTCCCCGGGTATGGACGTGCATATCGCCCCCTCTTCAAGTTGCTCCTGCTCGTAGCAATCAACGCAGAGAATGACGAGAAGGCCATTCAGGCAACGCGAAAATCGATAAGGGATTCAGTCAAACTGCTTTCGTCATTCCGAGACTGCCTGACCGACAAGTGGTTATATGAAGCCCTGCACGCACTCAAAAATTACCATCTCCCGATAGCCGAGCATATCGCCTCGGGGGCCGGCTCCCGCCTTCAGCGTATCGACTCTGACATGGCGGAGACGATCATGCTGGATCTCATGGAACAGGACATCCTCGCCATCCCGATACACGACTCTTTCATCGTCCAGAATATCCATGAGTGTGAACTCTCGACAGCCATGCGGGAGTCCTCAATCCGACATGCGGGTATCCCAATCCGCACAGAATTGAAGTACCCCGAAAACAAGCCTTTTCACTCTCCCAACATGCAGTCTTCATTGGATATAAGCACTAACTATCTCTAGTAATGGAGGGGGCGGGTGCTGGTGGTGTGGTCTTAGGGTTCCGTATTGGGTCTGAGTTTGAGACTGGAGGTTGTATTGTCTAGGCAGGTGTTCACCTTGTTGGAAATTTCCAAGTTAACAAATGAAACACCCGGCACCGCTGCCGCCGACATTCTTGGCGGGCGGCTCTGGGCGTGCCCGTTGAGCAAGACACACTTTCATGCCGCCGAGGCCGAACTCCGCAGATACATCGGTCAAGTGATTCGGAGGCAGTCATGAATAAAACCGGAAGGCCAGAGATCTTGCGGGACTCCCACGTCCGCGACATCCAAGACCGTCTCAATCGCGGCCAACTTCATGGTTACATCGCTACCTGTTACGGGTGTAATCCCAAGACCGTGAGCCGGTTCATTCGTCGGCACCATCTTCGCCGGGACAATACTCACCTGAATGAGACACGAGACAACTTGAAGATGTTGACTGCGTACTCCCACAGGTACGCTAAACGACACTTCAAGATTCTTCGCGCTCAGAGGTTTTATGGGGTCGAGTACGAGGAACTCCTCTCGCGGTTTAATGCGCTAATCCCGGATGTACTCCGCATGTTCGTCCCCGGTTTTCTCAAGGGCGGGCAGGACAAGCCCGCGTGCCTCAGGACCTATTTCTATTCAGCGTGCCAGAACGCGGCCCAAGACTACCGCCAGGAGCTCGTGGACGAACTCGACGATCAAGGCTTTGTCTCTGAGCATGAAATCGTGCCCCCCTCGAAGAAACCAGCTACATATTCGTCCCAGTGCCATGACTGTGGGGTTGAGTGGAGTTGGTCCTGGTTCCCTCTAACTGTGCGGCGTGGCGAGTGTCCTTATTGCCACGGCACTAATGGAAGGCGACTGATGAAACCACGAACCTAGCGCAACTTGAACGGTATAAAAAAGACACCACGGCTGCATTGGTTACTGTTTGGTTCATGCTTACTGAGTGAGCAGGGGGTGCTTACTGAGTGAGCACCCATGCCCTTCCGCCAAGGACACCCTGAAATAAAGTGCGGGTTAAGCCAGAGCCTAGGGACCCCAGACGCTTTCCTCTTCAGTGAATCTCTTCCAATCGTCGGCTTGCGTAAAATGCGCCCCATGGAATATTGGAAGTCATGCCTCGACTAATTTCCATTTTCATGTGCCTGGCTCTGGCTGTTGCCCCAGCAATCGCGTGGGAAGGCACGGGAGTCATCGTTGACACCCAGGGCGTTGCCTTGGTCCAATTCCATACCATTTACGGGCTACCCATCGGCACTCCCGAGACAAACACTCTTATAGCCCGCCCCATTTACTGCCTGTCCAACAATCGAGAAACCAAGTTTGCTGATTGGGTGGCTTACAGGGTGGACGCTCAAACCGTGTCGGGGAATTCGGTCACGAAAAGGAATTGGAAGGCCGATCCAGACCTGGCCGAAGACGAAACACTTGAGCCGGATGATTACCGGGGGGCAAGCGACAAGCTCAATACGGATCGTGGCCACCAAGCGCCGCTGGCTTCATTTAAGGGGACCGACTATTGGTATATGACCAATTATCTCTCCAATATCACCCCACAGAAGAAGGACCTGAACCAAGGGGCATGGAAGGCTGTTGAGGACCAGGTGCGAGAGTTGGCGCTGAAACAACCTGTGTACGTCGTGACCGGCCCTCTCTACGAACGTGAGATGGAAGCCCTTCCGGGAGCAGACGAGCCGCATAGGGTGCCCTCTGGATACTGGAAAATTGTTGCTGTTCAAAACCATGGGGAGTTCCCCCTCCTCGTGACCGCCTACATCTTCGACCAAGCGACGGGGCGGAAATCCACAATCACAGAACATGTCGTAACGGTGGATGAGGTTGAACGGCGTGCTGGCTTAGATTTCTTTTGGACGCTGCCGGATGACATAGAGTCCGTAGTTGAAAGCTCTATTTCGCCTAATGTCTGGCAGTAATAGGAGGTTAAACGTGGCTCTTTTCAGAAACAAGAAGAACGGCAATTTATATTTCGCCCTGGACACCGTGACAAACGCGACCAACGCCCAGGACGATCAAGAAATGGTTCTGTATCGCCCGGTCAAAAGCGAAAGATTGTTCTGCCGGGAAAGGGATGAATTCTATCAGAAATTTGAAAGCGTTGATGCTGACGAGATTGTTTGCTTGCTCGGCCCGATGAAGAGTAATTCATAGAAGCTCACGCCCAAGGCGATCTGCCAGTGTGCCCAAGTGCCGCCGTGCTGACCGCGACGCTGTTCCAAAACATGCATTTTTGCACATTTGATGGACAGGCCCGCCATCAACTCTTTTGCGTTGTCCGTCCTCAGCCACTGCGCGGGAGCCTTCTTGGCGTTACTTCCGGTCGCCTTCCACATATCCGTGAGACAAATCATCTCATCGTCGTGGAGCCGAATGTCGTGGCCCATGATGACTATGATTCCCCGGCCTCTTCAAGCAACTCCCTTTTTCTCGCTGACGCCTTCGCTTTGAGTTTGGCTGTCAGCCGTATTGTTCTTCTCAATTCTGGGGGCGCGCTGTCGTGCTTAAGCAGGCTCATAAATAAACTCTCTGTACGCGTGAATAGATCTATATTTTCGAGGGTGCAGTTTAATTTGTCACCATCAAGGAAACGTAGGCAATACCCCTCAGGCACCGGGCCATTAGCATCCTCCCAAATGGCTCTATGCTTGTGACGCTGCATCGTCTGCCCACCTCTGTATGGATTGGGTTGAGAAACCTTCAAAACTACGAATCCCGTGGTGGGACAAATACGCTCTGCCCCGATCTCTTTTGTCCAATTTAACCGCATTCCGGGCTCTCTTTCGCCGTAAAGACCATGCGATTTAACGGCCCCTTGAATCGCGAGTTCGGAACGATTCTCCCCAAATTGATCGTTAAAAGCAGCTGTGAGCGTGTGAAAGTCCATCGACCGATACCCTTCACGGAGAAACTCTTTTTGCTCTTTTGTGTACCGACTACACCTCAAATACTTAGAGGGATCGACTCTTCCCTTTCCTGTGAACCTATAATAATTGAGTAAGCTGTGAATACTCATCTCGCTTTTACGTAGCTTGTATTTAATATTAAATGCCTTCGTAAGCTGAGGTACGGTCATTGTTTTGAAGTTGTCCCGCAAAAACGCAAGCTGCTCATCCGAATAATCCCTTGCCACGACTATTCCCCCTCCAACATTCTCGGCAACTTCGCATTCCCCAACATATCCCGTTCAACCGCGATGTTGGCCTGAAGCACAAGGCTAGCATTTCGGATTATCTGCTCGGCAACCCTAGTCACGGCCCAAGATCGATGTATCTCCTCGGCTAAGGCCTCTCCTTTCAGGTCTTCATCACTTAGGCGCTCGAGTTGGGCAAACAGATGGTTGTTGAGGTCGGACAGTTTGTTTAGTGCCATAACATAGTCTCCTATGGTGATTTAGAATCCGAAACATAGGAAAACAACATAATTGTGGCAATAGGCTATATTCGCTTAGCGGGCTGCAACAAAAAGCGGGAGCCGAAGCCCCCGCCTTTGATTGTTGCCGAGTTATGTGTGGTTACTGCTCCGTGGGCGCTTCCGCCTTGCCCTGGTTGTTTATGCCCATGGCAAGCGCGGCATGGTCTATGAAGTCGGCACCGACTACCACCCTCCTTTCGGCGGCTTCAATGGCCGTGGTAAGGTTATCAACGAACGCACAAAGGGGGATCTGCTGGTCTGAGGGCATCCACTCCAGCAAGCCCAAGAGGATGCGGAACGGGTCCAGGGATTCTTCCATCAACTGCCGGGCAACGCTTCTTTCCTCGGTCATTGTGCGCCCCCTCCGGTCTGCTCGGGGGCAAGCTGTGAGAAGTGGTGTTGCAACTCAACCATGCTCTTGAGTTGATCTGCATGGTACCCGCCCGCAGTGAGGACGCGCTGGACCATTCCCATGGTGTCGTTGTCCGTGATCTCCTGAGGCGGGGTGTTCGGGATCGGCGGGGTTGTCGATTTCAGAGTAAGGAGCCGTTCCGCTTCTTCCAGATCCTCGGCTGCCCCTTCCATTTCGTGACCCAGGGACCGGAGGATTTGTTCCAGCCCGTACTCTTCGGCCAAGGCAAGAAACTCTTCCATCTTGCCGAGGGCGCACCGGATGTCGCCATAGATGACTTGCGCCCTGCAAACAACTTCCTTGGCTTCCTGGGTCACTTTAACGGGGATTACTTTTTCCGTGCCATTTGCTACAGTCTGTTCAGCCATTTCGTACCTCCTGTGTACGTTTGTGGTTAGGCCCGTCACAGTGCTCCACCACCTTGACGGGCCGTTTCTATGAGTCACAGCTACTCTTGCTGTTCCCTCCGCATATAGTCGTAAACGACCTGTCTACTTACCCCGAACTCGCGGGCAAGGGCTGCCTTCGACTCCCCAGCCAAGGCCCGCTCGACAAGAGCCTTGCCTTGAGCATCGTCCAACGACCGTTTCCGGCCCTTGTACTTCCCGGCCTTCTTCGCAAGCTCAATCCCCTCACGTTGCCGCTCTAGGATCAACTCTCGCTCAAACTCGGCAAACGCTCCCATCATGTGAAGCATGAGCTTCGTCATGGGGTTGGTCTTGCCATTCGCCTTGAGATCGAGTCCCTCCTTCTCGAATCGGACGTGAACGCCCTTTTCCACCAGGCCAGAAACAATGTCTTGAAGGTCTCTCAGGTTTCGAGCCAGCCGATCTATGGAATGGATATGGAGGGTATCCCCGGCTCGCAGGTAGTCGAGGCACTCACCCAAAGCGGGGCGCTTGGTGTCTTTTGCACTGACCTTGTCCGTAAAAATCTTGTCGAGCTGCACCCCATCAAGCTGCCGCTCCGTATTTTGGTAGAGCGTGCTGACTCTGATGTATCCTATGTGCTCACCGGCCATGAAACTATCCTCCGCTAGTCGTTCGCGACGAATAGACTCTATGAGATATGCAGACAATCTGTCAAGAAAATAAAAAAGACACCCAAAACAGACGCTTTTCGCTGTCATTTCGGGTGTCTGGATGGGGTGTAGCCTATTTATGCACAACAGGGATTAACGGAAGGTCCGTCCTGGGTGATCACCCGTGACTCTCCGGGGGGACGATAGGAACAAGCCTTTCAGAAAGGTCGAGCAACCGCACCACATTGTCTATAAGGTGGACGCCTCGTTGCTTAAAAAAGTACACTGCTAGGCGAACATCATCCTCGAACGCACTGTGTCTACCGACAGTCGCATTCATATCGTAATCCCCCTGCTCGTACTTATGCTTCAATCTGCCCCAGAGGTGCATCGCGCTAGGATTCAATCCAGGAAAGTTAGCTGAAAACTCCAAAGGTAGCTTCTCTGGGATATCTCCGTTTTCAACAATTTGCTTGAAATAATCAGCACTCAGTTCTCGCATAAAAATAAAGTGGGGCCAAAAGGTACAGTCTCCAAAGCATTGGTATGGCTCAATCCCCCCCATCAGTATCGAACCGCGTAAGAAAGCTTTTTCAATGGTTCGCAATGAGTAGTATTGAGCAATCATGCTGAATTCATTGATGAATGTCTGTGCCCCATGACGCGAATATGAACTACTAAACACTGGATAATCTTGAAAGCCGTAGGAGTGAGCTAGATGTTGTATAAACCGGACTTTATCAGGATCAGGTATACGGTACTCGAGATCGATGAATCGTCTGAGATAACCATCGGCATCGATCCCGTCACCGTACGCGGCCTTAACGGAATGACCAAGTTGTTCCCGGTCTAGAGAAAGGACAAAGATGATGCCGCTTGTCTCGAAGAGATGCTTCACTGCCTCCAGCAATTCCACCGCATAAGTCGGTTTACAGCGGTCCAGTTCATCCACGAAAAAGAACAGAGGACCATGGTCGCCCAGCGCGCTCACAACAGCTTCGAGCTGTTGCCGAAAATCCTGAACCAGCTTCTTTGTACTCGAGTGCCCTTCCAAAACCTCGCTGGCATACCCCTCTAGGGAGTCTCCCGCGAGCTGCGTCAGTGCGGCGCAGATGTCTTTAGCCGCCTTACCGTCTCCTCCAAAAAGCTCTTTCCCCAACTTTTCGAAATCCACAGAGATGCCCAGGCCCGTCTTGACGCCAATAGATAAGAGCCGAGGGAAAAGCTTCTTGCCTATTTTCTTAACTCCATCAAGAGCGGTCCTAAGTGCCCTGGTATCCCGCTTATTTAATGCCTCCAGTTGCTCGCACATCTCGGCAATGAAGGTCAAAAACGGGTTGTCTGCGTAGTCGTTTTGCCACGCGTTAAATAGGATGCAAGTTCGGCCTCGATATTCTAGATAGGCCTTCCACATCCGCATAAAGGTCGTCTTACCGGTCCCCCACGGAGAGCTCAGAGTGAGAACAAAGCTACCCTCAGTGGTCAACATAAGGTCTGTGATAGCGTTGACGTGTGCCCCTCTATCCAGTTGGTCTGAAGCAAACCATGGATTAGTCTCCCCATCCCTCTCACGTTTTTTAAGTTCGTCGCTTGAAAAATTTAATTCAATATTTCGTTTGAGCATATTCATCCCCGTATTTTGCAGCCTCATTTATGGTCAAACAAGCTATAGCCATCCTTTTCAAGGCTCAGTTTTTAATATAGTCATTCAACAAAATGAACAATAGAGGAGTGACGATGAAAAATACGATAACGATACTTCTCGTGGTATTTCTTTGCGGATGCGTCGAAAAAACGATTACCCCCGAGGAATCGGCAGCTAAAGGGCGAGGTAACGATTATTGTTGGATTTATAAGAATACTCTTGGCTTCGAGCTGCCAAATGGGTGGAAACTGGTCAGAGGATCACGAGAAGGCTACTATAGAAGAATAACTGGCGGAGCACATTACGTCATAATTAGGGCCGACAGCGAAAAGGCCGAAACTCCTATTATTGTTATACGCTCTGATAATATAAAAACGATATTAAGCAAGAATACAATTCAAGAGCAGGTGGCTGTCAAAAGTAATATTGATGACTTGCTACACAGTATGGGGATTAATAAATACAATTTAACAAGCATGGAATACTCAAAAGAGAATAATATTTTCACATGGAGCGCTGACTACAAAATTCAACATCAAGAGTACATGTACAATGGACTGTCCACATATGAACAACTTAAGATGCAATATCTTGGAATACCAAGATACAGAGAGGTAACTTCAGAAGTGTACCTCAATAAGGCGCATTTTTTTATTGATAAGTATGAAGTCCAATTTACACTAGTTGATGGGCTTACATATTATTCCGACACCCCAGCGCGATACGAGGCCAAATACGTGGACGATTTTAACACCATCGTTAGTTCTGCAAAATTCAAATAAAAGCGGACCCCCGACACGCTGTCGATGGCCCGCCTTGTAATCTGTCATTAGAGACCCTGTCTCTCGTCCATAGGGTCAGAAACAACCCGTGAAGGGGGTGTTTCTATTGATCCTGGGAACGCTCGGCCTTGGGGATGGTCGCCCCCTTTCTGTTTGGGTTGGTTCCCATGCGGAACGGGTAGAGGGAGCAGTCTTTCAGCTCACACTCGGCAACGCGCTTCCGCTCATCGCCGCAACAGTCCAGGCATCTACGCCGAATTGCCCTTAGAACGCTCCTGATCTTGCCATCATTCCTGCCAAAACGGATTGGGTGAACGTCACAGCTCGATGACGAGCATTTGCGGACGTAAGTCACATCGCCATTGGTGCAACTGAGACAGTGAAGCCGTACGGCTCGCAGGGGAGTTAATTTCTTCAGGGTGTACTTCCTTGTACGATCCATCAACGTCCTGTCGATGGCTTGAGGTATGAGGCAGCCCTCTCCGGCTTCCTCCAGGGCGTCGGCAAGTATGATAAGCCGACTTGCTTACTCGCCAGCAATTACGCCCTCCCCATGCTTACGGGCCACCACCATGGCACCCCGTCGCTCCCGTAATTGTCACTGGTTGGGGCCTCTTTACGCGCCGTTATTCCCAAGCTGTTCAGCTTTGCCGCAGTGTTTACCGAACCGAGGGCTTGCCCAACCAATCCAACAGGTGCGCCCGTAGCGATAGAAAGTGCAGCAGACGGAACGGCTGACAAAAGGCCGGTTGGACTCGTACCAGTGTATCCGCTGGCTATCTCTGAAAAATAGTCAGGCTGCGCGGTCCTTCCGCCCTTCCACATTGATGCTCCGGTGACGCCACCAACGGTCAGCGCCGCCGGAATACTCCCGGTGTAGTCGTAGGCTTTCTTGGCCGCCATCTGGGACACCGGGGCGGCTGTGATCGAGGACAGAAAGCCCACCGGATTCATCGGCCCCCATCCAATGGTGTTTCCTTGTTTGTCCATGTGGCCACTTGCCTGGAGGTCGGCGCGGTCTTCATAGGAGGTCTGAACGTCGTCGCTCTTGGTGTCGAACATCCCGCCCCATATCCCGCCGATATTGTGAGTCTGGCGCATCGAGGAAGGCTTCCCTAGGTAGCCCTCAAGCTCACCCAAAGCGCCACGGTTTAGGGCCTTGACCCCCTGTATCCGATCGAACTCGGACAATTTCCCGCGTGAATATGCATCGGCCAGGCTTTGAAGGTCGGCAATCTCAGCCGCCCGCTTTTGGGCAGCCCTTTCGCGTATCGCGTTCTGCCTGGCTGTGTAGTCCAACTGCTTGTAATAGGCTTCCACGTCGTCGGCAGCCGTGCCCATCATGGAGAACCCTAGGCCGCTGCCCAGGATGCCGCGCTGTTGGGCCTCCGTGAACCGATTTACACGAGGATCGCTCAATCCAGAGCTGTTGCCACCCGTCTCGTGACCCAAGCCAGTACCGTTGCCCCAACCGTTGTCGGCGTCCATGCCGGGGTCGGAAGTCCAACAATTCGCGCACTCGGGAATGACACGTTTTCCGTATGCCATGATCAACCCTCCTACTGTTTCGGGGCTGGGGTACAGGCTTCGCCCGGTTCTTTACGCTCGGCCTTTTGAGCCTCCAATGCATCCAGCCATACAAGCCGGGGGAGGTGGTCTGACTGATCCGAGGCCAGTAAAGTGACCGAGACCTCCCGGCCCCTGACCAAGTTCCGGTAGGCTCCCATCTGTTCGTAGTCGTTAGCGAGAACGACAACCTTATCAAGGTGGGTAGAAATCTCTTCGTTGAGAGGGGCTGCATAAACGATTTCGTAGACAAGCATTGTGTATGCTCCGTTTGTTACCGCTGCCTTCCGTGGCTACGGGCTAGAGTGTGTATGAATAGGCGGGGGAGGAGGGGGGGATATCCGGTGCTTGCAGGCAAACTTCTACGCTACCCGTCTTTTCCCCGGACCAAATTTCAAAAAGGCTTAGTTGATGCCAAGGGCTCGGTTGGCCTGTTCGTTGGCTTGGTCAAAGAGGTGGTAGACGTTGGCTGTAGACTGCCCAGTGAGTAGGCGCTCCTTGTCGAAGTCCACGCCCTGGCAGACCGAGAGGGAGTGATACAGGCTCTTGAGTTCATGGGCGGTCATGCCCTCAACGCCGCGCTTGCGGAGTTCGGCGAGGATATCGAAGCGAAGGGAAGCCGCACTCGATTGCAGGGCCGTGAGGAAACTCGCGTGGTTTTGCTTGAAGTACTCGGCTGCGGCCAGCTCCTCTTGGTGCTTGTCGAGGAAGCGGCCCACGGTTGCCTTGTGAACGCCTTGCACTCTGGCGATCTCCGCGTTGTTCAATCCACTGGCGGCAAGCTCAATGGTCCTGCCGGGGTCTAGCTTGGTCTTGCTCATTGTTTCTCCTATGGGTGGGGGTGGGGGTCTGTGTGCTGGGTGGGGTGTCTCGGAAGTGTCCCCGCCCGATCCACGTATCTAAACCTAGCCGACTCTCCCCAAGCCGCAGCAAAAGGGGCCGGTGGAGGTGTTCGATCGGTGGCTCTGACGAGGTGTTTTTCTGAGAGGCTGGGACTCCTGCGCGAAAATGCGCGGAGCTGGGTAAAAGGCGGTTAGATTTTAACTTCGACGCTTGGCCCGTCCTGCGAGACTTGGTCCTCGACGGGCTGGTCATTGGCTTTGGTGGGTTTGGCCTGTTCTTCAGGCAGCACAATATTGACTGTGATACCGCTCTCGCCCGCCTCTTCTCCCTTGGCGATCTTATCAATCAGGATGCCGAGGTTGACGGTTCCAGTCCTTGCGAGGTCTTTCAGGAACGACGCGCCTTGCTTGTCCAGCTCTTCTGGGGGAGTCTTTCCAATGCGTTGTAAATCAGCTCCATTTGCTTCGAGAGGAGCATTTCGAGCGCTTCCCTTTTCCTGTCGCCCCGAACACGCTCAAGCTGTTCTGTGGCGGTTTTGGCCTTCTGAAGCGCTCGCCATAAGGTTGTCCGGTGGACTCCGGCGGCCTCGGCTGCGTCCTTCATGGGCATACCGCCTTTGACGGCATGCATTGCTACTTCTGTCATGGGCTTCTTGCTCATACCATATCGCCTTTATCTAATTGTTTTATTTTATGCCGTGATGTGATACTGAAATGTATCTTCCGCAGACTTGATACTAAAAGGAGTTTTTATGCCTGTTTATCTAGTGACCTACGATCTAAACTCGCCGGGGCAGAACCACGCGAAGGTGCTTGAAAAAATAAAGTCCTTTGGTGACTGGAGGCGCTTATCGGAATCCTCATATGCGGTACTTTCCACAATATCTGCTAAGAGTATATATGATGGACTCGAGCCCCTAATTGATAAGAACGACAGGCTTCTTGTAATCCCCATGCATAAGCCGTATTGGGGTTATCATGACAAGGGCGTGATTGATTGGCTTTCTAATCACCTTTCAACATGCAGCTGACGGGTTCCACGAGTCCACGAGGAAGACCCTCAATGAATTTTTCGAGGACTAGTTCTTCGCTTGGGGCTTCTGGTTCAAGGATGTAGCCACTGACTGTTTTGATTGTTTTCATTGTATTACCTCCTGCTCAACTAACTTTTCCAACTCCCGAAATTTAGCCTCAATATGATCTGGGGTCCCCGTGAAGCCATTTACAATCTGTGCAATGCGACCAGGGGATACGCCGCAAAATCGACCTACGACGTGGTAGGGGATTTGCCATTCACGGAAACGAGCATGCCAAGGCGACTTGACCGGCCTGTACCGCTCCAAAGATGCACACATCATGTGGGCCTCCTGTGATGGATTATGGTTTAGACGGAAGGGGATAATGAACGCCCTGGGCCGGGCGCTGAGAAGTCTGGAACAGCCTTCTCACCATCTTATACTGAGCGGACAAAACCTCAAATTTCAGCATGGATTTTGCCTTTTTGCCGCCAAGGGGTTAGGTTGGCACATGGCTATTCTCGCACGTTGCCCATTCTGCCGAGTCATGCAGTCTGTGAAGAACAAACACTGCAAGGGGTGTGGCGAAGACCTCGATAAGCTGAAGCGAAGTCGCAAGATTCAGTATTGGGTGAGCACAAGCATCCCCACCAATGAGAAGACTGCGGAAGGTAAGAACAAGTATAGGCAGATCAGAAAGCCGGTTGGCTACTCCATCCAAGAGGCCAGAGACGCGGACGGAAAACACAGTTCACTGAAGCGGGAAAACCGCCTCTTTGACATCCTCCCGGAATCAAACCTTACCTTCAACGAATTGCGTGGCTGGTACATCAAGCTCAAATCAGTCAAGGGACTCGCCTCATATGACCGGGTGTGCACCGCCACCGGCAACTTTTGTGATGTGTTTGGTGAAACGATCATAGCAGACCTCAAACAGGTCGACCTCGAAGAGTACCAGGGCAAACGTCTTGATCTTGGTCGGGCTCCCGCAACCGTCGATTATGAAATCTCAGTCACCAAGACGATGGTTACAAAGGGCTTCGACAACGACAAGCTCGACGGACAGGCTCTCAAACCATTCCGCCGCCTCAAGCGGGCCCTCAAGAAGGGGAGCAACGCGAGAAAGCGTATCGTTTCGTTTGCTGAATACAAGGCCCTACTCGCCCACGCCTCCCCCCACCTACGCCCCATAATCGTGGTCGGAATGATGACCGGCATGAGGGCCGCCGAAGTCCGAGAGCTTCGGTGGTCTCAGATCGACCGTGAAGCCGGGTTCATCCGCCTTGGCAGCGAGGACGTAAAAGAAAAGTCCCCAAAGTCCATACCAATCAATCGCCACGTTGAAACGGTGCTTGCGAAGGTGGTTCGGTCCATCTCACATGACTATGTTTTTATGTACAAGGGCGAGCCGTTGCTCAGCCCATCCGGATTCAAGAAATCCCTTGGCGCTGCCTGCAAACGCGCCGAAATCCCGTACGGCAGAAAAGTAGAAAACGGCCTGACTTTCCATGACTTTCGGCGGACCGTGAAAACGAACATGCTCAGGGCTGGAGTTTCGAAGGAACTGAGAGATACGATCCTCGGTCACAGCCTTGAAGGCATGGACGTTCATTACCTCGTGCCGAGTGATTCCGACCTCACCCAAGCCATGACGGAATATACCGATTGGCTTGACCTTCAATTACAGATTCGTGACCAAAGCAGTAACCAGGCATAGAAAAAGGGCCTAGCCTTAACGACTAAGCCCTTGATTTCTTTGGTGCCCCCAGCGCGATTCGAACACGCGGCACCAGGATTAGGAATCCTGTGCTCTATCCACCTGAGCTATGGGGGCACGTTCCGGCAGGTGCCGGGGAGAAGTTCCTAGCCGACCGGGGGCGAAAAGGCAAGTGTTTCGTCGTTTCGCGGAGGCCTCCCTGCGGCGGGCCGGGCTTTGCCGGGGCGGATTTCCGCGCGGTGCGCAGAGGCGGCGGTGCAATTTCGGGCACACTATTTACAATGACAAAAAAAGGCCTACTATACGGGGACGCGCGGTGAAAACCGCTATCCTGTTTTCCGCATCCAGTATGGAGGCAATATGATTCGAAAGGCTCAACTTCTCACCCTTGTCCTGACCCTCGCCCTGTGTATGCCGATGGTTGCACAGGCGAACGGGCTGCCCGTGTTCACGGAGCTGGCCGCTCAGGCGGGCAAGGCCGTGGTGTTCATCTCCACGGAAAAAACCGCTCAGGCCGGCTCCATGGAGCAGTTCCGGCAGCAGATCCCCGAGGGGCATCCGTTCCGTGAATTCTTCGAGCGGTTCGACCAGTTCTTCGGCCCGCAGCAGGGGCAGCAGCCCCGCAAGCAGCTCGGCCAGGGTTCCGGCTTCGTCATCTCTCCCGACGGCGTCATCGTCACCAACAACCACGTCATCAACGGCGCGGACAAGGTGACCGTGCGTTTTCAGGACGACAAGAAGGAATACCCCGCCGAGGTCGTGGGCGCGGACCAGGAAACCGACCTGGCCGTCATCCGCATCAAGGCCGACCATCCCCTGCCGATCCTGAAGTTCGGCGACTCCGACGCCATCCAGGTGGGCGAGTGGGTGCTGGCCATCGGCAACCCGTTCGGCCTGGACAACACGGTCACCGCGGGCATCATCTCGGCCAAGCACCGGATCATCGGCGCCGGGCCGTTCGACAACTTCCTGCAGACCGACGCGTCCATCAACCCCGGCAACTCCGGCGGCCCGCTGCTGAACATGAAGGGCGAGGTCATCGGCATCAACACCGCCATCAACGCGGCCGCCGAGAACATCGGCTTCGCCATCCCCTCGACCCAGGCCGCCAAGGTCATCGCCCTGCTCAAGGAGGGCAAGACCCCGCAGCGCGGCTGGCTCGGCGTGACCATCCAGCAGGTCAGCGAGACCCAGGCCAAGGCGCTGGGCCTGCCCGAACCCACGGGCGCGCTCGTGGCCATGGTCGGCAAGGACGCCCCCGCCGACAAGGCCGGCGTCAAGCAGGGCGACGTGATCCTCGAGGTCAACAGCCAGAAGGTCCAGGACAACGCGGACCTGCTCAAGAAGATCGCGGGACTCGCTCCCGGCGACAAGGCCCGCCTCGTGCTCTGGCGCAACGGCGAGAAGGTGACGCGGACCGTCACCCTGGGCGCGCGCAGTGAAAAGGCGCTGGCCGCCATGACGCCCCAGCAGAAGGACCAGGCCCAGGCCGCGACCGTGCTCGGCATGGCCCTCAAGCCGCTGACCGGCCAGGAGGCCAAGGCGCTGGGCATGGACAAGCCCCTGGGGCTGCTCGTGGTCAACGTCGACCCCAACGCCCCCGCCGGCGAGGAAGGCATCCGCCAGGGCGACGTCATCCTGCAGGCCAACCAGAAGGACGTAAACTCCGTGGCCGACCTGGAAGGGGTGATCAAGCGCGACAAGGAACGCGGCGCGGTCATGCTCCTGGTCAAGCGCCAGGGACAGAACAGCTTCGTGGCCCTGCCCCTGGACGACAAGTAGCAACCACAACGGGGGGACTCCGCAAGGAGCCCCCCTTTTTCTTTGGACAACCATGGAACGCGCCACCCTCATTGCCCCGGCCAAGATCAACCTGCACCTGCGCATCGTCGGCCTGCGGGACGACGGCTACCACGAGCTGGAGACCTTGTTCCACCCCGTGGCCGAGCCGTGCGACCTGCTGGAGATCGAGCCCGCCCCGGACGGCGGGTTCGAACTGCAATGTCCGGGCAACCCCGAGCTGGAGACCGACTCCAACCTGATCCGCAAGGCGTGGCTGGCCTTTGGCGAGGCCACCGGTTTTCGCCCCGGCCTGCGCATCACCCTGACCAAGCGCATCCCCATGGGCGGGGGGCTCGGCGGGGGCAGCTCCGACGCGGCGGCCCTGCTCCGCTTCCTCAACCGCGAGGCGGGCGACAAGGCCCTCGACGAAGACGCCCTGAACGCGCTGGCAGCCGGACTCGGCGCGGACGTTCCCTTTTTTCTCCAGGACGGCCCGGCCTGGGCCACGGGCATCGGCGAGCAGTTGGTCCCGGCCGAGGTGGACCTGTCCGGGGCAACCCTGGTCATCGTCTGCCCCGACGTCCACGTGAACACGGCCTGGGCCTTCCGCGCCTGGGACAAAAAATACGCGGCCGCCAATGCCCATGATTCCTTGACATCCGCGAGGCGGAATACTAAGAATCCTTCTCCCGTTTCGGCCGGGGACATGGCGAACGACTTCGAGCCGGTGGTGTTCGAAGAGTTCCCAACCCTCGGGGAGATAAAGGAAAAACTCCTCTCCCTGGGAGCCGAAAAAGCCGCCATGAGCGGCTCGGGAGCCTCCCTGTTCGGAGTATTCCGGGACAGGGGTTCTGCCATGTCCGCAGTCCGGGCTCTCGAATCGATGGGACTTGAAATTTTCCAGGTGGACTGCCCCTAGGGGCAAGAAACCCGAAAGTGGCCGGGCCACGGGCACCTTCCACCATCCGATGAGGACCAGGAAGAGCCCGCAGCCCAAAGCGCAAGCGCCTTTGCCGCCCCGGCGGCGAACAGCACCGCCCACTCTCCGACACCTCCCCCGCCGACGACGAATGCATGCAAAGCATGCCTTCGAAAAGGCGACCCAAGCCGGGTACGGGAGAAAAATGTCGAGGAGCGGTCGGGCGCGAGGCGCAAGCGCAAGGCGGGACCGCCGCGTATCTCAATACGCAAGGGTCCGGCTAGCGCGCAGCACGCCTAAGGTGTAAGGTCTTCTAAGCGAACGAGTTCGCTAAGAATTCACTTAACGAAGCGATCGGCCGCTTCTCGACATTTTTTCGTTGGGGCGTCGTCAAGTGGTAAGACATCAGGTTTTGGTCCTGACATTCGAGGGTTCGAATCCTTCCGCCCCAGCCAGAATTTACAACCACTGCATAGAGGATAGTCATGCACGGTGAATTGAAGATCATCAGCGGGTCCGCGAGCCCGCAACTGGCCGACGCCATCTGTGAGCACCTCGGGACCAAGGCCTCTCCGGTCCTGCGCGAGCGTTTCTCCGACGGCGAAATCCGGATCGAGATCGGCGAGAACGTGCGCGGCGACGATGTCTTCGTCGTCCAGCCCACCTGCTCCCCGGTCAACTTCCACCTCATGGAGCTGTGCCTGATGCTGGATGCGCTCAAGCGCGCCAGCGCCTCCCGCGTGACCGCAGTGGTTCCCTATTTCGGCTACGCGCGCCAGGACCGCAAGGTCGTACCCCGCGCGCCCATCTCCGCCAAGCTCGTGGCCGACCTGCTGTCCACCGCGGGCATGCAGCGGCTGGTGACCATCGACCTGCACGCCGGACAGATCCAGGGCTTCTTCAACTGCCCGGTGGACAACCTGTTCGCCGCGCCCGTGCTCATCGAGCAGCTGCGCGACCGGGACGACGACTTCGTCATCATCTCCCCGGACGCCGGCGGCGTGGAGCGCGCCCGCGCCTACGCCAAGCGCCTCGGCGCGACCCTGGCCATCGTGGACAAGCGCCGCGACGCGCCCAACCAGGCCAAGGCCATGCACATCATCGGCGACGTCAAGGACAAGGTGGCCGTGGTCATCGACGACATGATCGACACCGCCGGGACCATGTGCGCCGCGGCCAACGTGATCATGGAGAACGGGGCCAAGGACGTCCTGGCCTGCGCCACCCACCCGGTCCTGTCCGGCCCGGCCTGCCAGCGGCTGGAACAGTCCGCCTTCTCCGAGGTGGTCGTCACCGACACCATCCCCCTGGGCGACAAGCAGGACCAGTGCAGCAAGCTGAAGCAGCGCTCCGTGGCCTCCCTGCTGGCCAAGGCGATCAACAACGTGCACACGGAATCTTCGGTTTCCGTGCTGTTTGTATAAGGCATTCCCGGAACCGGCGGCCTGGCCCCGGTCCACAACCGTTTAAAGCGCGAGCGTCCGTCCATGGTGGGCGGCCAGGGCGTAACAAGGAGAAACTACTATGGCAGAACTGCTGAAACTGAACGTTCAGGAACGCACCCAGCTGGGCAAGGGCCCCAACCGCCGTCTCCGTGCCACCGGCATGGTCCCCGGCGTGTACTACGATTCCAAGGGCGCCAACATCCCGGTCAAGGTCGAGATGGTTCCCCTGCAGAAGGCCTTCGCCGCCGTCGGCAACGCCCAGGTGTTCGAGCTGGTGCTCGAGCGCGGCGGCAAGACCGAGGCCATGCCCGCCCTGATCTGGCGGCTGCGCAACGAGCCGGTCAAGGGCTTCCCCGAGCACGTCGACTTCTTCGGCGTTGACCTGTCCAAGGAGCTGAAGGTCGCCGTCCACTTCGAGATCGTCGGCAACTCCAAGGGCGTCAAGCTCGGCGGCACGCTGGAGCAGTACCGCGACCACATCGAGGTCATCTGCAAGCCCATGGATATCCCCGAGTCCATCGTCATCGACATCACCGAGATGGACGTCATGGATTCCGTCCACATCGAGGACGTGGTCTTCCCCGAAGGCGTCACCCCGGTGTTCGACGAGAACTACGCCGTGCTGTCCATTGCCGCCAAGCACGAGGATGAAGACGGCGAGGAAGGCGAGGAAGAGGCCGGAGAAACCGAGACCGAGTAACTCGGGTCACCAAACGACATCACATCCCGGAGCGCGATGTCGTGCTCCGGGATTTTTTTTGCGTCCAGAGCAAGAGGCTGGTAGCCTTCTGGACAACGCACCGGAAACAGGATGGAACCGCGAGAATGGACTATAAAGGCGCCATAGTCGGGCTGGGCAATCCGGGCCCCAAGTACGAGTCGACCCGCCACAACGCCGGGTTCATGCTGGTGGACCATCTGCTCGCCCTGGGCGGGGAGCGCCAGTCCATGCGGCTGGAAAAGCTGGACGAGTCCGGCGACTACGAGCTGTGGCGGTGCAAGTTCGCCGGGGCCTACCGGCTGCTGGCCAAGCCCATGACCTACATGAACCTGAGCGGCAAGGCCGTGTCCAAGATCTGCGGCCGCCACGGGCTCGCCGCCCGCGACATCGTGGTCGTCCACGACGAGCTGGACCTGCCCGTTGGGCGAATGAAGTTCAAGCTCGGCGGTGGCAACAACGGCCACAACGGGCTGGCCTCCATCCAGGAGTCCCTCGGCACCCCGGACTTCTACCGGCTGCGGCTGGGCATCGGCCGCCCCGATGATCAGTACAAGCCGATCACCGACTGGGTGCTGGAGCCTTTCGGCCCGGAATCCGCCCCGGCCCTGCCCGAGATCATCGCCCACGCGGCCAAGGGATTGGACCTGTTCTTCAGGCGGGGAATGGGATTTGCGCAGCAGCACGTCAACGCATTCTCCCTGCAAAAAGAAGAAGCGGAGTAATCGTGGACTCTTCCCGCCCTTTCCGATATAATGTCCTTCTGTCGCATCGAATTTGGTAGTTTTTTCAAGAACTGAGGTCCAAGTGTTCAAGGTCAATGAGTTGGTTGTGTATCCCTCCCAGGGAGTGGGCCGCGTCGAGCGTGTCGAATCCCAGGAGATTGGCGGCGTGAGAGCCGATTTTTACATAGTCCGTATCTTGAGCAACAACGTGACCCTCATGGTTCCCGTGGCCAACGCCAAGAACGTGGGCCTGCGCTCCGTCTGTCCCGCCGCCACCGGCACCGAGATCTTCGAATCCCTGAATGACCGCACCGGGTTCACCGGCTACACCGGCCAGAACTGGAACCGCCGCTACCGCGAGTACTCCGAGAAGCTCAAGAGCGGCGATCTGTCCGACGTGGCCTACGTGCTCAAGGAACTCTTTCTGATCGGCAAGGACAAGGAGCTCTCTTTCGGCGAGCGCCGCCTGCTCGAACAGGCCATGGGGCTGGTCTCCATGGAACTCGCCTACTCCCTGGACCGCGATCAGGAGGACATCAAGGCCGACATCAACGAGATGTTCGCCGATGTCATCGCCGCCCAGGAGAAAAACGACTAGCAGGGCTTGTCAAGGACCTCCGATTGAGGTAACTGCCAATTCGTGCCGCATCGCGGCTAGCTCAGATCATCCCACTCCCACTTGGCTTTTTTGACGTTCAGAGGCTGTTAGCGCAACTTCAACGAGAGGTTTTCTCCCGTCTTCACACCCCGAACCCGCCGACCGTGCAGGTTCGCCCGCGCCTACCCGAGGCCGCAGAGCCGAAAGGCAGCGGCGCACAACGCTTCTTGAGCCCGCAACTAGCAGTTTTGTTTCTATATTTGTTAAAACCTTCAACACAAATTTCCGCACATGGCCACCAAAAAGACCGACACCGAAAGTAAAGGCAAAGCCGCCGCTCCCAAAAAGACCACCCGCAAGAAGAAAGCCGCGCCCGTTGAGAACGGCGGCGACTCCAACGGCAACGGCGGCAGCCTGAATCTCACCGAACTCAAGCAGAAGTCCATGCAGGATCTGACCGATCTTGCCATGTCCTTCGAGGTGGAGAACCCCAGCTCCCTGCGCAAGCAGGAACTGATCTTCGCCCTCCTGCAACAATGCGCCTCCCAGAACGGCCAGATCTTCGGCGAAGGCGTTCTGGAAATCCTGCCCGACGGGTTCGGCTTCCTGCGCTCTCCCATGTACAGCTACATGGCCGGGCCGGACGACATCTACGTCTCCCCCTCGCAGATCCGCCGTTTCGGCCTGCGCAAGGGTGACGTGGTCTCCGGCCAGATCCGCCCCCCCAAGGAAGGGGAACGGTATTTCGCCCTGCTCCGCGTGTCCGAGATCGGCTTCGAGGACCCGTTGCATTCCAAGAACCTGGTCCTGTTCGACAACCTGACCCCCCTGTATCCCGAAGAGCAGTTGAAGCTGGAAAACGGCGACACCAACTATTCCGCCCGGATCATCGACCTCCTCGCCCCCATCGGCAAGGGTCAGCGCGGCGTCATCGTGGCCCCGCCCCGCACCGGCAAGACCATAATGCTTCAGACCATCGCCAACTCCATCAACGCCAACCACCCCGAGGTGGACCTCATCGTGCTGCTCATCGACGAGCGGCCCGAGGAAGTGACCGACATGCAGCGCACGGTCAAGGCCGAGGTGGTCTCCTCCACCTTCGACGAACCGCCGACCCGCCACGTGCAGGTCGCGGAAATGGTCATTGAAAAGGCCAAGCGGCTGGTGGAACGCAAGCGCGACGTGGTCATCCTGCTCGACTCCATCACCCGGCTCGGCCGGGCCTACAACGCCGTGACCCCGTCCTCGGGCCGCGTGCTCTCCGGCGGTATCGACGCCAACGCCCTGCAACGGCCCAAGCGGTTCTTCGGCGCGGCCCGCAACATCGAGGAGGGCGGCAGCCTGACCATCATCTCCACCGCGCTCATCGACACCGGCTCCCGCATGGACGAAGTCATCTTCGAAGAGTTCAAGGGCACCGGCAACATGGAGCTCTACCTGGACCGCCACCTGTCCGAGAAGCGCATCTACCCCGCCATCGACATCAACCGCTCCGGCACCCGCAAGGAAGAGCTGCTCCTGGAAGACGAGGTCCTGAACCGCGTGTGGATCCTGCGCAAGCTGCTCTCCCCCATGAACTCCATCGACTCCATGGAGTTCCTGCGCGGCAAGATGAAGGGCACCAAGAACAACCGCGAATTCCTGGACTCCATGTCCAAGTAGCCGGTCCCTGTTCACGACCTTTACGGGCGCGTCCTCCGGGGCGCGCCTTTTTTTGTGCAAAATGGCGCCGGTGGTTGCCTTGACCCGCCAAATGATTACTATGATCGCCATGCGCACTCCCCTTGCCGTCCTCCCCGCCCTGCTGGCCGCCCTGCTTCTGGTGGTCGCGCCCGCCACCAGCGCGCGCGCCGACCTTCTGGGCGACAAGCTCACCCTGCGCGACGAGAACAAGATGGGCCGGGAGTTCGACACCATCATCCGCAGCCAGATGCCCATGGTCGGCGACACCTACATCACCGACTACGTGGCCGAGGTGGTGACCCGCGTGGTCACCGGCAAGCGGCCCATGCCCTACCAGATCAAGAGCGCGGTCATCGCCAACCCCCTGATCAACGCCTTCGCCATTCCCGGCGGGTTCATCTATATCTTCACCGGCCTGATCCAGGACGTGGAGACCGAATCCCAGCTGGCCGGGGTCGTGGCCCACGAGCTTGCGCACGTCTCCCAGCGGCATGTGGTCAACCGTCTGGAGAAACAGAAAAAGATTTCCCTGCTCTCCACGGCGGGCATCCTCGCCGGAGTGCTCCTCGGCGTGGCCACGGGCGGGTCCTCCGGCGCCGCCGCCGGACAGGCCCTGATGATCGGCTCCTCGGGCGTGGCCACGGCGGCCATGCTCCACTACTCCCAGGAAGACGAGCGCGAGGCGGACCAGGTGGGCATGAACTCCCTGGTCAAGGCCGGCTACAACCCCGAGGGTATGCCCCAGACCTTCGAGATCATGCTCAAGAACAAGTGGTACGACTCCAGCTCCTCCATGCCGAGCTACCTGTCCACCCACCCCGGCACCGAGGAGCGCATCGGCTACCTCAACGACCGCATCGCGCGCATGCCGACCGAATTCACCACGCGCAAGGACGACAACACCCGGCTCAAGCGGGTCCAGGTTCTGGTCCGCTCCCGCATGTCCCCGGCCAACACCGCTCTGGCCTATTGGGACGACATGAAGCAGGCCGACTACACGGCCATGGACTGGGTCGGGCGCGGCGTCACCCTGGAACGGCTCAAGCGCATCGAAGAAGCCCAGAAGGCGTTCGACAGCGCGCTGGCCATGGACCGCAACGACCAGCTGGTGGTTCGCGAGGCGGGCATCTTCTACTTCAAGACCGGACGCCCGGACCAGGCCCTGCCTCTGCTCCAGCAGGCGGCCATCATGAACCAACGGGACGCCATGGCCCTCTTCTACCTGGCCCGCCTCCAGGCCGAGGCCAAGCAGTACGGCCAGGCCGCCAAGAACATGACCAAGGTCAACGAACTGGTGCCCGAGGACTGGGAGGTCCACCAGCACCTGGGCATGATCCTCGGCGAGTCCGGCGACGCCTTTTCCGGCAACCTCCACCTGGCCTATTCCGGGGTCTACTCCATGGACCTGGGCAAGGCCCGGCGGTACATGAACCAGGCCCAGGCGCTGGCCACCACCGAGGCCCAGAAAGAGCAGCTCCAGCAGCTGAGCGAGACCATCAAGACCCGGGCCGCGTTGAAGAAGTAGCGCACCCTTGTACACCGGGACTTTTTGGCGTAGGTTGCACTTTTTTCAAACAGGAACACCCAAGACATGATCGTCGTACGGACCATAAAGGACATCGCGGACGTCATTGCCGGGTCATGCGTGACCATCGGCAATTTCGACGGAGTCCACAAAGGCCACCAGAAACTCATCGAGCTGTGCTGCGAGCGCGCCAAGGCCAGGGACCTCATCAGCGTGGTCGTGACCTTCGACCCCCACCCCCTGCGGGTGCTGCGCAGCGACAAGACGCCGCCCTTCATCACCCTCACCGAGCAGAAGCTGGAGCTCCTCTCCCAGTTCGGGCCGCAGGTCTGTCTGCTGCTCAACTTCACCATGGACATGGCCAGGCTTTCGCCGGAGGAGTTCGTCAAGACCTACCTCCTCAACGGCCTGAACATGAAGGAGATGATCATCGGCTACGACTACCACCTGGGCAAGGGGCGGGCCGGGAACTTCGAGACCCTGACCGCGCTGGGCGAGAAGCACGGGTTCACCGTGGACCGGCTCGACCCGGTGACCATAGACAGCGCCGTGGTCTCCTCCACCCGCATCCGCGACCTGGTCCAGGCGGGCCACGTCTGGGCCGTGCGCCCGCTGCTCGGCCGGTTCTACCAGGTCAAGGGCGAGGTGGTGCACGGCATGAACCGGGGCGGCAAGCTGCTCGGTTTCCCCACCGCCAACCTCAAGCTGGTGGACGAGCTGTTCCCCAAGCCCGGGGTCTACGCCATCTGGGCCGAGGTGGACAACAAGGTGTACGAGGGCGTGGCCAACATCGGCAAGAACCCGACCTTCGGCAACGACGCCCTGTCCGTGGAGGCCCATCTCCTCGACTTTTCCGGGGACATCTACGGGACCGACATCCGCGTGCACTTCGTGCAGCGCATCCGCGACGAAAAGAAATTCAACAGCCTGGACGAACTCAAGGACCGCATTGCCAAGGACGTGGAGCTGGGCCGCCAGATCCTCGCCCAGCCCGAAGCGGCCATCAAGGTGACCCGCCCGGACTTCGACAAGGGACCGGAGGTCAGATAGTCGCATGCCTTTTTCCGTCTTCACCCGCCTGATCAATTACTGGAAGGATTTCGTCAAATCCTACCGTACGGTGACCGCCTTCCGCTGGCTGGTCATCGGCGTGCTGGTGGGCTGCCTGTCCGGCCTGGTGGCCGTGGGCTTCTTCTGGCTGGTGGAAGCGGGCAAGTTCTTCATCCAGCACCACCTGGCGGGCATCGTGGCCCCGGAACCCGCGGGCGAGGGCATCTTCGAGGGACAGGCCGGACAGTTCCGGCCCTGGATCATCCCGCTGTTCACCACCGGCACCGCCCTGCTGACCGGCTGGCTGGTCCAGACCTTCATCCCGGAGACCATGAACGGCGGCACCGACGGCACCGACGCGACCATCAACGCCTTCCACAACCAGGGCGGCATCATCCGGGCGCGCGTGGCCATCATCCGCGGGCTGTGCTCGGTCCTGACCATCGCCTCGGGCGGCTCGGCGGGCCGCGAGGGCCCCATCACCCAGATGGGCGCGGGCGCGGGCTCCTGGCTGGCCAAGATTTTCGACATGTCCGCCAAGGAACGGCGCATGCTCCTGCTGTCCGGCGCGGCCGGAGGGCTGGGGGCCATCTTCCGCGCGCCCCTGGGCGGCGCGCTGACCGCCGTGGAGGTCATCTACCGCGAGGACTTCGAGGCCGAGGCCATCCTGCCTTCGGTCATGAGCTCCGTGGTCTCCTACTCCATCTTCACCTTCTTCTACGGCACGGACCCCATCTTCGGCATACCGCGCTTCACCTTCCACGACCCGCGCGAGCTGATCTTCTACGGACTGCTCGCCTTTGTCTGCGCCGGGGTGGGCTGGCTGTACATCAAGACCTTCTACACCATCAAATACCACATCTTCATCCCGCTGCGGGACAAGATCGGCCTGATCTGGTCCATGGGGCTGGGGGGGCTGGCCATGGGGCTCATCGGCATCGCCTACCCCTACACCGCCACCGACGGGCTGATCACCGGCGGCGTGCTCTCCGGCGGCTACGGCTGGCTCGAAATGGCCATCCTCGGCCAGATTCCGGCCCTGGGCATGTGCTACATCATCATCGGCAAGACCGTGGCCACCTCGGTGACCATCGGCTCCGGCATGTCCGGCGGCATGTTCGCGCCCGCCCTGTTCGTGGGCGGCATGTCCGGCGGCCTGGTGGGCAAGCTCGGCCACCACTTCTTCCCGGACATCGTCACCCAGCCGGGCGCGTACATCCTGGTCGGCATGGCCGCCTTCTTCGCGGGCGTGGCCAATGCGCCCATCGGCCCGCTGATCATGGTCACCGAGCTGACCCAGGGTTACGGGCTGCTCGCCCCGCTGATGCTCGCCTCGGCCCTGTGCATCGTGCTCGGCCGCAACTACTCGCTCTACGAGCACCAGGTGGAGAACAAGTTCGACTCCCCGGCCCACGCCGAGGACGCGACCATCAACATCCTGGAACAGATGCACGTGACCGACTTCTACAACCCCGGCGACGTCATCGTGCTGGAGGAAGGCACCACCCTCAAGGCGCTGACCGACATCATCGCCAACTCGGACCAGTTCTATTTCCCGGTGCGCTCCAGCGAGGGCAAGTACGTGGGCATGGTCTCCATCCACAACGTCCGCAACTGGATGTTCGAGGAGGACCTGCACGAGCTGGTGGTGGTCCGCGACCTCATGTCCCGCCCGGTCTACGTCCGCCCGGACTACGACCTCTACCAGGCCCTGCTCCGGTTCGTGAACACGGACTACGGGCAGATTCCGGTGGTCGCCTCCACCGACACCTCGGACATCATCGGGTTGATCAACCGCGACGACGTGTTCCTGGCCTACGCCGAGGCCATAGCCGAAGTGAAGGGCGAGGCCGGACCGGCCAAGAAACTCCGACCGGCGGACATGGATACCCTCTAGATCAGGCCAGCGGCAGGTCGAAGACCATGGCCGTTCCCCTGCCTCCGAACTCGTCGTCCTCTCCGGTCGGCGGGGAATACGGACGCAGCGAGCCGCCGTGCTCGTCGCAGAGCACGCGCTTGGCCTTGGTCAGCCCCATGCCCACGCCGCGCGCCTTGGTGGTGAAAAAGGGATCGGTCACGTAGGGCAGGTTCTCCTCGGGAATGCCCATGCCGTCGTCGATGACCCGGATCTCGTAGCGGCCCCCGTCGGGGACGGGGCGTCCACGGACGACCATGTCCGCCTCCAGCCCCTCGGCGAACTCCACCGCGTTGCGGATGATCTCGGCCACCGCCGTGGTCACCAGCCGGATATCCACCCCGACCATGGCGTCGGTCAGATCGACCTCCGCGTGCAGCGTCCTGCCGGACGCCTCGGCGAACTCCCGGCCCTTGACCAGGGCCTGGTTCATGACGGTCTTCACGGACACGGCCTGTATGCCGCCCGCGGTCAGAGAGACGTACTCGCTGATCTCGCGCACCAGACTCTCCAGCCGCAGCCCCTCCTCCCGCACCGCCTCGGCATATTCCGCCAGCGGGCTGCCGCCGGGGGCCTTGCGGACCATCAGCCCGGCGATGCCGCCGATGGCCGCCACCGGATTGCGGATCTGGTGGGCCATGGCGTTGGCGAAGTGGTTGAGGCTTTCCACCCGCTCCCGCTGCGCCCGGACCACCTCGGCGGTCCGTTCGCGGACCCGCTCCTCCAGCTCCTGGTTCTGGCGCTGGAGCTGCTCCCTGACACGCTTGAGGTCCAGGTGGGCGCGCACCCTGGCCTGGACAACCGGCGCGCTGACCGGCTTGGTCAGATAGTCCGAGGCCCCGACCCGCAACCCGCGCGCCTCGTCGTCCGGGTCGGACAGGGAGGTCACGAAGATCACCGGAATATCCCTGGTCTCCGGGTCGTCCTTGAGCCTGCGGCAGCCAGACCTCGTGCCCGCTCATGCCGGGCATCATCACGTCCAGCAGAATCAGGTCGGGACGCTGCTCCCCGGACGCGCGCTCCAGGGCCGTGGCCCCGTCCGTGGCCGCGAGCAGGGTGTAGAGGGGCTCCAGCGCCTCGATCATGATGCTGATGTTCTCGGGCTGGTCGTCCACAAGGAGGATGGTTTCGGACATAGTCATGCCATATAGCATAACACGTTCAGACGATGCGCGGAAGTTTTTCCCTCTGCGCGCCCCTTGCCAATCGGAGCAGCGGTCTTACCTTTCGGACTGTCATGCAGAATACGTGGAGCATCGGTCCGGGACGGATCACCGTCCGCGAGGGCGACATCACCCGGCTTGACGTGGACGCCATCGTCAACGCTGCCAACTCCCGGCTTGCCGGGGGCGGCGGCGTGGACGGCGCCATCCACCGCGCGGCCGGAATCGAACGGCTTCAGGCGGCCTGCCGGGCCATCATCCGCGAGATCGGCTCCCTGCCACCGGGCGAGGCGGTTCTCACCCCCGGCTTCGACCTCCCTGCACGGCACATCATCCACACCGTCGGCCCCATCTGGCGCGGCGGCAACGCCAACGAACCCGGGCTGCTGGAGAACGCCTACGCAAACTCCCTGCGGCTCGCCCACGAACACGACATCCGCACCATGGCCTTTCCGGCCATCTCCTGCGGCGTCTACGGCTATCCGGTCGAGGACGCGGCGCAGATAGCGCTTTCCGCCCTGAAAAGGGGCGTGAACCAGGGGCTGGTCCAGGAGGCGGTCATGGTCCTTCACGGCGAACCCGCGTACCGATTGTGGACGCGGGCCGCCGAGCACATCCTGTAAGGAGACCCCATGGAACTCAGAGGAACGACCATCGTCGCGGTCAAGGACGAAAACGGCACCGCCGTGGCCGGCGACGGCCAGGTGACCCTGGGCCAGGCCGTGGCCATGAAACATACCGCCCGCAAGGTGCGGCGCATCTACAAGGACAAGGTGACCATCGGCTTCGCCGGGGCCACCGCCGACGCCTTCACCCTGTCCGAGCGGTTCGAGAACAAGCTGGAGACCTACTCCGGCAACCTGCTCCGGGCCGCCGTGGAGCTGGCCAAGGACTGGCGCACGGACAAGTACCTGCGCAAGCTCGAAGCCATGCTCCTGGCCGCGGACGGCGAGCACATCCTGATCATCTCCGGCACCGGGGACGTGATCGAGCCGGACGACGGCGTGGCCGCCATCGGCTCCGGCGGGTCCTACGCCCTGGCCGCGGCCCGCGCCCTGCAACAGAACACCGACCTGTCCGCAGGCGAAATCGCCACCAAGGCCATGGAAATCGCGGCCGACATCTGCGTCTACACCAACAACCACATCACCCTGGAAACGCAATCGAAGTAATTTGAAGATGCGAGAGGGAAACGTTTAAAAAAGTTTCCCTCTCGCGCTCTCCCTTCCAAACTTTTTGGCGCCACGCCGCCGGGAAGGGACGAGGAACACCCCAAAAGGACAAGGCGGCGTGGAGGTGCGTTCACAGAGAACGTGCGACTTATTGTAACAACGCCCCACGCCGACAGGCGTGCGATACAAAGTTTTGGAGATTCTTAAGAACCTTTTTCAAAAGGTTCTTAAGCCGCCGGAGGCATCCCATGAGCAATCTGACACCGCGTGAAATCGTATCGGAACTGGACAAATACATCATCGGCCAGGAGGCCGCCAAGCGGATGGTGGCCATCGCCATGCGCAACCGTTGGCGCAGGCAGCAGATCGAGCCCGATTTGCGCGACGAGATCGCGCCCAAGAACATCATTTTGATGGGTCCCACGGGCGTGGGCAAGACCGAGATCGCACGCCGCCTGGCGCGGCTGGCCAACTGCCCGTTCTTCAAGGTCGAGGCCACCAAGTTCACCGAGGTGGGCTACGTGGGCCGCGACGTGGAGTCCATGATTCGCGACCTGATGGAGATCGGGGTGAGCATGGTCCTCAAGGAGGAGACGGCCAAGGTCCGCATCAAGGCCGAGAAGCACGCCGAGGAGCGGCTGCTGGACCTGCTGCTGCCGGGCAAGAAACCCCAGCCGAGCGGTCCCATGGGCTTTTTCCAGGGCGGCCAGAACGGCGAGGTGGAGCGGGTCGAACCGCCCAAGGACGACGCCACCCGCGAGAAGTTCCGCCAGATGTTCCGCGCGGGCCAGCTGGACGACCGCGAGGTCGAGATGGAGGTCACCATCCAGAACAACGCCTCGGTGGAGATCATGGCCATTCCCGGCATGGAGGAGATGGGGTCCAGCCTGCAAAGCGCCTTTTCCAACATGTTCCCCGGCAAGCGCAAGGCGCGCAAGATGAAGATCAAGGACGCCTACCAGCTGCTCATCGACGAGGAGGCGGACAAGCTCATCGACCCGGACGCGGTCAACGAGCTGGCCCGCGAGCGCGTTGAGCAGCAGGGCATCCTGTTCCTGGACGAGATGGACAAGATCGCCTCGCGCCACGACCAGACCGGCGGCGGCTCCGCCGACGTGTCCCGCGAAGGCGTGCAGCGCGACCTGCTGCCCATCGTGGAGGGGAGCGTGGTCAACACCAAGTACGGCATGATCAAGACCGACCACATCCTGTTCATCGCGGCGGGCGCGTTCCACTATGCCAAGCCGTCCGACCTGATCCCGGAGTTGCAGGGCCGTTTCCCCCTGCGCGAGGAGCTGACCTCCCTGCACAAGGAGGAGTTCTACCGCATCCTGACCGAGCCGAAGAACGCCCTGACCGTGCAGTACAAGGCGCTGCTCAAGACCGAGGGCGTGGAAGTCGACTTCACCAAAGAGGCGCTGGAGGAGATTTCGGCCATGGCGGAGAAGATCAACGAGGAGGCCGAAAACATCGGCGCCCGGAGGCTTTACACCATCATGGAGAAGATCCTGGCGGAGCTGTCCTTTGAAGCCCCTGACCAGTCCGGGCGCACGGTGGTCATCGACCGGGAGTACGTGGTCAAGCAGCTCGGCCAGGTGATCGAGGACCGCGACCTGTCCCGCTACATCCTGTAGGCCCGCCATGGCGCAACGCATCTCCCTCATCGGCGTCCCGTTGGACTGCAATTCCTCCTACCTGCGCGGCCCCGCCAAGGGGCCGTTCGGGCTGGTGGAGGCGCTGCACTGCGACTCGGCCAACCTGTGGACCGAGACCGGGCACAACCTGGAACCCGTCATCGACCACCGGGGCGTGCTCGACCTGAGCGACCCGGACACCGCCTTTGCGGCCATCGAGGAAGCCGCCGCCAGGGCCGGGGCGGAACCGGGCGTTGCGCCCCTCTTCCTGGGCGGCGACCACTCCGTGACCTACCCGCTGGTCAGGGGGCTCAAGCGCGCCGTGGGCGACTTCGCCATCCTCCATTTCGACGCCCACCCCGACTGCTACCACGAGTTCGAGGGGAACCTCCATTCCCACGCCTGCCCCTTTGCCCGGATCATGGAGGAGGGGTTGTGCACCAGGCTGGTCTCGGTGGGCATCCGCACGGCCACGGGCCACCAGCGCGAGCAGAAGGAACGGTTCGGCATTCAGTGGCTGGAGATGCGCGACAAGGCGAACTGGCCCCGCCTGGCCTTCGACACCCCGGTCTACGTCAGCGTGGACCTGGACGCGCTGGACCCGGCGTTCGCGCCCGGCGTTTCGCACCACGAGCCGGGAGGCATGACCACCCGCAAGCTGCTGGACATCCTGCACGCCATCGACGCGCCCATCGTGGGGCGGACGTGGTGGAGCTGAACCCGGACCGCGACCGGGACAGGGTCACGGCCATGACCGGGGCGAAAATCATAAAGGAACTCGCCGGAATGATGTTGAATTCGTAAAGGACCTTTCCCTTCCGGGAGCGATTTCTAACGCCCTTGCCTCTTTCCTTCCATCTGCTATGGTCAATTCGCACGGCCCTTCCGGTTCGTGAAGGAGAGCAAGGCCATGGCTGAATCCGGGTTCAATTCCCCCACCGACACCCCTCTGCTGCGAGGACTGCGCTGGCTGATCTATGGCCGTCGGGCCGACGTCCGGGTCAGGCACAGCTATCCCTTGCTCGGCATCCTGGTGCTCGCCGTAATCAGCGCCGTTGCCCTGCCCCTGCTGAACACCCTGGTCATCTATCCCGCCTACACCGAGATCATGGTCGGGACATTCGAGAACACGGCCAGCAGGCTGGCGGCCCACACCATCCCGCCGTCCATCCGCAACACCGCCCTGACCCCGGCCGTACTGGACACTCCGCGGTTCCTGGCCGACGTCTACCGACTGGAGTCGAGCTTCGGGCTGATCAAGGTGGCGGTCCTCTCGCCCGAGGGATGCGTCCTCTACTCCACCAATCCAGACGAGATCGGAGCCCAGACCGTGGATTCGGCCTTTGAACGGGTGGCCCTGGGCAATCCGCAAGCCCACCTCGGCACCCTGCGCTCCCTGCCCACCAGGAGGACGACCCCGGTCATCGACGTGGTGGACGCCTACGTCCCCCTGATGCAGAAAGGCGTCTTCCTGGGCGCCTTCCGAATCGTCTTCGACGTCACCGGCCCCAAGAACGAACTGGAACGGTTCAACACCTACGCCACGGCCGCGACCTTCATCATTTCTTTCTGCCTGCTGTGCATCGTCCTGATCCTGCTGCGCATGGAGGCGTCCCGCGAATACGCCCGCCAGCAGGCGGACGCCCTGCGCCTGGACGTGGAGCACATCACCCGCCACGACATCAAGACTCCGCTCCTGGGCGCGCTCAACGGCATCAATTACCTGGAGAACTTCACGGCGGTGGACGCCGAGCAGCGGGACATGCTGGAGGAGATGCGCCAGTCCTTGAACACCGGCCTGGACCTGATCAACCGCAGCCTGGACCTCTACAAGATGGAGACGGGCAACTACGAATACGCGCCCGTGGTCATGGATATCCTGCCCACCTGCCGCCGGGTTGCGGACGACCTGTCCGGCATGGCCAAGGCACGCGGAGTGGACGTGATCGTCTCCCTGGACGGCGCGCCGCTCAAGACGGGCGACGCCCTGGAGGCGTGCATGGAGGGCAGCCTGTGCTACGCGGTGCTGGCCAACCTGGTCAAGAATGCCATCGAGGCCTCGGACACGGGCGACTCCGTGGAGGTGCGCATCGGTTCGGGCGAGGAGGTCGCCCTGGCCGTCCACAACCGGGCCGCGGTGCCCGAATCCGTCAGGGATGTCTTTTTCCAGAAGTACGCCACGGCCGGGAAGCGCACCGGCACCGGCCTGGGCACCTATTCCGCCAAACTCATGGTCCAGGTCATGGGCGGCCGAATCGCCATGGAGACGTCCGAGGAGGACGGAACCACGGTGACCGTGACGCTGCCCTCGGGGACCGACCAAAACGGGAGAGAATCATGCCGTTCGTGAACATCCGCATCACCAGGGAAGGCGCGACCAAGGAGCAGAAGGAGCGCCTGATCCAAGGCGTCACCGACCTCCTGGCCGACGTCCTGGGCAAGAACCCCAAGACCACCTTCGTGATCATCGACGAGGTGGACACGGACAACTGGGGCATCGCCGGCGAAAGCGTGACCGAACTGCGGAAGAAGTGAGCTACAGGCTGAGGCTCATGCGGACGTCGGCGACCATGGCCCGTTCGTCGTTGGCCAGCACCGGGTTGAACTCCGCCTCGGAGACCTCCGGGAAGTCCAGGGCCAGCCGGGACATGACCATGAGGATGTCCTCCAGGGCGCGGAAATTCACGGGCATCTCGCCCTTCAGCCCCTTGAGCAGCATATAGGACTTGATCTCGCGCACGATCTCGAAGGCGTCCTGCCGCGACAGCGGGGCCAGCCGGAAGGCGATGTCCTTCATGATCTCCACGTAGATGCCGCCCAGGCCGAACATGAGCATGGGGCCGAACTGCTCGTCGCGCTTGAACCCGATGATCACTTCCTTGACGCCCGCAGGGGCCATCTCCTGGACAAGGCAGCCCGCCAGGTAGGCGTCGTGGCGCATGCGCTGCGCCCGGGCCGTGATTTCCTTGAACCCGTCCATGACCTCGCCCGCGTTGAGCAGGTTGACCTTGACCCCGCCCACGTCCGACTTGTGCGAGATGTCCGGCGAGGCGATCTTGAGGACCACCGGATAGCCGATCTCCTCGGCTGCGGCCACGGCCTCGTCCGAGGAACGCGCCAGCACGGTCCTCGGCGTGGGCAGCCCATAGGCCTTGAGCACCTGCTGGGCCTCGAACTCCACGATCTCCGGCTGCTTGCGGCGCAGGTGGGCGTCGATGACCTCGCGGGCCGCGTCCAGGTCGCGCTCGACCTCCGCGTACTGCGGCTCGGGGCGGTTCTTCCAGAGGTAGTACTGGTACATGGTCTCGATGGAGTGGACCGCCGGTTCCGGAAAGGCGTAGCACGGGATGCCCGCGTCCATGAGCATCTTCCTGGCGCCGGCCACCCGGGTCTTGCCCATGAAGCAGGCGAAGACCGGCTTGCCGCAGCGTTGCGCCGTGCGGATGACCGCCTCGGCGGTCTTCTCGATTTCCACCGAGGCCGTGGGCGTGAGCAGCACCAGGATGGCGTGGACCATGGGGTCCTCGCCGATGACGTCCAGGGTCTGGCGGTAGCGCTTGGCGTCCGCGTCGCCCACGATGTCCACCGGGTTGTAGAAGGCGGCGTAGCTGGGGAGAAATTCCTGGAGCTTCTGGACCGTCTTCGGGGACAGCTCGGCCATGGTCAGCCGGGAGCGGTCCGCGGCGTCGGCGGTCAGGATGCCCGGCCCGCCGGAATTGGTCACCACGGCCAGGTTCGGCCCCTTGGGCAGGGGCTGGCTGGAGAACGCCTGGGCCAGGTTGAAGAGCGTGGCCACGTCGCCCACCCGGATGACCCCGGACTGGTGGAAGGCGGCGGTGTAGCTCTGGTCCGACCCGGCGATGGCCCCGGTGTGGGAGGACGCCGCCTTGGCGCCCGCCGCTGTGGTGCCCGCCTTGATCATGATCACCGGCTTGTTCAGGCTGGTGCGCCGCGCCTGGCGCAGAAAGGAATCGCCGTGCTCCACGTTCTCGATGTAACCGAGGATGACCTTGGTGTCCTCGTCGCGGTTCAGGTATTCGAGCATGTCCGCCTCGTCCAGAACCGCCTTGTTGCCCAGGGAGACGAACTTCGAAAAGCCGATGTTCGCGCCCCGCGCCCAGTCGAGGATGGCCACGCAGAGCGCGCCGGACTGGGAGAAGAAGGCGATGGAGCCGGGATCGGGCCGGCCCGCCGCGAACGAGGCGTTGACCCCGGCCGCGCCGTTCATCATGCCCAGGCAGTTGGGCCCGAGCAGGGCCATGCCGGACGACTCGCACAGCGCCTTGATCCGCTGCTCCAGGTCGTATCCCTCCTTGCCCACCTCCTTGAACCCGGCGGTTATGACGATGGCCGACCTGGTCCCGATGGCCGCCAGCTCCTCGATGGCTCCGACCACGAACTTGGGCGGCACCGAGATGACGGCCAGGTCCAGGCCGCGCGGCAGGTCCGCGACGGACGAGGTCACGGGCAGCCCCTCGATCTCTCCGCCCTTGGGGTTCACGGGCAGCAGCCGCCCGGTGAACCCGGCTTCGAGCATGTTGGTCACGATGGTGTGTCCGACCTTGCCGGGCGTGGCCGAAGCGCCGATGACGGCGACGGTGTCGGGATAGAAGAAGGCGTGCAGATTGTCCTTGGCGGTCAAGGGCGGGACTCCTGGTCAGGGTGGCTGTTTGCGTCGGACGAATGTAACCCGAAAGCGGCCCCATGGAAAGGCCGGATCAGCGCATCAGCCAGACCAGGGCCTCGGCCTCGTCCCGGAACAGCCTGTAGCTCAGGGAACGGTTCATGTACATGGTTTCCTGCAGCCGGAACGCGTCCAGGTAATCGGGATTGTAGAGAGTGGCCATGCGCCCGCCGAAGGTCTGGATTCCCTCCCTCTCCAGCAGGTTTGCCGCGATGGCGCTCTCATGGGCGTCCACGAGCAGCCGCAACCGCCGCTCCTCCATGAGAAAGCGGAAGATGCCCTCCCGCTCGCACACCCGGCGCAGGCTCTCGACCTTCTCCAGGACGTGGTCGGCGGTCCGGATCTCCCCGGTGGTCACGCCGTGGATGTACCCGTCCCTGACCTCGGTGCTCAACCTGAACCCCATGCTTCCTCCTGCGGCCCGGTTTCCGGCTCGGGCTGCCGATCCCCGTCTACCCCTTCTTTTTCTTGTGCTTCCCCTCGTCCGAGGTGACGGACTGGGCCGCTGCGGCGGCCACGTGGGCCTCCTCATCCGGGGTCAGCTGGTCGCGGTCCGGGATGTGTACCGAGACCCTCGGCTTGGCGAACTCGATGCCCGCCTCGGCGAAGTACTTGCGCATCTTGGCCAGGACCAGCTTGCGCAGGGTGAACTGCCCGCCCGGCTTGGTCATGAACTTGACCCGCATGCGCATGCCGTATTCCTCCATGGCCTTGACGCCCTGGCTCTTGATGTCGGACAGCATGAACTCGTTGAGCTCCGGAATCTCCCGGATCTCCTTGTTGATCTTCTTGATGATCTTCTTGATCTCGCCGATGTCGGTGTCAAAGGGCACCAGGTACTGGAGCTTCATCACCGCCCAGTCGCGGGTCATGTTCTGGACCTCTTTGATGGACCCGAACGGGATGGTGTACAGCGGCCCGAGGTGGTGCCGCAGCTTGAAGGAGCGGACCGAGATCTCCTCCACCGTACCCATGGCGTTGCCCACGATGATGTAGTCGCCCACCCGGAAGGCGTCGTCCATGAGGAAGAAGATGCCGGAGATGATGTCCTTGACCAGGGTCTGCGCGCCGAAGCCGATGGCGATGCCGAAGACCGACGCGCCCGCGATGAGCGGCCCGATGTCCACGCCGAGCGAGGACAGGATGACCAGCACGGTGATCACGGTGATGCCCGCGAAGATGAACTTCTTGACCAGCTGCAGCAGGGTCGAGAACCGGTCGCCGCCCGGTCCGCCGCCGCCCTCGCCGTCGCTGCGGTCGTCGTCGGCCCCGGTCTTGGCCTTGAGCTTGCGTTCGATGTAGTTGGAGATGAACACCCAGAAGATGTACGCCAGCACCAGGGTCAGCAGGATATCGATGCCCGCGTCCACCGAGGCCCGGCCGAAGGCCAGGTTGATGCCCCAGATGCGCAGCAGCAGAAAACACGCCGAAGCGAACACCAGGACCCGGAATCCGGCGGACAGGAACTGCTGGAACCGGCCGATGTTCGGCACGCCCTCGACCACGGTCTCCTCGTCGTCCATGGGCGTATCGGCCATGGACGAGGCGAAGGCCACCAGCCGCTGGCACGCCCAGTCCACCAGCAGGTAGGCCGGCACCAGGAACAGGGTGTAGACCCCGGTCAGCATGGCGTGTCGGCCGAAGACCAGCAGGGCCAGGACCCAGAAGAACCAGAAGACCATGGCGTAGAGGATGACCCCCGCGTGCCAGGACCCGGCCAGTTGGTGGCGCAGGGAGTCCGGCGGAACGTTCCTGCGGATGGCGTCGGCAACCTGGTTCCGGTTCCACAGGGCCAGCAGGCTGACCATGACGGCCACCACGAGCCCGGTCACGGCCAGGACCAGCAGGAAGGCCAGCTCGCTGCGCTCGGTCAGGGCCACCAGGCTGGTGGCCACGAATCCCGCCGCCACCACCCAGGCCGCGTGCAGTGTCCACTTGTTGATATACCGGGCGGGCCCGTCGCCCAGGGGCAGAAGCCGGAGCGCCGGAGCCTGGGGAGCGAGGATGATGCGCGCCGCCAGCCGGACCAGGTCCACCAGGACCAGGGCGGCCAGCACTATGAAGATCACCGGGCGGCCCTTGATCGGTTCGTTGAAGATCAGGAGGTAGGGGATCAGCGTGATGAGCAGCCCTCCGGCCAGGATGAGCAGGTCGTAGCCGCAACGGGCCAGGAGCCTGCCGAGCTTGGCCGAGACGTGCACGTCTCCCTCCGCATCCTCGATGCGGCGGAGCACTCCGCGGCACAGCCGGACCAGGAGCCGCCGGGAGCCGAACCACAGGACGATGACCGCCAAGAGCCCCAGGGCCAGATGTCCGGGGGGATGCACGCCCTCGCCGCTGAGGGCCTTGCGGAAGGTCTCCGGCAGCAGCCGGGGGGCCTGGGCCGCGCCCGAAAACAGGTAGACGAACCGCTCGTGGACCTTCTGGACGAAGGTTTTGGCCTTGACGATGACCCCGGCCACCCCGGTGGGACCGGTCTCCTTCGCGGGCGGGACGGCGTTGCGCTTGAGTTCCTCGATGAGCAGGCGGCGGACCTGCTCGTCGCTCAGGGAAGCCATGATCTCGTTGAGCTGGCTCGGGCTGGCGTCGGGCGGGATGACTACCTGCTTGGCGCTCTTGCCGGACCCGGCGGTCACGGCGAGCATGGCCGCCGAAGAAGCCCCGGCCACCCCGGTTGCGGCGAACTGGCAGGAAAGACACAGGACAAGGACCAGGATGATGCGCTTGAGCATGACGCCCCCGTTAGGGATTCTAAGGAGTTACTGACCCCTGCCTTTTAGCAAGGCCGGTAAATAGTTGTAAACTAGAAATGATATTCCAGCGCATCGCCGCTCTCCCGGTACAGAAACAGATCCGAGCCGCATTCCGCGGACAGGGATTCGGGCCAGGAGCCAACCCCGAAGGAGTGCATGGGCACGAACAGCGGGGGCGCGATGATCCGGCAGGCGTCGACGCCCCCGGCCAGGTTGGCCAGCCGCCGGTCCACGTTGCAGAACGCCACCTGCGGCCCGAAGTCCCGGACCCGCTCCATGGCCTCGGTGAAGAACCGCCGGGTGAACTCCGCCTCGCGCGGGGAAGCTCCCTCCCATATCCAGCAGGCCAGGTCCCCGCCGAAATAGAACCGGAACTCCCCGTCCTGCACCAGAAAGGCCACGCCGAGGTCGTTGGACATGAGCGTCTCGATGCGCATGGACCGGAACTCGTACCGCTCGTCAGGTTCCACGACGAGCGTCTCGTAGCCGCCCGGCACCGCCTCCGGGCGCAGTTCCGGGATGTCGTCGGAAAGGACAAGGCACGCCTCGGCCGCGGTTCCGATAACCGAGGCGAGGTTCCCGTTCAGATGGTCCTCGTGGCCGTGGGAAACGAACACGGCCAGGTCGTCTCCGGCCACGGCGCGGCGGACAAGGGCCGCCGCGCCCGGGGGCAGGAACTTGTCCTCCGGGTAGTCGAACAGCCACGTCCGGGACGAGGTCTTGAGGAGAAAACAATTGTGATGAACATAGGTCACGGTGCACTGCATGGACGACTCCGGCTGGTTTCCCGCTTCCTATCATTAATGGCGGAAAGTGTCCCGCGCTCTTGCCATCCGGCTTACACAGGGCTAAAGAACCATGTTAATAGGGGAGCTTCCATGACGGCAAAGGCAACCATCGAAACGCAGGGCGATTTTCTCCGGGTGACGGTCACTGGCGTGATCCGGACCCTCGAAGAAATCGCCGACTACTCCAGGCAGTACCGCCTGGAAGCCAACCGGCTCGGCCTGCGCCGGGTATTCATCGATTACCGCGAGGCCTATTTCATGATGGATTACCACGACCTGCTGGAGCTGGCCGAATACGCCACGGAGCAGGGATTCCACCTCCACGGCCTGCGCATCGCTGCGCTCTGCTCTCCGGAGGGCGTGGACCTGCACCGCAAGTACGAGACCATCGCCCACAACCGCTCCATCGCCTACCGCGCCTTCACCGACAGCGCCGAGGCCGAGGAGTGGCTGGCCCGCTCCTGAACCCGTCCTGGCGGCCCGCGCCGGATTCCTGTATCCTCGCCCCCCACAGAGGAGGCGACATGCTCACCATCGGCGTCGATACCGGCGGCACCTTCACCGATTTCACCTGGACCCACGGCCCGGACTCCGGGACCTGGAAGACGCTGTCCACGCCGCGCAACCCGGCCGATGCCGTGCTCGCGGGCGTGCGCCGAATAGTGGCCGAACGGTTCCCCGGCACGGCTCCGGCGGACGCCGAGCTGGCCGTGATCCACGGCTCCACCGTGGCCACCAACGCCATCCTGGAACGCACGGGGGTGACCACCGCCCTGGTGACCAACGAGGGATTCACGGACGTCATCGAGATCGGCCGCCAGAACCGGTCCCGGCTCTACGACCTCACCTACCGCCGCACGCCGCACATCGTGCCCCGCGAGCTGCGCTTCGGCGTCCCGGGACGGGTGGGATCGGACGGCGCGGTCAGCGCCCCCCTGGACGAGAATTCGGTGGCGCGCACGTTGGAGCGCGTCCGGGAATCGGGCGCGCAGTCCGTGGCCGTCTGCCTGCTCTTCTCCTTTCTCGCCCCGGAGCACGAGCTGCTCCTGGGAGACCGGCTGCGCGCCTTGGGGCTGCCCGTCTCCCTGTCCCACGAAATCCTGGCCGAGTTCCGCGAGTTCGAGCGGACCTCCACCACGGTGGTCAACGCCTACGTCTCGCCGATCATGACCCGCTACCTGACCGACCTGCGCCGCGGGCTGGGCAACGCGGGGCTGAGCGTCATGCAGTCCAACGGCGGCTCCATCTCGGCGGCCACGGCCATGCGCGAGTCCGTGCGGACCATCCTGTCCGGTCCGGCGGGCGGGGCCGTGGGTGCGCTGGCGACCGGACGCAACGCCGGATACGACAAGCTGATCACCTTCGACATGGGCGGCACCAGCACGGACGTCAGCCTCATGGACGGGACCCTGCCCCTGACCACGACCTCTTCCATCTCCGGTTACCCGGTGAAGGTGCCGATGATCGACATCCACACCGTGGGCGCGGGCGGCGGGTCCATCGCCTCCCCGGACCCCGGCGGGTCCCTGACCGTCGGCCCCCGCAGCGCGGGCGCGGCTCCCGGCCCCATCTGCTACGGGCTGGGCGGGGACATGGTCACCGTGACCGACGCCAACCTGTACCTCGGCCGCCTGGTGCCCGACCGGTTCCTGGGCGGGGCCATGGGATTGGACGAGGGTGCGGCGCGATCCGGCGTGGAGCGGCTGGCCAAACGGCTCGCCATGGGCCCGGAGGAGCTGGCCGAAGGCATCCTGGCCGTGGCCGACGCCAACATGGAGCGGGCCATCCGGGTCATCTCCGTGGAAAAGGGGTTCGATCCCCGCGAATTCACCCTCTACTCCTTCGGCGGTGCGGGCGGCCTGCACTGCGCGTCCCTGGCCCGGCTGCTCGGCATGCCCAGGGTCTTTGTCCCGGTCAACCCCGGCATTCTTTCGGCCTGCGGCATGCTCATGGCCGACGTGGTCAAGGACTACTCGCGCACGATCATGCGGCCCGCCGAGGAATTCACCGACGAGGAGGCCGAGGCCTGCTTCACCGAGCTGGAGCGGGACGGGCTGGCCGAGCTGGCCGCGGAAGGCGTCCCGGCCGAACGGGTGCGCCACGAGCGATACCTGGACATGCGCTACAAGGGCCAGTCCTTCGAACTGCTGGTACCCGAAGGCAGCGACCGGATAGAGACGTTCCAGACCCTGCACGAGCAACGGTACGGCTACCGCAACGAGTCCAAGGGGGTGGAGGTGGTCAACGTCCGGCTGCGCTCCCGGGGCGGCCAGGAGCGGCGCCTTCCCGCACCCGCCCCGGACGGCGGCGCGCGGGTGCCGGAAGCGGCCCGGCTGGGGCGCAGGCGCGCCGTGTTCGACGGGCATGGGGTGGACGCCCTGGTCCTGGACCGCGAAGGGTTGCTGCCCGGCAACGAGTTCCGGGGACCGGCCATCGTCACCGAATACACCTCGACCATCGTGGTCCCGCCGGGAACCACGGCGCGCGTGGACCCATGGTCCAACCTGATCCTGGAAAGCTGAGGACCTAGCCCGCGCCGGGCAGGGAAATGTGGAAGACCGCGCCGCGCCCCTTGGCCGATTCCGCCCAGACGCGGCCGCCGAGCTTTTCCACGACCATCCGGCAAAGGGCCAGCCCCAACCCCGCGCCCTTGATCTCGTCCACCAGCGTGTCGCCGGTCTCCACCTGGTGGAACGGCTTGAAAATCGCCTCCAGCTCTTCGTCAGGAATCCCCTTGCCGGTGTCGGCCACGGCCAGGTCGATGCCCGCCCCGTTCGGGCTGGTCACGCGCACGACGATGCTCCCCTCGCGGGTATAATTGCAGGCGTTCTCCAGCAGGTAGCCGACCACCCGTTCCAGGTGCGCGGGCGAGACGTTGATCTCGGGCAGTGTTCCGGAGTCGTCCATCTCCAGGGTCAGCTCGACGTTGGTGCGGCACTCTTCCCTGGCGCTCTCCACCGCCTTCCGGATGGCCTCGCCCACGGGGTGCGCGTCCGGGGTGCGCAGGTCGCCCTGCGCCTCCATGTCCGCCAACTCCATGAACTGGTCCACCAGGTGGTGCAGCCGCTTGCCCTCGGTCTCCATGACGTCGAGGTTGTCCACCGCCCGCTCCAGGCTGCCGCCGTTGCGCCCTTCCAGCGCCCTTTCCAGCTCCCTGCGTATCAGGACGGAGTAGCCCAGGACCGAGGTCAGCGGCGTCCGCATGGCGTGGGACACGGTGGTCAGGAAGAACGACTTGAGATCGTCGAGCCGGGTCAGCTCCGCATTGGCCCGCTTCAGTTCCTCGGCCTTGCGGGCCAGGTCCGATGTGCGCTGGGCCACCAGCGACTCCAGGTCTTCCTCGGCCCGCTTCAGGGCGGAGATGTCCACCAGGGAGATGAGATCGGCGGTCCGCCCGTTGACCCGGGTGGACTTGGAGTGCAGGTGGAGCCACTTGACGCGGCCCGTGGCGGTCACCACCCGCCAGGAATAGGAGGGCACCACGTCCGGATCGCCCGCCTGCTTCCGGCGGCCCTGGTCCACGACGAAATCCCGGTCGTCCGGATGCAGGAACCGTTCGAACCCGTTGGGCGGCAGGGCCATGAGCTCCTCCACCGAGGTCTCGACGATGTCCGCCGTGGCCTGGTTGACGAAAATGATCCTGTTCTCCTGCAGCACGAGCAGCCCGAGCATGGTCTGTTCCGAGAAGGTCCGGAACTGCTCCTCGCTCTCGGTCAGCCGGTCCAGGACCAGCGCGGTGCTCAACCCGTCTGACAGCCTGCGCCCCGCCTCGGTGAACAGCCTGATTTCTTCCCCGGTCCAGACCCGGGCCTCGCGGCAGTGGTGCAGTCCGAGTATCCACGGCTTGCCCACCCGGGGCCTGAGGGCGAACATCAACTGGGACTGGATGCCGTAGCGCTCGCGGACGTAATCGGGAATCTCCCTGCCGGTGGACGGGTCGTAGGCCAGCGGCACCGGGCTGTCCAGCACGCCGCCGAACACCTCGCGGGCGCAATGGTCCATGGACACCTCTGAGCCCTCCCCATCGGCATTCGCGAACATCCGGTCGCTGAGTTCGAGGCGAACGGTGAATGTCTCCTCCTCCACGTCGCAGGGGTGGAGCAGCCACGCACGGTCCGCGCCGAAGGCGTGACGGATGGCCTCCATGATGTTGCGCAGCATCTCCTGGGTGTTCCCGCCCATGTGCATGGCCCGGTCGATGCGCTCCAGGGTCTCCAGAAAGTGGATATGGTTGTAGTATTCCTCTTCGGCCAGCTTGCGGTCCGAGACGTCGAAGATAACGCCGTCGATGCGCGCGTGGCGGCCCGCGTCGTCGCGCAGAACCCTGCCGCGCTCGGACAACCAGCGGATCTCGCCGTCCTTGCGGATGATCCGGTAGTCCGCGGTGTAGGTGCTGCGGCTGTTCAGGTCGTCTTCGTAGATCCGGCCGACCCACTCGCGGTCCTCGGGATGGATGATGGACTTGAACGCCGCGGAACCGCCGTCAATGAACATCTGCGGATCATGGCCGGTCATCTCCAGGACCGAACCGCCCACGTACTTCCGCTCCCATGTGCCGTTCTCGTTGTCGCAGTGGAACACGATGCCCGGGATGTTCGAGACCAGGGAGCTGAACCGCTCCAGGCTCCCGGACAGGGCGTCCTGCACGGCCCGCAGCTCGGCAACCATGTAGTTGGCGGCCTCGGCCAGTTGGCGGAACTCGGAGTAGTACAGGGATTTGATGTCGATCTCGTCCTTGCCGGAGGTGGCCTGGGTCCAGACCCGGATGAACGCCGCCACGTTGTTGTCCAGCTTGCGCGAGAGACGGTGGGAAAGATACAGGGCCAGCAGGCTGAGCGCCGCCATGCCCGCGAGGATCAGCAGCACGCGGTCCTCGATGTTCTGCTCCAGCTGCTTGCGCTTCAGGTTGATGACGTTCTCGATGTCGTTCACGAACGCGCCGGTGCCGACATACCAGTCCCAGTCCGGGATGGGCATGACGTAACTGACTTTCTCGGCATTGCGCTGGCCGTCCAGAGGGGGCATGACGTAGGAGACGAAACCGCCGCCGCTCTTGGCCGCGGCCACCAGTTCCTGGACGATCTTGACCCCGTTGACGTCGATGACGTTCCACATGTCCCGGCCCCGGACCGGGCCGAGCAAAGACTCGCCCGCGTAGGTCCCGCCGAACAGACTGCCGTTCTTGGCGTAGCGGATTTCGGACAGCCTATCCAGGACCTTCTCCTTGACCGATTCCTCGGCCATTTCCAGGCTGGCCCCGGCCACCACGCGCAACCCGAAGGAGTCAAACTCGTTGACCGTCAGCAGCAGGGTGCACCCGGCGGCCCCCTCCGGCACCTTCAGCGACAGCTTGCTGCGCCCGGTCCGGGTGGAAGCAAGAGCGCTCTCGATCTGCGCCAGGGCATCGCCCTTGTCGATCCAGCGAGGGAAGGGGGAAATGAGGTAGATGGACGCGCCGTGCAGGGCGTAGAGTCGCGCCTCGCTGCCGTCCTGGGCGGCCATGAGGCGCACGGTGGCCAACCGGATGACCGCCTCGTCCGGTTCCTGAACCAGGTCGTGCTTGAGCACCTCGACCAGGGCGCGGACATCCCGCACCCGCGATTCGAGCTCGCGCAGGAGCGCCTGGGAGGCGCTGTAGCGCAGTTCGGCCACAAGCCCCACGGCGTCCTCAACCTCGGCCTTAACCAAGTTGCGCTGCTCCGCGTAGTGATCCTGCCGAAGCCGGTCCGCCTCGAAACGGAAATCGCGGTACATGGAATAGACCCAGAACCCGCCGATGACGAGAATGGAAATCCAGGAAACGGCCACCATGCCCAAAAGGCTCGCCCCGCTGATGGTCATTCCCTTTCGCACCCGCAACCTCTCCCATGAATCGGGCCGCCACAGTCAGCCCGTTAAGAACACTGCTAAATGTTATCTATACAGTATACCAAGCAACCCCACAAAAGCCACCCCCAAATTATCCCCTCCCCGCGCTGGTTCCCGCCCCAGCCCCCAGCCCACCCCCCAGTTCCCAACCAACCCGCAACCTACCTCCCCCCCCACTCCCCCCACTCTTTTGCCTTGACCCCGCCCCCCACCTGATATAAAAATCGACTCCCGTTTCGCCAGGATAGCTCAGTTGGTAGAGCAACTGATTCGTAATCAGTAGGTCGTCGGTTCAACTCCGATTCCTGGCTCCAGCGAAATCAAGGGTTTAGCAACTAGCTAGACCCTTTTTTTGTTATTTAATTGTTTTTTTTGCTCCATTTTTGCTCCAATGCCCCAAAAGGAGGGGGCACAGTGGCTAGCATCAGAAAGCGCGGAAAACTACAATGGGAATGCCGTATCAGAAGGAATGGTTTTCCTCTTCAAAGTAAAACCTTAGAGCGAAAAAGAGATGCTGAGCAATGGGCGCGAGACATTGAGAATGAAATGGATCGCGGCGTCTTCGTCTCCCGCAAAGAGGCCGAAGAGACAACCCTCTTCGAAGCCATGGATCGTTTCATTGAGTATGATATCCCGAGGTTGAGAACAGCGGCCATTGAAACGCGCAGGGCTAAGGGAATCCAACGCCGCGAGATCGCCAGCCTCTACATGGCCGCTATCCGCCCCAAGCACATTGCCGCTTTCATCGATGAACGCGAAGCCGAAGGAGTGAAGCCGAACGTGATCCGGCTTGACCTTGCTATCCTCTCACGGCTCTTCGAAGTCGTCGCCTCAGATTGGAGTACGGAAAGCCTCGCAAACCCCGTGAAAAGGGCGAGCAACAAGCCCAAACTGACCGGCGGACGGACCCGGCGACATTTACCCCGCTCCTGAGGGTGTCGAGGACGCCAAGAGCGAAGAGGAACGGCTCTTGGCCGCCTGTGGCGACAAGTTCCGAGCTCTTGTTCAGTTCGCTCTGGCAACGGCGATGCGCCGTGAGGAAATCGCAGGCTTGCGATGAGGAAACGTCGACCTGAAGACGAAGACGCTCTACCTCGAAAGCACCAAAAATAAGTCCGAGCGAACAGTCCCACTATCACCCGACGCCCTGGCCGTGCTGACGAGCATCCCTCGAAATATTACCGGCTCGGTGTTCGGCATGACTCCAAACGCCATCACCATTGCAATGAGAAGGACGCTCGCCGCCGCCCAGATTGAGGGCCTGACTTTCCGCGATCTGCGCCATGGCCGGGTTTCAATCCACGCCCCCGGGTGGGGGGCGACGCCGAAAACCTTGCGCTTCTGCTGGTCGGTCAGGGGTTTCAATCCACGCCCCCGGGTGGGGGGCGACCAAAAGCATGAGGCAATTATGAGCAACTGCACAGTTTCAATCCACGCCCCCGGGTGGGGGGCGACAGCGAAGAGTTCGTCGAGGCGGGCAAGACCGATGTTTCAATCCACGCCCCCGGGTGGGGGGCGACAAGCGGCCCGGAAGATGCGGGCCAAGCAGCGGAGGTTTCAATCCACGCCCCCGGGTGGGGGGCGACACCACCGGGTCGCCCAGGTTGGTAATGACGTAGCGGTTTCAATCCACGCCCCCGGGTGGGGGGCGACACATCCTGGCCAGACTCATGAAAGGTGAGCTCAAGTTTCAATCCACGCCCCCGGGTGGGGGGCGACCTCCGGCACGCCCGCCGCGCCCGGGGAAAAGACGAGTTTCAATCCACGCCCCCGGGTGGGGGGCGACGTGTAAATCCTCCAGCGCATCAAGCAGAATAAGTGTTTCAATCCACGCCCCCGGGTGGGGGGCGACGGGTAGTCAACCAGCAGCCCAAACCGCCCAACCGGTTTCAATCCACGCCCCCGGGTGGGGGGCGACGTCGAGTGGGCCGCGCTCTGTGACGCGCAGGGCTGGTTTCAATCCACGCCCCCGGGTGGGGGGCGACATTTGATGTCCGCATATAAAATCCAGTTTTGCATGGTTTCAATCCACGCCCCCGGGTGGGGGGCGACTGTTGTTGTCCGCCACAATCTCTGCAATGCGCCTGTTTCAATCCACGCCCCCGGGTGGGGGGCGACTGCTGTGACAGCCGCGCGGCGGATTGCCGTGCATTTTCAATCCACGCCCCCGGGTGGGGGGCGACTTGGCCGCAAGAATATCAAGGCGGCCATGGAAAGTGCGTTTTCAATCCACGCCCCCGGGTGGGGGGCGACTTCGATTACGGAGTTGCAACCTTCCTCGACGTGCAGTTTTCAATCCACGCCCCCGGGTGGGGGGCGACCACTCTCGTCAAGTTCAACCTTCGGCCTGATAATTTTTCAATCCACGCCCCCGGGTGGGGGGCGACAACTGGCAATGTGGTTTACCTGTGACTGAAAGTTTTTCAATCCACGCCCCCGGGTGGGGGGCGACGGCAGATGAGGAGACGACATGGATGGCCGAAGATTTTTCAATCCACGCCCCCGGGTGGGGGGCGACAGCCCCGCAATACCGGCCGCCGTCGCGCCATCTGTTTTCAATCCACGCCCCCGGGTGGGGGGCGACAGTGCGGCAGCAAAGCCTTGCGGCGCGGGCTTCCTCAGCCGTTTGTCCGCGAAACCATGTCCGCTTAAGGCCCCGAAGGCTCGCTTACTCATCAGCGGTAGCGCAACGGGCTGTTATCCTTGACACCCCAAGGGTTGCGAACCTCCCTGGATTTTTCCAACCGCTTGGGGTTCGCGCTACAATATCAACGTGTCTGTTTCCGGGTCATAGCTGCTTCCGCTACCGTGCTGCTCAACCCGGCGCTGCCAGTTCTTGCCGAGAAAATAAAAACGCAAGCTGTCACGCTCCTCGTCATACTCTTCCAGCAGCCGGTGACGTAAACGCGTCCACTGCGCCGGATCAACCACGCACTCGAATACCGAATACTGCACCCTCTGGCCGAAGTCCTGGCAGACCTTGGCAATGCGGCGCAGCCGCCGCTTGCCGCCTTCATCCTCGAAGCTCACGTCATAACTCACTAGCACCAGCATGGGTCACTTCCAAAAAAACGGCGGATATCCGTCCAGGTCGCCGCGCACGGCCCGCGCCATGAGCCGGGCCTGAATATGAAACGCAAGCCCCAACGGCAACCGCTCCTTAAGGTATGGATGCATCACTTCGTCCTGCTTGCGTTTTTGCCAGGCGGTCAGCACCACCTTTCGCGTATCGTCGTCCATGAAGACCGCCCCGCTCTCCTTGCGGACGAACCCGCGCCCGCGCACCTCGGCCCGATTGATCAGCGAGAGCACCAGCCGATCAGCCAGAAACGGGCGGAACTCCTCCATCAGGTCAAGCGCCAGCCCGGGGCGGCCCGGCCGGTCGCGATGCAAAAAACCCACCTGCGGATCAATCCCCACCGCCTCCAGCGCGGAGCGCACATCGTGCGCCAGCAGGGTATACACAAAAGACAACAGGCAGTTCACCGCATCCAGCGGAGGCCGACGATTGCGCCCGCCAAAGGCGAACGCCGGATCTTCTGCAAGTATCATGTGCCCGAACACCTCGAAATAGGCGGCCGCCGCCCTGCCCTCCATGCCTCGGGCCTCATCCATGTCCACAGGCATGCGCAAGCGCCCTGCGCAGTCGTCCAGCACCGACACCGCCCGACCTATAGCCGCGGCATGCACGCGGTCGCCGTGATCACGCAGGCAACGGCGCAGCACGGCGCGAGAGTTGGCCACCTTGGCCGCGATGACCGCACGGGCCAGCCGCGCGCTTTCCACCGGATCATCGGCCAGCCGATACTGCGCCCGCCGCAACAATACGTTGCCGCTTTGCGGGCCGCGCACCCCGGCCAGGAACCTGCCCCGTTCGGTAAGAAACGACACCGCAAGCCCGGCTTCGCCGCAATGGCCCAGCAAAAACGGACTGCACAACACATTGCCGAAGCAGACGATGCCGTCCAGCACATGGACCGGGAACCGATGCTTCTCCCCATCCTCGGTGCGAACCACCACGCATTCGCCATCCTTGGACAGATAGGTGCCCTGCGAGGTGACGTAGAGCGTGTTCAGAAGCTTTTTCACTATTCCAACCCCTTGAGAAGATAGCTTTCGACTCGGGCCGATGCCCCGGGCATGCAGGCTCCCGCCAGCGAGCAGCCCCGACAGCGTTTGCCGACCTCGGCGGGGGGCACTTCTCCGCCCTCGATCATGGCGTGCATGTCGCCGCAAGCCTTCTCCACCAAAACGCGTAGGACTTTTTCGAAAACGACCCGCTCCCTGCGCCGGGGCTTACCGTAGAAGATGGCCCCCTCCGGTATGGTTACCCCGAGCATCTCCTCCAGGCACATGGCCTGGGCGCAGAGTTGCACCCGGTCCCAGTCCTCCACTTTGGGGCTGCCCCGCTTGTATTCCACGGGATAGGGCCGCTCGCGTCCGTCCGGGCCGGGCCGCAGCTCCACTACATCGGCCACGCCGTAGAGGCCGAGGCGGTCGCTGCGCAGCGGCACCGACCGATCCTCGGCAATGCCTCCGCGCCGCCCGGTTGCCCCGGAATCGGCGCGGAGGTGCAAAAGCCGCCCCTCGGCGGTGAACCGGTTCTCTTCCCAGACCTTTTCCACGTGAATGAGCGCGCACTGCCTCGGGCAGTACAGATAGTGCTGCAGAGCGGAAAGAGGCAGGGTTTGGTCCACGGCTAGAACTTCACATCCAGTTCCACCGTGCCGGGAATGGCCGCCTTGTCCACGGCCACCTCGTAATCGGCAAAGGAGCGGGCCGGGCCGTCGCCCGCCTTGCGGGTCACGGTCACGGCCTCGAACAGCTTGTGGGCCGGGGCGTTGCCCAGGGCGTCCTGGTGCTTGAAGACGATCAGGCCGCGCGGGCTCATCTTGCCCCGGGCCGCAGAATGGTCGTGGTCGAACATGTTGGCCAGGGCCTGCCAAAGCAAATCAAGATCGGCCTCGGAGAAGCCGGTGCCCTTGTCGCCCTGCGCCAGGTTGGCGGAGATGAACCCCTCGGCGCGGTACAGGCCATAGGGCACGATGTGCTTGCGGCCCATGGTGCGGTTGTCGCCTTCCTGCGCCTCGGCCTCCTTGGCGGTCTCCACGGCCATGCGGGTGATGGACACCTCGGCCGGGACGATGGGCTCGATGCTCTTGGCAAAAGTCAGCTGCACCGGCCCGCGCACCTGGCCGCAATTGTTCTCCTTGGTGGACATGACAGCGCCGAAGGTGCGCACGTCGAAGAAATTACCGCACATCCACTGGCGCGCGGCCGCTATCTGCTCATCCTTCTTCTTGAGCTTCTTGACCTCCTCGGTCTTGTAGGCGGGCTCGCGGGTCTGGGAAAGCACGCCTTTCTCGGCCACATAGATGTTGTACCCCTCGGCCCCCTGTTTCACTATGTCCACATAGTTGCGGACCTTGCGCTTGAGGCAGACGTCGGTGACCAGGCCATGTCCGGTCTCCGGGTCGATGCGCGGGGTGTTGCCCGCGTCCGGGTCGCCGTTGGGGTTGCCGTTCTCCACGTCGAACAGATAGACGAACTCGTAGCGATTATTGATGGCGGCCATGATCTAGTCCTCCGTATTCTTTTCTTTTTTGGTGTAAAAGTCCTGACGCTGCTGGTAGTAGCCGAGAATGAACATGGACTGCTTATCCGACGGCATGGAGGCCGGGAAGCCGGTTGCGGCGTCGATGCCGCCCACGATCTCCTGGATCGCCTTGTCTAGGTTGATCGCCCAACCCGGCTTGTCCTTGCGGATCTTGGCCAACCCATGCTGGGCGTTCTTGACGATGATCGGAAAGGTCCGGGCCGGGGTGGCGGCGGCGGACGCGAAGAAACGATCCTTCACCGTGGCGTTGGCGCCGGGAACCGCCTCCTCCTGGATACGTTCGACAATGGCAAACAGCCGACCGAGGCGGTAGCCTATGTCCGTGTTGGTGGTATCGAGGGTCATGGGAATCTCCTGTTTTCTGTTGCGAACGAGAAAGGCCTTGATCACCGCCGCCCGCAGGTAGTTGACCTCCTTGTCGGCCCGGATGCGGCCGATGGCGGCGGACAGCAGGGTCTGCGGATAGGCCAACCCCTGAACCACGGACCGGACGAACTGGCCGAAGAGCAAGGGCGACATGTTTTTCGAGTCCCGCTGCGGGGCCAACTCCTTGAGCAGATGCCACGGGCTCGGGTGTTCCGGATCGCTGTCGAACCTCCGCTGCAGGGCCAGGGCGCGGTAGTGTTCGCCCAGATGGGCGGCCATGTCCCCCACGGTGCCCACGTGCCAGAAACGCACCGAGAGCCGGGCCGCGTTGGGCGAGAGACCGAGCACGTAAAACGGCGTTCGGGAATCGCCAAGCTCCTCTGGGTATTTGCCCTTGGTCACGGCCGAGAGGTAGCCCTCCAGCCGCCGGGCCAGGCTGTCGTCTTCCGCGTGCCGGCCGCCCATGGCGAAGTTGAAGAACCGCTCCGCCTCGCCGCGCGCCTCGGTCCAGAAGACTACGGTGGTGTCGCCCACGCGCAGCTTGCGCGGGCTCTCCGGGGCCAGCAGATGGTTCAGGGCCGTGGTGTAGGCAAAGGCCGCCCGCTCCGAGACCGGGGCGTTCAGGTTCCCTTTACCCTTATTATAAGACTCAAAGGCTGTTGCATTGAATGACACCAAGGCCGCCCCTGCTGTATTCGCTCCCTGAACATTCTTGATTTGCGGATGTGTATAGGCAATAGCTTGACCACTCAAGCCAGTTATCAAGCACTGACCGACATCCTCAGGGGCTTCCTTTTCCAGATGTTGCAGCCATATCCTCCTCAACCCCTCTCTTTCATGAAGAAATCCAGGTTCACCATCCAGCTGAAATACCATGAAACGTCCGCTCATGACATCATCGTTTGCCCAGGAAGGAATGTCGCCGAGTTTCCGTTTCTTGGCGAACTCAGAGAAAGCCTTAGCTCCCATATCCTCGACGCCTTCCAGAAGTCCAAATTGCCGTTTGGCGAAGTCGTCAAAAGCGAACGTATGAAATTGACGATTCCCTTTGGGGTCAACATCGCATCCAATTACATATTTTGATTTATCCCAAAGGAAATAGGCTGGTGCCTTTGTTCCTGATCGCTCTTTAGGAGGTTTGGGGACTACCACCTTTTTCAATACAACGCGGTTGCCGTCTCTCTCCCGAAGGTCGTGAACACCAACTACATCTCCATTCTTTGCCAAAATCACGCAATGCGCGACAGATTCAACACTAAAGCCAAATTCTGGAATTGCCGACGAACTGTCAGCCAACAGCCGTTCGTAATAGCCGTTCAACGCCTGGAGGATCATGACGCCACCCCCTCGCGGGCCAGGGCCTTTGCCACTTCCACCACTCCGCCCTCCAGGGCCGGGCGGAAGAAGACAGGAGCCATGTCGCGCGCGTAGTCGATGTCGTAGAGCATCCAGCCGAGGTCGCGCGCCGGATCGTCCGCCAACGGCGAAACGGGCACGTCGCCCTCTATCGGCTCGAAGAACGCCGCGAACTCGCGGCAGCCGAGGTAGGGCCGGTGAAAGCACTGCCCCTTGGCTGCGCGGCGGTTGAACATGTCCAGGTGCTTGCCGTCGTTCCGGTCCTCGTCCGACGTATACTCGAAATGCGCCTCGATGACGTACTCCACGTCGCGCAGAACCATGGCGGCCCGCTGCTGACGGCTGTCTTCGATGAAGAGCTGCAAGGGCTTGTCGCCGCCCTTCATGGCGGTTTTAACGCTGCCCACCGGCACCTTGGCGTCCACCTCGTTGCGGCGCACATTGTCGAACCGGACGGGCCGCATGACGTGGATGCGGTCCACAACCCAGCGGATGGACGGTTTCCAGTAGATGGCCTCCAGAATCCCCCGGGCGGCAGACGGTGTCATCACGTCATAGCTGACGCGCTCAACCTTCATCTCCGGCCGGGTGAAGCAGGCGTAGTCGCCCCAGACCCTGAGCTTTATTCCTGACACAACGGTCACCTCCTTGTTGTGGTCCCTAAATCAAAAAATCCTCCCCCCTCCACTCCCCTGGAACAGTCAGGCCGAGCCGGTCGTCGTAGTGCTCCATGCGGCACAGCACCGCATAAGTGTCGGCCACCCATTCCACTGCTCCGGCGTGGTCCAGGGCGCGCAGTTGCCCCTCGTAGACCTGCACCGTGTACTGTTGCAGTTCGCGCAGGAGGCCGCCGGGATTTTCGACGTACCGCAAATTGTCGATCAGCTTTCTTGCCCGGTCATTCCACGGGATGATCACCGGCTGCATGGGATTGTCGATGAACCGAAACTTGTGCTGCGCCTCCTGGAACCGCCACTCGAGGTCCAAGCTATTCAGGTCGGCCAGAACGTTCTTGCGGTCCAGGGAATCCTGAAGCCAGTAATGCAGGCGGAAATAGTGGCGGATCGCGGCGGGCGAAAAGGGGTCCGCGCCTGCGTCGAGGTTGCGCAGCACCGAGGCCGTATGCTCCGCCTGGGCTCCGAAGGCGCGTCCCAACCCCTCGTCCGGAAAAAATACGGACACCGGAGCTGTGCCCTCTCGTTCGCCCTCGCGGTTGCAGCGTCCCGCGGCCTGGACGATGGAGTCCAGCCCGGCCATCTCGCGGATGACCTCGGGGAACGACACATCCACCCCGGCCTCGATCAACTGGGTGCTGACCACCCGGCACGGTTCACCCTCTTTCAGTTTTCGCCGAATTTCATCCAACCGCGCCGAACGATGGGCCGGGCACATGAGGGCACTCAGGTGACAAGCGCCGGGCTCGTCCTCCACCATGCCATACAGTTCGGCCGCGCGGGCTCTCGTGTTGACGATGCACAGCACCTGTTCCGGCTTTCTCATCAACTGCGCGACGGCGGGCAGGGCGAGCTTGCCCAGGTCGCGCAGCTCGGTGCGCCTGAACGCTTCGTGCAGGCGGTCCGGTTCCGGGGCCAGCTCGCGTTCCGCGTTCAGCCCGGTAAGACCGGGTGTACGCCCAGCCCTCCGGTTGGCCGCAAAATCCTCGCGGCGCAGGGCGGGCTGAGTGGCGGTGCACAGCACCACGCTGCATCCGTAATGGTCCGTCAACTCCTCCAGTGCGCGCAGGCACGGGTCCAGATATTCCACGGGCAGCATCTGGGCCTCGTCCAGAATGATCACCGACCCGGCCACGTTGTGCAGCTTACGGCAGCGCGAGGGTTTGGCCGCGAAGAACGACTCGAAGAACTGGACACTGGTGGTGACTACCACGGGCGCGTCCCAGTTCTCGCAGGCAAGCCGATGGCGGCGGGCCTCGTCGGTCTCGCCCGCGTTGTCAGCTTCGCTGAAGGCATGCCTCGGATCGAAGGTGCTGTGGTGTTCGATGACGGCACCGGGATGATCCCGGAACACGTCGCGGAACACCCGAGCGTTCTGCTCGATAATAGAAGTGTAGGGAATGACGTAGATCACGCGGCGCAAACCGTGGTGGCGGGCGTGATCAAGAGCGAAAGCCATGGATGAGAGCGTTTTGCCGCCGCCGGTAGGCACGCTGAGGGTGAACAGCCCAGGCACGAGGGGCGCCTTGTTCCGGCAATGGGCCAAAATTTCCGCCCGTAACCCATTGATGCGGCCCAAGGAATCGAACGCGGCGAGCCGCTTGTCCAACGCGGTCGCCAACTCGTACATGGACGGGCCGGGGACACGCCACGCATGCTTGCCCGGAGTCATGAACCGCTCGGTGTCGAGAAAGTCGGCATCTACCAGGACCGAAAAGAGCATGCGCGTAAAAAACGAACATGCAAAGCCATCTTCCGGGACAAAGGGTAAACCGGGTTCGACGAAAGCCGCGAGGGGATTTTCCACATCGTCAGGCAGGGTGATGGCTTCCGCTATGACTTGCCTCAAAGAACGCTTGTTCTTCGAATGCGAGTAATCAGGCAAGCCTCCGTGATGTCCGGCCACACAATAGGCCCCGATACGGCCGAACCCGGTGCCCAAACCATCCAGCAGACTGGCTCCGAGGCCTTTGTGATCCGCGTGTTTCCGAGACTCCCCCGTTAGCCTCATCTGGAATTTCGGATTGCATTTGCCGATGTCGTGGAGTCGACCGATGATCCGCCCCCACTCTCCCGCCCCGAAAGCGGCGGACGACCTGGCAGCCAACCTTTCCACTGCGGCGAGGTGATCACTCAGCAACTGCCACTCCGACTGAGGCGCCCCCTCCTGGGTATGGGCATACAACATCTCTAAACTCCGCTATATTTATTTGCGAATACGTCCGCAACCATCCGAGGTGGCAGAACTACTAGTCGGTTATCCGGGAACAGCAGAATTCTTATAGGGTCATATATATGTTGGTGGCAAGGGATAGGGATCCAAAAGCTAAAACAGGTAGACAGAAGATTGTTTAATCTGCCTCCTTTAACCAGAATGAATCAACGCACGGAATCTGAGTGAGGTAGAGAAGTGGGTCCGGTTTGTTGGACCACTTCTGTCGAAGCGGGATACACCGTCGAGATCTGGCCGGTTGGTGGAGAGGTTTGCGGGGGATTCACGTGCGATCGGTTTCAGATCGCCCAACGATCTCTTGAGCGCCATCCTTTAGGTCGCAAGACCGACCAACGCGAATAACCTATTTATTAAACTGGACCTTCTAGCACCGAGGGACTTCGTCATTTAGAGTGCATCGCATGCGCGAGGTGCGGAACAGCGCTGATTCCGCATGGCGCTGAAAAAGAAATGGACATAGCGCGGATGCCGTAGAAAAAAGGCGGCAGCACGCCCTTCATGACTACAGGCATCCACTACGATGCAGTTCCATCCATCCTTGGGCTACCTGGCGAACGCTTCCCAATCCTTCAAGAACGCTTCAAGCCCCTTGTCGGTCATGGGATGATGCACGAGCTGTTTGATGACGGAGAAGGGAATCGTGGCCACATCGGCACCGATGAGCGCCCCGTCCAGCACGTGCAGGGGGTTGCGCACGCTGGCGATGAGTATCTTCGTCGGAAACCCGTAATTGTCGTAAATGGTGCGGATCTGCTCGATAAGCTGCATCCCGTCCTGGGACAGCCCGTCCAGACGGCCCACGAACGGGCTGACGTACGTCGCCCCGGCCTTGGCGGCGAGCAGCGCCTGCATGGCCGAGAACACGAGGGTGACGTTGGTTTTGATGTTTTTTGCCGTCAGCGCCTTGCAGACAACGAGGCCCTCGCCGGTCATGGGCAGCTTGATGACCACATTGTCGCCGAACCCGATGAGGTCCTCCGCTTCCCTTTCCATCTCGGCGGCGGTCAGGCCGACAACCTCCAGGGATACGGGGCCATCCACTTCCTCGCAGATACGTTTGGCCTGATACCGCCATTCGCCGCCTTCGCGAGCGAGCAGCGTGGGATTGGTGGTCACGCCGTCAACCAACCCCTGTTGTGTGGCGGCACGGATTTCATCGAGATTCGCGGTATCGAGAAAGAATTCCATGGGAGACTCCTTGTCTTTATTTGACTGCAGGGGAAGAAGGCCTGCCGCAACAGGACCCGGATCACGGACGCACCGCACGCGAACGGCCTATTGGCCGTAATACGCATTCTTGCCGTGCTTCCTCTGGTAGTGTTTATCGATCAGGGACGGCTTGAGCGGACCGGCGTCGGGATTGACCTGCCGGGTCAGCAGGGCCATGCGCGCTATTTCCTCTAGCACGGCGCTGTTGTAGAGCGCCTTTTCCGCCGACACGCCCCAGGTGAACGGGCCATGGCAGGCCACCAGGACCATCTCCACCTCGGCGGGCGACAGTCCCTTGAATGCGGCCAGGATCTGGTTGCCCGTCTCGGTTTCGTAATCACCCCGGATCATGGCGTCCGACATCACCTCGGTGCACGGCACCTCACGGGCGAGATGGTCGGCGTGGGTCGTCCCGAACACCGGGATGGGCATACATGCCTGCGCCCATGCCGTGGCATAGGTGGAATGCGTGTGCGTGATGCCCCGGATTCCCGCGAACGCCCTGTACAGCACGGAATGGGTATTGGTGTCCGAAGACGGGCGCAAATCACCGTCCACCACGGCGTTGTCCAGATCGACCACGACCATGTGCTCCGGCTTCAAGTCGGCGTAGGGCACGCCCGATGGCTTGATGGCGAACACGCCCAAGTCGGGGTCATAGGCGCTGACGTTGCCGAAAGTGTATATGGCCAGCCCGAGAGCGGGAATCTGGATGTTCGCCTCAAAGGCCTCCCGCCGTATCTCAGTGTAGCGTCCCATGGCCTACTCCGTCAGGTTGTTTTCAATAAAATCGCCCACATGGCGATACTTCTCGAACAGCACCCGGTAGCGGGCGGCGCTCGCCGGGTCGGGGCTGTACACGGTGTCGAAACCGCTGCCCATGGCCTTCTGCGCTTCCATCACCGAGGGGAACAGACCGGCGGCGGTCGCGGCGAACATGGCCGCCCCGAGGGCTACCGTCTGCTCGGATTTCGCCACCTTGATGTCCATGTCCAGGACGTCGGCCAGGACCTGCATGACGAACGGCGCCTTCTTGGGCACGCCGCCGATGGCGATGACCTCCTTGATGGGGACCCCTTCCTCGCGGAACCGCTCCACGATCAGACGGGCACCATAGGCGGTGGCTTCCACCAGCGCCCTGAAGATTCGGGGGGCGTCGCTGCCCAGATTCAGGCCGCACAACGCGCCCTTGAGCGCCTGGTTGGCAAAGGGCGTCCGGCGTCCGTTGTGCCAGTCCACGGCCAGTTCGGCGGTCTCGCCGGGCGGGATGGCGGCCGCGGCCTCGCTCAAGGCGGGGATCAGCCTGTCGGCCAGCGTCTGTTCCAGGGCCGCAGCCGCGTCGGCATCGAGGCCGGGCTGTTCGCCCAACAGGGTCAGGGGCCACAGGAGAAGCTGCTTGAACCAGGCGTAGATGTCGCCGAAAGCCGATTGCCCGGCCTCCAGGCCGATCATGCCCGGCAGAACGGACCCGTCCACCTGGCCGCAGATTCCCTTCACCAGGGTATCGCCCAGCTCGTCGGAGGGGGCCAGCAGCACGTCGCACGTCGACGTCCCGATGATCTTGACCAGGCTGTAGGGCGCTATTTCGCCGCCCACGGCTCCCATGTGCGCGTCGAATGCGCCGACGCCCACGGCGATGCCGGGCCGCAGTCCAAGCCGCCCGGCCCATTCGTCGCTCAGGCCGCCCGCCTTGAGGTCGGCGGTATGGGTCTCCCGGTACAACCGCTCGCGCAGACCGGCCAGAAGCGGGTCCAGCGAGGCCAGGAACGTTTCGTCGGGCAGGCCGTCCCACAGCTCGTTCCACATGGCCTTGTGTCCGGCGGCACACCGGCTGCGCTTCATCGCTGCGGGGTCGGTCACGCCGGTCAGCACCGCGGGAATCCAGTCGCAATGCTCCACCCAGGACCAGGCGGCATCGCGGACGGCTTCATCCTCGCGGAGCGTGTGCAGGATTTTGGACCAGAACCATTCGGATGAATACACCCCGCCGCTGTAACGGGTGAAGTCCTCACCGCCCCATTCCTTGGCGTGCCTGTTGATCTCCGCCGCTTCGGCAATGGCCGTGTGATCCTTCCAGAGTATGAACATCCCGTTGGGATTTTCCGCGAACTCCGGGCGAAGCGCCAAGGCGACGCCTTGCTTGTCCACGGCGACCGGGGTGGACCCGGTCGTGTCCACGCTGATGCCCGCGACCTTGGAGGCGGCACCCTTGGGTCCGCTCGCCAGGGCTCCTTTCACGGCCCCTTCCAGCCCTTCGAGATAATCCAGCGGATGTTGCCTGAAACGGTTCACCCGCGCGTCGCAATACATTCCCTTTGACCAGCGGGGATAGTAAAAGACATGGGACGAGACCTCGGTGCCGGTGGCCGTGTCCACGAGAACCGCCCGCACCGAATCCGTGCCGTAATCGAGTCCCAGGACATACTTCGAATCGCTCATGCTCCGCTCCTCCCCTGGTTCCGGCTATTTGTAATAGACTTCATTGGCCCGAATCTCGCCCTTGAAAGCCCGGATATCGGTGTTCCGGTCAATTTCCAGCATCTCGACGTCCATCATCTCCGCGAAGTCGCGCAGATGCTCGACGGTCACGCTCTGGCTGAACCCGGAGTGGTGCGCGCCGCCGCCGAGAATCCAGGCTGTCGCCGAGACCTTGAGGTTCGGCTCCGGACGCCACAGGGCGCGCGCCACCGGCAGCTTGGGCAGATCGCTGGGCGTGTCGACCACCTCCACGGGGTTGACGAGCATGCGGAACCGGTTGCCCATGTCCACGATGGTGGCGTTCAGGGCGGCTCCCTTCCTGGTGGAGAAGACCAGCCTGGCCGGGTCGTCCTTGCCGCCGATGGACAGGGGGTGCAGCTCCAGCGAGGGCTTGCCCCCGGCGATGGACGGACACACTTCCAGCATGTGCGCGCCGAGCACCAGGGCCTCGCCGTTTTCCGGCAGGTGGTAGGTGTAATCCTCCATGAACGATGTGCCGCCCTGCAATCCGGCTCCCATGACCTTCATGGAACGGACCAGCATGGCGGTCTTCCAGTCGCCCTCCGCACCGAACCCGTACCCGTCGGCCATGAGCCGCTGGCAGGCCAGGCCGGGGAGCTGGGCGAGGCCGTGCAAATCCTCGAAGGTGGTGGTGAACGCCTTGAACCCGCCCTCCGCCAGGAACCGGCGCATGCCGACCTCGATGCGGGCCGCCTCGCGGATCATCGGGTCATCGGGCTTGGCGGTCAGCCGGGACACGTCGTAGGCCTGGAAATACTCGTCGACCATGCTCTTGATGTCCGCGTCGGAAACGGCCTTGACCCGAACGGCCAGGTCGCCCACGCCGAAGCCGTGGACCTCGTAACCGAACCGGATCTGGGCCTCCACCTTGTCGCCCTCGGTCACGGCCACGTCGCGCATGTTGTCGCCGAAACGGGCCACCTTGGCGCCGCGCGAATCCGCCACGGCGGCCGCCGCGCGCACCCAGACGCCGAGCTCGTCACGGACGTCCCGGTCCTGCCAATGCCCGACCACGATCTTGCGGTTCAGGCGCAGGCGGGAGCAGATGAAGCCGAACTCGCGGTCGCCGTGGGCGGACTGGTTGAGATTCATGAAATCCATGTCGATGTCCGACCAGGGAATCTCGCGATTGTACTGTGTATGCAGATGGACGAAAGGCTTGTTCAGGGAGGAGAGTCCGGCGATCCACATCTTGGCCGGCGAGAACGTATGCATCCAGCAGATCAGCCCGATGCAGGCCTCTGCCGCATCGGCCTCCCGGCACACCTTGGCGATCTCATGAGACCGGGTGGCCACGATTTTGGGCACGATTTTCACCGGCATCGCCTCGCTCAGGGCCTCGGCGATTTCCGCAGCGTTTCTCTCGACCTGTTTCAGGGTTTCCGGTCCATAGAGATGCTGACTGCCAGTCACGAACCAAATCTCGAACTTGTCAAATGATATCATACTTCTATGCCTCCTCCCGGACAGGGCTCGACCCAATGACGGCGTCGACGCGGGCCGGGTTTCGTTATCGTTCACGGTATGCCATATCTACATACCAACGCAAAATCATGTCAACCCTCGCACCACAATTGGACGGTTCGGCCCGGCTCCGTGCCGGAACGCCCCCGAACCGCTGTTTACAAACCGGCCTGAAGGCGGGTAATCAGAGGCCATGACACAGCATCTGAGCCAGAAAAAGGTCACCATCAAGGACGTCGCCAGAGAGTGCAACGTCTCCATCCAGACCGTTTCGCGCGTGTTGAACAACCGCAGCGACGTCTCCGATGCGACCCGCGACAAGGTCCAGGCGGTCATCGACGGGCTGGGCTACCAGCCGAGCATCATCGCCCGGGGCATGCGCAGGCAGAGCGACACCCTGGGCGTGATCATTTCCGGGCTCCGCTACACCGGCGTGGCCACGACCCTCAACGGCGTGGCCAGGGCCTCGGAGGAGCGGGGGTTCACCCTCATCCTCAAGGAAACGTCCTCCATGGACTGCCGCGACGTCCTGTCCTTCATCCATTCCCTGATGGCGCACCAGGTGCGCGGCATCATCTGCGCCGCCCCGCAAGTGGGCTCGAACTGGACCATCCTGCAACAATCCCTCCCGGCCAAGACCCCGCCGCTGGTCTTTCTCAAGGGCAACCCGCTGGCCGCGCCCGTGACCGTTTCCATCGACAACTATGCCGCGGGATACAAGATCACCCGGCACCTCATAGATCGGGGGTACACCCGCATCGCCCACATCAACGGCCCGAGGGACTGGTGGGAATCCATCGAGCGGGAGCGCGGGTGGCGGCAGGCCCTGATCGAAGCCGGCTTGCCCGTCCACGACCGGGCCGTGGTCGCCGGCGACTGGTCGCCCGCGTCCGGCAGGGAGAGCTACCTCCGCCTCCTGAAAGGCTACCCCGAAATGGACGCCGTATTCGCGGCCAACGACCAGATGGCGCTGGGCGTGCTGCACGAGGCCGGACTGCGCGGTGTGAACGTTCCCGAATCCTTGGGCGTCGCGGGCATGGACGACATCCCGGAGTCGGCGTTTTTCACCCCGGCGCTGACCACGATCCGGCAGAATTTCCACCAATTGGGCGACCTGGCGGTCCGCAAGCTCCTGTACCTTGCGGGCACCACTCCGGATGACGAATGCGTTGCCAAAGACACGATCATCATCCAGCCGGAGGTGATCGCGCGCCAATCCACCAACAGGAACGGAGAGTGAGCATGATGGAGAACGGCAGACGCATCGGCGTCCTGTGGGACATGGACGGCGTCATCGTGGACAGCGGCGAAGCCCATTACGTTTCCTGGCAGGCGTCCCTGAAACGATACGGCCTTCCCTGCACCCGGGAGTTCTTTGACGAGACCTTCGGCATGAACAACAGGGGGATCATCTCCCTGCTCCTGAAACGCGACGCGACCGACGAGGAAGTGGACGCCATCGGCGGTCTGAAGGAAGAGCTTTTTCGGCAGGACATCAAGGGCAACATCGCCCCCCTGCCCGGCGTGGTCGAATGGCTCGAGCGGTTCAAACGGGCGGGATTTCCCCAGGCCGTGGCCTCTTCGGCGCCTCAGGAAAACATCGACGCCATCATCGACGGCATCGGTCTGCGTGCGTCGTTTCAGGCGCTGGTCTCCGGCTCCGCGCTGCCCGGCAAGCCGGACCCGAGCACGTTCCTGTTGGCCGCCGAGCGCCTGGGCCTGCCGCCCTCCGAATGCCTGGTCATCGAAGACGCCAAGGTCGGCGTCCAGGCGGCCAAGGCGGCGGGCATGCGGTGCCTGGCCGTGTGCACCACGCACCGGGCGGAAGAACTGGCGAAAGCGGACCTGGTCCTCAAGGGGCTGGCCGACCTGACCTCCGACGCCGTGGGAACGCTGTTCCCCTGATTCAGCACCCCGTCTCAGTCGCGCTCATCCGGCTCGCACGGGACGCCGGGCAGGAGGATGGTGAACTCGCAGCCTCCCGCCTCCCTGTTCTTGACCTCGATGGAGCCGTTGTACTTGCTGATGATGCCGTAGCTCACCGAAAGCCCGAGCCCGAGATTGGTGTCCTTGCCGAGCTTTGACGAATAGAACGGCAGAAAGATGTTGCTCGGGTCCTCGTCGAGGATGCCGCACCCGTCGTCCATGAACCGGATGCGGGCCAGGGGCTTTCCGCCCTCCTCCACCATGTCGGTTTCGATGCGGATGGTTCCCGCGTCGCCGGCCGCCTCGAAGCTGTTTCTGAAGAGATTTAGCAGGACCTGCTTGATCTCGTTCTTTCTGGCCTCGACCACCACAGGACAATCGGGCGGCGAAAACCGGATCTCGATGTTGCGCCGCCGCGCGTCGATCCGAAGCAGGGCGATGATGGACAGCAGCAGCTCGCTGATGTCGATCTCCTCGATGACCACACGGGTTCGGTCGGAAAACGAGATCAGGTTGCTGACGATCTGCTTGATGTCCTCCAACTCTTCCTCGATGAGGTCGATGGTCTCGGCCACCTGCGTCTTTTCGAGGTTGAACTTCAGATAATTCAGGTGATTATAAATAATCTCCAAGGGGTTGTTGATCTCGTGGGCAACGCCCGCCGAGAGGATGCCCACCGAGGCCAGCTTCTCGGCCATGGTCAATTGCTGGCGCAGCGTTTCCTGCCGGGAGATGTCCTCGACGATGAGGATGTTGCCGATGAAGAACGCGCCGTCGCCGATGGGCAGGATCTTGATGTCCGCCGTGGTCTCCTTTTCACCGACCGTGGTGGGCACGGCATAAAACGCCGCCTCCCGCTGCTCCGCGAACGCGCCCTTGATCAGGGGCAGCGCTTTGCCGTCGCCCAGGGGAAACAGGTCGTCGATGCGGAGTTTCCTGTAGTCGGCATCGCCGAGCTCGAAATAATTCCGGCCATTGTCGTTGATCATCTTGATGCGGTTGTCGTTGTCCACGACCACAAGGTTGATCGGCAGCTTTTGCAGGATGGCCTCGTTGTAGCGCAGGAGCTGATAGAACTCGCGCGAGTCCCCGGCCTTGGCATGCTCGGCCAGCTGGCTGTAGCACAGCTTGATCAGGTTGACCTTGTCCACGTTCTCGATGGATTCGGTGACGATGGTCTTGCCGTTGCGCAGGATGGTCACCCTGTCGGCCAGCGACGCCACCTCGTCGATGCCGTGGGCAAGGCAGAGGATGGCCGTGCCCTCCTCCTTCAAGGCGGCCAGGACGTGAAGCACCTTGTCCAGGTCCTCGGCGGACAGCTGCTCCAGGATGGCGTCCAGCACCAGAAGGCGCGGCTTGCGCAGGACGCTCCGCAGGAAATAGACGATGAGCTGCTCCGACGGACGCAATTCCTGAACCAGGGTCTCCGGGGAAAAATCGAAGCCGTACTTCTTCAGGATGTCCCCGCATTCCCGGTGCCACGCCCGTTTCTTGAAGAAAAACGGTTTGCTCTTGATCAGGTCGGGTATGAGCAGATTGTCGGTCACGGTCAGGCAGTTGATAAGATGGGTCTCCTGGCAGACCAGCTCGATCTTGAGTTTCCTCGCCTCCCGCTGACTCAGGTTGGGGTATGCGGTGCCGTTGTAGAACCGCCGCCCGGAGTTGAGCCGGAGCAGCCCCGCCGTGAGGTTGGCCAGAGAGGACTTGCCCGCGCCATGATCGCCGATGACCACATGGAATTCCCCGGGGCCGATGTCGAGGTTCACATTGCGCAGGGCATGGATGTGCCCCACGCCGCAGGCCACGTCTTCCAGCCTGAGGACCGCTTCACCCGGACCGTTCTCAGGCATATTGGTCGATCTCATATTTCTTCAGCTTGTTGTACAGCGTCTTGCGGCTGATGTTCAGGACCATGGCGGCCTTACGCTTGTTGTTCCCGGTTTCCTTGAGCGTGCGCAGGATAAGCCGCTTTTCGGCCTCCATGAGCATGGACCCCCGCCCTCCCTGCCGCTTCCTCTCCATCAGCGGGGTGGGCAGGTCTTCGAGATTGATGCAGTCGGCCACGGCCAGAGTGGCCGCATAGTTGATGGTGTTCTTCAATTCCCTGACATTGCCGGGCCAGGCGTATTCCATGAACCGCTCCATGACCTCCCCGGACACGGAACGGACTTCCTTGGCGTTCTCCGCCGAGAACTGGGCCAGGAAATACTCGGTCAGCAGGGGGATGTCGTCGCGGCGCTCCCTCAGCGGCGGCAGCTTGAGGATGGCCGCGTTCAGCCGATAGTACAGGTCCTGCCGGAACCGTTTCTCGCTGATGAGCTTGTCCAGGTCCCTGTTGGTGGAGGTGATGAGCCGAATGTCCACCTTGATGGATTCCGTCCCGCCGATGCGGCGGATCTCCTGATTCTGGAGCGCCCGCAGGATCTTGGCCTGGGTGGACATGGACATGTCGCCGATCTCGTCCAGGTAGAGCGTCGTATCCCCCGCCCGCTCGATGATGCCGATGAACCGGCTCTGCGCGCCGGTGTACGCGCCCTTCTCATGGCCGAACAACTCGTTGTCCAGCAGGCTGTCCGGGAAAGCTGCGCTGTTGACCGTGACCATCTTTTTCGAGGCCCGGAGCGAGTTGTTGTGGATGAGGTTGGCCAGCAGCTCCTTGCCGGTGCCGTTCTCTCCCAGAATGAGGACCGAGATGTTCGTGCCCGCCAGCTTCTTGGCCTTCTCGCACACGGCCAGGACCTCGTCGTTGCCGGTCACGATGCTGCCGGAAAGCTCCACGATCCTGTCCCGCAGGGTCGAGTTCTCCTGCTCCAGCTCCCCGAGCTTGATGGCGTTCTCCACGATCTTCAGCAGCTTGTTGAAATCGAGCGGTTTCTGGACATAGTCGTAGGCGCCGAGCTTGACCGAGGTCACGGCGGACTCGATGGAACCGAAGCCCGTGATCATGATGACCGGCAGCCCCGGATACCGCTCGACCATGTCCTTGAGCAAGGCCAGGCCGTCCTCTTCCCCCAACATGATGTCGAGGAGCACGACCCCCACGGAACCGCTTTCCAGCGCGCCGAACGCCCGGCGCGAATTGGGCGCCTCGTGCACGAGATATCCGAGTTGCTCGAAGTTGCGGGCCAGGCTGCTCGACAGCTTGAGGTTGTCGTCGACAATCAGAATTTCCTTTCCCATTTCTCCACCCTGTGCCGATTGATTCGTCTGAAGAAAGTGTGAACCTCGGATACACACTTTCACACCATGTGTGAAAATGTTACACATTCGCCATATTACGTCAACGTTCACGGAACATCTTGAAAAACGGCATAACTTACCGAAATAAAAGCTCTAATCACCGAAAGGCGAGCTTGTCCGCCAGAGAGTGATCACTTTTATTACAATCACGTCAATGCTGACAAAAACGTCGGGAACCGGCTCCATTCAACGCATTGCGAACGGACCGCCCGCTTCGCCGGGTCCAACGTCGCGATTCGGTTCGATATTTGCTCTGACTTTATGACCCGTTGCGGCGTGATAAAGCGGAATTGCTGCTTCTATCTGCGAAGTGGTTGCCCCAGTCCCGGGCAGTTGATTCAGGGACTGTTGCCTAGAGGTAGGTTTGAGTGATTCAACATCATTTGGAGGTATTATGAAAAACGTGGCTACTAAATTGATGATGATTTGTGCACTGGCGCTGGCGGTCGGGATGTTCCTCGCCGCTCCGGCTCTGGCCAAAGACAAGATCGTGGTGGGCTTTTCCCAGATCGGCGCTGAAAGCGCCTGGCGCGTCGCCAACACGGAATCCATCACTTCCGAAGCGGCCAAGCGCCCCAACATCGAACTGAAATTCTCCGACGCCCAGCAGAAGCAGGAAAACCAGATCAAGGCCATCCGCAACTTCATCGCCCAGGGCGTTGACGTCATCGCCTTTTCCCCGGTCGTCGAAACCGGCTGGACCCCGGTCCTGAAGGAAGCCAAGCGCGCCGGCATCCCCGTGATCCTGTCCGACCGCGCCGTTGACACCGAAGACGACACCCTGTGGGTCACCTTCATGGGCTCCGACTTCGTCGAGGAAGGACGCCGCTCCGCAAAATGGCTCGCCGAAAACTATGACCGGCTCAAGAACGCCGACAAGTCTTCCGACGTCATCAACGTCGTGGAACTCCAGGGCACCGTCGGCTCCGCTCCGGCCATCGACCGCAAGACCGGTTTTGAAGAAGTCATGAAGAACTACCCCCAGTTCAAGGTCATCAAGTCCCAGTCCGGCGACTTCACCCGCTCCAAGGGCAAGGAAGTCATGGAAGCCTTCCTGAAGGCCGAAGGCGCCAAGATCGACGTGCTCTACGCCCACAATGACGACATGGCCATCGGCGCCATCCAGGCCATCGAGGAATTCGGCCTGAAGCCCGGCAAGGACATCATCATCGTGTCCATCGACGCCGTGCGCGGCGCATTCGAAGCCATGATCGAAGGCAAGCTCAACTGCACCGTCGAGTGCAGCCCCCTGCTCGGACCCCAGCTCTTCGACGCCGTTGAAGACCTCATGGCCGGCAAGACCCTGCCCAAGCGCATCGTGACCAACGAAGGCGTCTTCCCCCAGGAAGTCGCCGCCAAGGAACTGCCTAACCGCAAGTACTAGCGTTGGATTTGCCCCGCCAGGGGCTCCGTAAGATCAAATCACGAGCTCCGGGCCGGCCCGCTCGGGCCGCCCGGAGCTCTCAACGCCAACCAGCGCGTCGGACATCTTATCACGAGTATCGGAGCAGGGAATGTCGAACAACCAGGATGCGATCCTTCAAATCAAGGGCCTCAGCAAGAGTTTCCCCGGCGTAAAGGCCTTGCAGGACGTGGATTTCACGCTGCGCCGCGGGGAAATTCACGCCTTGATGGGCCAAAACGGCGCGGGGAAATCAACGCTGATCAAGGTCATGACCGGATTGTACAAGAAGGACACCGGGGAGATGCTCCTCGAAGGGCAGCCCTTCGAGTTCGGTTCGCCCGAGCAGGCCCCCAAGCACGGCATCAGCACCGTGTACCAGGAGGTCAATCTGATCCCCCACCTGTCGGTGGCGGAGAACATCTACCTCGGCCGCCAACCGAAGCGCTTCGGGGCCATCGACTGGCCCACCCTCAACCGGCGGGCCGAGGAAGCGGTCAAGAAACTCGATCTGGACATCGACGTGACCCAGCCGGTGTCCTCCTACTCCATCGCCATCCAGCAGTTGGTGGCCATCATCCGCGCCCTGGACATCCAGGCCCGCATCCTGATCCTGGACGAGCCGACTTCGAGCCTGGACGCCGCCGAGACCGAACGTCTCTTCACCGTGCTCAAGAAACTCAAGTCCCAGGGCATCGCCATCGTCTTCGTGACGCACTTCCTCGGCCAGGTTTACGAAATTTCCGATACCATCACCGTCTTGCGAAACGGCAAACTCGTCGGCGAGAAACCGGTGGCGGAGCTGCCCAAGCTGCAGCTGATCGAGATGATGCTCGGCAAGAGCATCGAATCCCTCCAGAAAGCGGACAAAAAAGCGCCCAAGGACTGCGGCACCGGGAACAACCTCTGCTTCCTGCGAGCCCAGGGATTGGGCCGCAAGGGGGCCATGTCGCCCTTCAACCTGGTGATCCGCAAGGGAGAGGTCATGGGGCTGGCCGGCCTGCTCGGCTCCGGGCGGACGGAAACGGCCCGCCTGCTGTTCGGCGTGGACAAGGCGCAGCAGGGCAACCTGTACATTAACGACAAGAGCGAGGTCTTGAACTCCCCCCGCAAGGCCATCGCCCATCGTTTCGGCCTCTGCCCGGAAGACCGCAAATCGGAGGGGATCATCGAAGACCTTTCGGTCCGCGAAAACATCATCCTCGCCCTGCAGGCGCGGTCGGGAATCTTCAACAAGCTCTCCCCCAAGCGCCAGAGCGAGATCGTTGACAAGTATATCAAGATGTTGGACATCAAGGCATCGAGCCAGAACCAGAAGGTCGGCGATCTCAGCGGCGGCAACCAGCAGAAAGTTATCGTGGCCCGCTGGCTCGCCTCGGACCCGGAGTTCCTGATCCTCGACGAGCCCACCCGGGGCATCGATGTCGGCGCCAAGGCGGAGATCGAAAAACTGATCGTCGAACTCAGCCGGGCCGGAATGGCCGTGCTGTTCATATCGAGTGAGCTGGAAGAAATCATATCCTGCGCGGACAGGGTCGCCGTGCTGAGAGACCGCGAAGTCGTCGATGAGATCTCCGGCGACGAGATAGAGGAATCCAAGATCATGAAGATTATCGCGCAGGGAGGAAAACAATGAGCCTGAAGCCGTCCTTTCTGCAGAACGAGGCCACGGCCAAGCTGATCTGGCCGCTTGTCGCCCTTTCCGCAATCATCATATTCAACATCCTGTTCACGCCCGGCTTTTTCCACATCGAGATCAAGGACGGGCACCTGTTCGGCAGCCTTATCGACATCCTCAACCGAGGCGCGCCGGTCATGCTCGTGTCCATCGGCATGACGCTGGTGTTCGCCACCGGCGGCGTGGACCTGTCCGTGGGCGCGGTCATCGCCATCTCCGGGGCCATCGCCGCCCATCTCATCCGGCCGGACTACGTCAAGGGCGTCATCGAATACGGCGAGCTGACCCCCCTGTTCCAGGTCATCGCCATCCCGCTGATCGTCTCGTTGGCGGCGGGATTGTGGAACGGCGTGCTCGTGGCCTACGTCGGCGTCCAGCCCATCATCGCCACGCTCATCCTGATGGTGGCCGGGCGCGGCATCGCCCAGCTGGTCACCGAAGGCCAGATCCTGGTCTTCATCCATGAACCGTTTCAATACATCGGTGGCGGCTTTCTCTTCGGCATTCCGTTCCCCATCATCCTGGTGCTGGTCGCCCTGGCGGCGACCTACCTGCTGACTCGACGAACGGCGCTCGGCCTGTTCATCGAAGCCATCGGGGCCAACCCCAAGGCCAGCCTGTACATGGGCATACGGGCCAAGGTGATCAAGGTCGCCGTCTACATGTTCTGCGCCCTGTGCGCGGGCATCGCGGGGCTGATCATCTGCTCGGACATCAAAGCGGCCGACGCCAACAACGCGGGATTGTTTCTCGAACTGGACGCCATCGCCGCCGTCATCATCGGCGGCACGATGTGGGGCGGCCGTTTCACCGTGGCGGGCTCGATCATCGGCGCGCTGATCATCCAGTCCCTGACCACGACCATCCTGACGCGCGGCATCGCTCCTGAAATAACCCTGGTATTCAAGGCCGTGGTCATCATCTGCGTGGCCCTGATCCAATCCGAGACCTTCAGAAACATCCTGGCAGGCCGCCTGATGAAAAAGGAGGCCGGAAAATAATGCGACTCCGCCTGAATCAGAAAAACATCCCCATTCTCGCAACCATCGCCGTATTCCTGATCATCTACGCCATCGGCGGGTTCATGTATTCCGGCTTCTTCTCCCTGCGGGTCTTCGTCAACCTGTTCATCGACAACGCCTTCATCGGCATTATCGCCATCGGCATGACCTTCGTCATCATCTCGGGCGAGATCGACCTCTCGGTCGGCTCCGTGGTGGCGCTGGTCGGCGTTCTCCTGGCGACACTGGTCCACGACCACGGCATGCATCCCATGCTGGCGATCCCGATCTGCCTCGCTCTCGGAGCGGTACTGGGCTGCGCCATGGGGTGCCTGATCCACTTCTTCCAGTTGCCCTCGTTCCTCGTCACCCTGGTCGGCATGTTCCTGGCGCGAGGCCTGGCCTTCCTGCTCAGCCTGAACTCCATCCCCATCAAGCACCCCTTCTTCGAAAGCCTGGTGGACTTCGGCTTCCAGGTGACGAGAAAGGTCTGGGTGCCGTCCATCGCCATGGTCTTCGTGGCCATTTTCGCCCTGGGCGTGTTCCTCTCCCACTTCACCAAATTCGGCCGCAACGCCTACGCCATCGGCGGCAATGAGCAATCAGCCGTCCTCATGGGCTTGCCGGTGGGCAGGACCAAGATATACATCTTCACCCTCAACGGCCTCCTCTGCGCCCTGGCGGGCGTGGTCTACTCCCTGTACACCATGTCCGGCTATCCGCTGGCCTGCGTGGGCCTGGAGCTGGACGTCATCGCCGCCGTGGTCATCGGCGGCACGCTGCTCACCGGCGGCGTGGGCTACGTGGAAGGCACCCTCATCGGCGTCCTGATCCTCGGGCTGATCCAGACGTTCATCACGTTCCAGGGAACCCTCAGCTCGTGGTGGACCAAAATCGTGGTCGGCGTCCTGCTGTTCGTGTTCATCCTGCTGCAACGCTACCTGTCGACCGCCTACTCCGGCGGCGACGTCGGGACGGCAAAACAAAACGCCCAGGATGACGGGCGAACGGCTACCGAGTAGGCCAAGCGAGGCATTGCGATGAAAACCCTGCGTCTTTACGGCCCCGGCGACATTCGGCTCCTGGACGAGCCCGAACCGAGTCCCGCGTCCGGCGAAGCCCTGCTGCAAATCGCCTCGGTGGGCGTCTGCGGCTCGGACCTCACCTGGTTCGTCTCCTCGGGCATCGGCTCGGCCAGACTGGAGCGCCCGCTCATTCTGGGCCATGAATTCTCCGCCGTCGCCCTGACGGGACAATTCGCGGGGAAGCGCGTGGCCGTGGACCCGGCCATCCCGTGCAACCGCTGCCGCCATTGCATCGAGGGCAACCCCAACTTCTGCGAAGCCACGCGCTTCGCCGGACACGCCCCGGACGATGGCGCATTGCGTGAAAGGATGGCCTGGCCTGAAGAGCTCCTGCACCCGCTCCCCGACGAACTGTCCTTTGAGGACGGCGTGATGCTGGAACCGCTCGGCGTGGCCCTCCATGCCATGGACCTCGGCAAGATCCGGGTGGGCGACAAGGTGGGCGTCTTCGGCTGCGGCCCCATCGGCCTGCTCATGGTGCAACTGGCCCTGGCGTCGGGCGCCGAGCGGGTGCTGGCCACCGACCCTCTGGAGCACCGCCGCAATCTGGCCGGGACCTTCGGCGCCCAGCCGAGTTCCGCACGGAACGGCGAAGAGGTCGCTCCGCTCATCCGGTCGGACTACAAGGGCGGCCTGGACGTGGCCTTTGAAATCGCGGGCGAGGATGATGCCGTGGAGGCCGCGATCCGCAGCCTCCGCCCGGGCGGCAAGCTCATCCTCGGCGGCATCCCCCGGGACGACAGGACCTCATTCTGCGCCTCCGAAGCCCGCCGCAAAGGGCTGACCATCAAGCTCGTGCGCCGCATGAAGCATACCTACCCGCGAGCCATCGCCTTGACCATGGCGGGAACGGTTCGGCTCCAGCCGCTGGTGACGCACGTCTTCCCCCTGGAAAAGGCTGACGAAGCATTCGCGACCGCCGTCTCCAGATCGGGACTGAAAGTCTGCCTCCGCCCGACAACGTAATCCCGCAATACATTCGTCATCGGCAGGACGTCGGCTCGACTCCGGCCCCGGCTCCAACGAAAAAGCGCTTATGAGGGATCATAAGCGCTTTTTCGCGGGTCGACCTGCAAGCGGGGACAATGGGGGCCTCCGCCGGGTGCGGCAGCCCGGGCCGCTAGCCCCGCTCGGTGCAGAATCTGAGCGAGGGGGAGTCGGTGGTCAGGACCCGGACGGGCATGCCGGGGCGGGCGTGGCGGGACAGGGCGCGCTCCAGGGTGAACCAGAGGTGGTAGGTGTCTTTCTCGCGGTCCGGCAGGTGGCAGATGACCACCTCGCGCGGGCGGAAGACCTCGTTGATGCACCGCTGCCCTTCCGGGTTGTGGTAGAAGATGGGGTTGACGAAGGCCGCGTCCAGGCTCACGCCCGCCAGGGCCTTCTCGAAATGTTCCGGCACGTGGTCCGCGTCGCCGGTGAAGAGCAGGTTGCTGCTCCCCACCGAGACCAGGAAGCTGTCGTTGCGCACGCCGGTGAACGCCTTGCCCATGTGAACCCCGCCGATGACCGTCACGCCCAGCCCTTCGCCCAGGCCGTAGGTCTTGGCCTGGCCCGGCTCCAGGGACCCGTTCCACTGGGGCACCCCCAGCTCGCCCGCGAACCGGGCCAGCAGCACGGCCTCGACCGAGCCGCACCGGGGATCGGGCGTGAACAGCCCCTTGGTCCGCCGGTAGCGCAGGTGCTCCATGACCAGCCCCGGCGTGAAGTGGTCCGGGTGCTCGTGGGTGAAGAGCAGGTATTCCAGCTGCTGGAACGGGGCGTCCCCTTGGCGCATGCGCACCAGGGTGTCCCTGTCCACGCGGTCGAAGGGGTGGTCCCCCTGGTCGTGGATGCCGTCCACCAGCAGTCCGGTCCCGCCGCCTCGGACCAGGATGCCCGCGTTGGCCACCAAGGTCACATCTATGCACTCCGCCACGAATCGCTCCCTGTAGGTTTGTCCCGCTTTCGCACAGCGGCACTTTTCCGCCTGATTACGCCCCGCACCATTGCACATTCCGGACCGGGTTGACAGCGCGACAAGACCGCGCCAGAACAGGGCGGCCGTCGAGGCCCGTCTTTTGCAAAGCCCCCGAAAAAGGAGCGGACATGCGATACATCCACAACCCGGTCACGGACCCCGCCTTCAACCTGGCAGCCGAGGAATGGCTGCTGACCCGCTCGGACGAGGACGTCTTCATGCTCTGGCGCAACCGGCCCGCGGTCATCGTCGGGCGGAACCAGAACACCCTGGCCGAGATCGACGAAGCCTTCACCCGGACGCGCGGCATCCCCGTGGTCCGCCGCCTGAGCGGAGGCGGTGCCGTGTTCCACGACCTGGGGAACATCAACTTCACCTTCATCACCCGGGGCAACCCCTCGCAGGGGCTGGACTTCGAGCGGTTCACCGCGCCCATCCAGCAGGCCCTCGGGGCCATGGGGGTGGCGTGCGAGTTTTCCGGCCGCAACGACCTGCTCATAGACGGAAAGAAGTTCTCCGGCAATGCCCAACATTTCCATGCCGGGCGCATCCTGCACCACGGCACCCTGCTCTTCGCCTCGGACATGGCCGACCTGTCCGGCGCGCTGCGCACCGACCCCGAGAAGTACCGCGACAAGGCGGTGAAGAGCGTCCGCTCGCGGGTGACCAACATCTCCAGCCATCTGCCCGCGCCCATGGAAGTGACCGCCTTCATCAAGGCGCTCATGGACCACGTCTCCGGCCACACGCCCATGGACGACATGGTCTTGAGCGCCGAGGAGCAGGCGTCCATCGAGGCGCTGGCCGCCGCGCGCTACCGCACCTGGGAGTGGAACTTCGGCTCCTCGCCCGCCTACAACTTCTCCCGCCGGACCCGCACCCCCGGCGGACTGCTGGACGTGAACATGCAGGTCAAGAAGGGGCTGATCGTCAAGGCGCGGCTGTTCGGCGACTATTTCGGGGTCCGGGACATCGACCCCCTGGAGCGGCGCATCGAGGGTTGCGCCCACGAGCGAACGGCCCTTGAGGAGCGGCTTTCCGGCCTGCCGCTCGGCGAATACCTGAACGGCGTGACCCTGCCCGTCCTGCTGGACTGCCTGTTCTGAGCCGAGGGGACCTGTTCGATTTTCGGGCAATGTTCGCGTTGGGAACACGGGGCGGGCCGTTTACCGGCCCTTGAAAGGATGGTTTTCTTACAAAAACATTGGATTTACAGATAAAAATTACCCGGGCATGCTCCTTGCTTTATCCCTGCATCTCAACCACAACCTTTAGGAGAAATCCAATGGATGCAGCGGAAAAAGCGGCAATGACCTTGTCCAAGATGCAGACCAAAGCCGGGAACGTGTTCCCCAATTACATTGCCTTCACCAAGGAGATCAGCCAGTTCGGTCCCATCGACCACAAGACGCAGGAACTCATCCACATCGGTTGTTCCATGATGTCGCAGTGCGAGATGTGCATCTCCCTCCACATTCAGGGCGCGGCCAGCCACGGCGCGACCAAGGAGGAGATCATGCAGGCCGCCATGCTGGCCATAGCCATGGGCGGCTCCCCGAAGATGATGTACATGAAGTACGTCTTCGACGAGCTGGAAGACCTGTTCGATTAACCGAGAGGCGGATTCATGCCGGGGCCGGGGTACGCGTTTCCCCCCGGTCCCGGCGTTCGCCGCCCCCCAAAAGAGGAATGTATGGATATCAAGACCCACGAAAGCATCGACCGCTCCCTGTGCGGGGAGCCCATCTCCCTGGAGCCGGGCCGAAGCGAAGTGCGCCTTCGCTGCCTGGAATCCATGGCCGCGGACGCCAGCGGGCTGGTCCACGGCGGATTCATCTTCGGCCTGGCCGACTACGCGGCCATGCTCTCCGTGAACCATCCCAACGTGGTCCTGGGCGGGGCCGAGACCCGCTTCCTGAAGCCGTCCCGCGTGGGCGACACGCTGGTGGCCAGGGCGCAGGACGAGACCCCTGACGAGCGCAGGCACCTGGTCAAGGTCGAGGTTTTCTCCGGCGAGGAGACGGTCTTTGCCGGGACCTTCACCTGCTTCGTCACCAGGGAGCACGTCCTGGCGGGCAAATAGGATCGGGCCCCGGCGGTCCGGGACGACGCCGCGCGTCTAGCCGAACAGGGTGTCGCCGCTGGCGTTGCCCAGGCCGGGGTGGATGTCGAAACGGACCACGCCCACCGGGACGTTGACCGCCGCCGCCACGCGCGCGGTGCCGGCATTGCCGAACCCGCCGCACAGCTCGATGGCGGCAATCCCTTCTTTTTCCACCAGCTCGCGGGCCAGGCTCTCCGCTTGGTCATAATCCTTCACGGCCACGGCCAGGAGGTCCACGGCCCCGGTCTTCACCCAGTTGCGATGGGCGACCGGATCCGCGCCGGGCGCGATGAAGATGAACGCCGCCTTGAGTGCGCTGCTCATGATGTTTCCCCTGTGGTTATAATGGTTGCCTGAAAATTCCTTCCTGCCGCGCCAGGGACAGGGTCCTGTCCACGTCCACGACCAGCGGGCCGTGGGTGTTCAGCCGTATGGCCGCGTGGGAACCGGCGTGAATCTCCACCTCGCGCTCGCCGTCCAGGGCCACCAGGCCGGGGCTGACGTCGATGGTGAACAGCTCGCCGGGAGCCATGGGGGAGACCCCGCAGACCGGGACGTCGGCGAACATGCCGGGGGCGATGGGGGCCGTGATCGTGACCGGTGCGCCGCCCCCCAGGCGCAGGGCCATGCCCTCCGGGGTTTCCGGGCGGATCTCGCGGATCTGGCCGCCGATGGCCGACAGCCCGATGGAGCTCGCGCCGCACCGGGTCAGGAAGAGCTGCGGCACCTTGTCCATGTGCCAGACCGCCTTGGAGGCGAGGAAGACGTCGTCGTAGACCGCCGCGTCCACCAGGGCGATGTCCACCACCTGGCCGTCCAGCAGGACGTCGAACATGCAGGAGCGGTAGCAGCAGCCGTCCACGGGCAGCTTGCCCGAGGCCACCAGCCCGGCGGCCAGCCCGGCCACCGTGGCCTCGCCCATGATCGGAAAGACGTTGTTGGTTCCCGTGGAGAGCGGCAGAAGCGGAATGGAGACCGTGCCCTTGCAGGCCGCGCGGCTGGTGCCGTCGCCGCCGAGGACGACAAGGCACTTCGCGCCCAGGGTCTCCATGATGCCCGCCGCCGTGGTGGTGTCGGTCTGGCTGTTGCGGATGGGCATCTCCACCGCCTCCACGGGAATGGAAGGCGAAATGGCGTTGAGGGCGCGCGGCACGATGCCGTACCCGTCGGGCATGTACAAGATCTTCTTCACGCCCGCCTTTTCCAGGCCGAGAATCAGCCTGCGGACCATGCGCACCTTCTCCTGATTGTCGAAGACGCTGCCGTGGGCCACCAGGCGGCGTATGTCCTTGCCGGAAGCGGGGTTTGCCAGAATGGCTGCGATGCTCAAGGGGTCGCCCTCACGAAATGGGTTCGGCGGGGAGACGGCCGGAGCCGGCCCCCCGCCAGGGTGCTGGGGATTAGCGAATGCTCTTCACGGCCGCGACGATGTCGTCGGCGTTGGGAATGTAGGCCTGCTCCAGGGGCGGCGAGAACGGCACCGGGCAGAACGGCGCGCCCACCCGCTTGACCGGGGCGTCCAGGTATTCGAGGGCCTCTTCGGCGGCCAGGGCGACGATCTCCGCGCCGGGACCGGCGAAGGACACGGCCTCGTTGGCCACCACCAGCGCGTGGGTCTTCTTCACGGACTCCAGGATGGTCTCCTTGTCCAGCGGCTGCAGGCAGCGCGGGTCCACGACCTCGGCCTCGATGCCGTCGGCCTTGAGGCGCTCGGCGGCCTCCAGGGCGGAGTAGACCATCTGGGAAGTGGCCACGATGGTCACGTCGGAACCCTCGCGCTTGACGTCGGCCTTGCCGATCTCGATGGTGTAGCTCTCGTCCGGGACCTCGCCGGTCATGCCGTAGAGCAGCTTGTGCTCCAGGAAGACCACCGGGTTGTCGTCGCGGATGGCGCTGATGAGCAGCCCCTTGGCGTCATAGGGGGTGGACGGGATGACGACCTTCAGGCCGGGGATGTTCATGAACCAGGACTCCAGGGACTGGGAGTGCTGGGCGGCGGCGCCGATGCCCGCGCCCTGGGGCATGCGCAGGGTCATGGGAACGGTGGTCTTGCCGCCGAACATGTAGCGCATCTTGGCGGCCTGGTTGAACAGCTGGTCCATGGCCACGCCGATGAAGTCCACGAACATCAGCTCCGCCACGGGGCGAAGCCCGGCGGCGGCGGCGCCGGTGGCGGCGCCCACGATGGTGCTCTCGGTGATCGGGGTGTCCATGACCCGCTCTTCGCCGAAGGTGTCGAACAGCCCCTGGGTGACGCCGAAGCAACCGCCGAACTGTCCCACGTCCTCGCCGAGAATGAACACGTTCGGGTCGCGTTCCATTTCCTGCCTCAACGCTTCATTGAGCGCCTGAAGATATGTTTTTTCGGACATTATATTCTCCGTATGGTTTTGTAGGGATTCGTGAAAGGTGACGGCCTAGGCGTAGACGTCTTCCATCAGGGCGCTGACCGGAGGCATGGGGCTCTCCTTGGCGAAGGCCACGGCGGCCTCCACGTCGGCGACGATGCGCTCCTTGATGTTCTCCGCTTCCTTCTTGGTCAGGGTCTTGCTCTCCAGGAGCTTGGCCTCGAAGCGGGGCAGCGGGTCCTTGGCCATCCACTCCTCCAGTTCCTCGGTGCAGCGGTAGGTGCAGGCGTCGCCCTCGAAATGGCCGCGCCAGCGGTAGGTCTTGCACTCCACCAGGGAGGGACCCTGGCCCTTGCGGGCGCGCTTGACGGCCTCGGTCACGGCCTCGTGCACGGCCAGGACGTCGTTGCCGTCCACCACCACGCCGGGCATGTCGTAGGCGGCGGCGCGGTCGGCGATGTCGACCACGGCCATGGACTTGCACTGCGGGCAGGATATGCCGTAGCCGTTGTTCTCATTGACGAAGACCAGGGGAAGCTTCCAGGCGCTGGCCATGTTCAGGGCCTCCTGGGTGGTGCCCTGGTTGGACGCGCCGTCGCCGAAGAAGCACACGGCCACGTCGTCGGATTTCTTGTATTTGGCGGCCAGGGCTGCGCCCACGGCCAGGGGACCGCCGCCGCCCACGATGCCGTTGGCGCCCAGGATGCCGAGGTGCATGTCGGCGATGTGCATGGAACCGCCCTTGCCCTTGCAGTAGCCGGTCTGGCGGCCGAAGATCTCGGCCATCATCAGCTTCAGGTCGCCGCCCTTGGCCAGCAGGTGGCCGTGGCCGCGGTGGGTGGAGGTGATCATGTCCGTGTCGGTCAGGGCCGCGCAGGTCCCGGTGGCCACGGCTTCCTCGCCGAGATAGAGGTGCACGAAGCCGGGAATCTCGCCCGCGGCGAAGAATTCCTGAAGCTTCTGCTCGAACAGCCTGATCCTGTTCATGGTTTCGTACATGTGAATCAATGTCTTCTTGCTGAGAGCCATTGCTTTCTCTCCTGTAAGGTTAGTCGGCCTTGGCGGCGCATCCGCAGGCCGGTTTCTTCGATCCGTCGGCCGCGCCCTCCATGTCCGTCTCCACGGACACGGTCAGCGCGGCGCAGGCCACGACGATGTTGCTCACGCCGGGGGCGAAGCAGGGAACCTCGATGCCCGGCACGCTCATGCCGCCGGGGACCAGGTTCAGGGAGGTCTCGCCGATGGGGATGCAGGCGAGCACCGCGTCCCGGTCCACCCGCTCCGGGTCGGGAACGGCCACGTCGGCATGGACGAACACGCCCTGGAACCGATCCCGGCCGCAGATTTCCATGATCCCGCACAGGCAGACCCGGGACACGGCGTCCCGGACCGCGCGGACCGCGGCCTTTGTCATGTCCTCGCCGTGGAGGTCCGCGGCGTAGCCGAGTTCTATGGCGAACCGTTGCCGAGCCATGGCGCGCCCCTAGACGATCATCAGGCCGGGATCTTCCAGCATGTCTCCCAGCTCGCGCAGGAAGGCCATGGCCGGGGCCCCGTCCGTGGTCATGTGGTTGAAGGTCAGGGAGAGGGTCATCATCTGCCGGACGCAGACCGCTCCGTCCTTGACCGCGGGTTTCTCGACAATGCGGCCCACGCCGAGGATGCCGGTTTCCGGCGGATTGAGGATCGGGGTGAACCCGTCCACGCCGAGCATGCTGACGTTGCTGATGGTGAAGGTGCCGCCGGAGATCTCGTCCATGCTCAGGCCGCCCTTGCGCGCCCGGGTGGCCACGTCGCGGACCTCGGTCCGCAGGCCTTCCAGGCCGTACTTGTCGGCGTTCTTGACGTTGGGAACGATCAGCCCGTTGTCGATGGACACGGCGATGCCGAGGTTCACGTAGTCGTGCAGGTGGATGCCGTCGTCCTGCAGGGTGGAGTTCATGATCGGATGGCGCTTGAGGGCGCGGCACACGGCGTAGGACACGATGTCGTTGTAGGAAAGCCGGTAGTCCGGGTTGCGCTTGTTGCGGGCCAGGAGCTTGCCGCGCAGCTCGACCATGCCGGTGGCGTCGATCTCCACGAACACGGTCAGCTGGGCCGCATTGGTCAGGCTCGCCTGCATGTTGTCGGCGATGAGCTTGCGCACGCCTTCCATGGGGATCACGGTGTCGGCGGCCTGGGCCGGGGCTGCGGCGGCGGGTGCTTCGGCGGCCGGATTCATGGCGCGCAGGATGTCCGCCTTGGTGATCCTGCCGTCCTCGCCGGTGCCCGCGACCTGGGTGAGGTCGATGCCCTTCTTGCGGGCGAACTCGATGGCCTTGCGGCTGGCGTTGACGCCCGCAAAGGCGGCGTCGGCGGCCTCCTGCACGTCCTTCATGGTCACCGCGCCGTCTCGGCCCGTGCCGGTCACCGTGGACAGGTCCACTTCCAGCTCCCGGGCCAGCTTGCGTGCGGCGGGCATGGCCTTGACGAACTCGCCGTCCTTGGCCGGGCCCGCTCCCGAGGCCGCGGGCGCGGCATCGGACGACGCACCGGCCGGGGCCGGTTCGGCTGCGGCCGGAGCTCCGCCCGCAACGTCCACCGCCTCGCCCGGCGCGGCGATGACGCCAAGCACGGCCTGGACCGCAGCGACTCCACCCTCGGGGACGATGATTTTGGCCAGGACGCCGTCAGCGGGCGCCTCGACCGAATTGGTAATCTTGTCGGTTTCCACCTCGAACAGCGGTTCGCCGGCTTTGACCGGATCTCCTTCGGCCTTGAGCCAACGTGAGACCTTTCCTTCTTTCATGGTCAGGCCCCATTTGGGCATGATCACTTCTTGAGCCATAACCAAGTCCTCCTGGTTGGTTTCGAATGTCACCGGAGGATTGCAACGGGAGTGCCAAGGCGGTTATTGCCAGTATTTCAGTAAGATGGGCCAATGATGAATTCCGGAACCCCGCCGTCTGTTCGGGCCTGGAACACCCGGGCCGGAATGGCCCTCAAAAATGTCGTTCGGCTCCATCAGACTGATTTCACTGGAAGAACAACCGTCATCCGACCTTTGCACTGTTCGAAATATGAACACTTGACATGGCATTGAGGTTGGAGGAGACCGTAAGGGCGGCACAAAGAGGGTTATTAATGTGCTCCTGGAGGTTGCACATGCATTTGCTCACGAGGGAAGGCGAAGGGTTCGAGATTCGTCGCAACCCGTACATGCAGAAATCCTGTTTCCGACTCCCCACCAGCGGCGGACGGGAACAGCGCGGCGCGCAGGTGGACTACGCTTCCTGGAAGGACTTTGTGGACGGCAAGCGGGCCGCCCTTGATATCGATCAGGCCCTGATGGACTCATGGAGCCGCTGCCGGAGCCAGGCGGTGGACCCGGCCCCCAGGCGGTGCTGGGACTTCATGCCCATGGACCAGATGGCGGGGTTCACCACCACCCTGGAGCGCATCTGCGGAGAGGTGGAATCCACGGCGTTCGAGATCATCAAGGACAAGGGACTGCTCATCACCATTACCAACGCGGAGGGCCGCGTGGCCCGCACCCTGGGCGACCGCGACGTCCTGCGCATGGCGGACTCCCTGAATTTCGGCCCCGGGGCCAACTGGGCGGAATCGTGCGTGGGCACCAACGCCATCGGCACGGCCCTGGCCACCGGACGGCCCATGCAGGTCTTCGGCGAGGAGCACTACTGCCGCAGCCACCACGCCTGGAACTGCACGGCGGCACCGATCCTCGACCCGCGCGGCAACGTCTGGGGCAGCTTCGACATCTCCGGTCCCACCGAATCGGACCACTCCCGCGCCCTGGACATCGTGCTCAGCGCCGCCCGCGCCCTGGAGCAGCGGCTGAGCAAACTCTACTGCTCGGAGCTGGAAGGCCAGATGGCCTCGCTCTTCTCCTCCATGTTCAACTCCGCCGTGACCGGGGTCCTGTTCCTGGACCGCGGCGGCCGGATCACCAGCGCCAACAACGCGGCCGAGCGGCTCCTGGTCGGGGCCAACAAGACCCTGCGCGGGCGCAAGGCCGATGAATTCTTCGAACTGGACACGTACCTGGCCCAGGCCAAGGACGCGGTCGGCTGCGACCCGGTCCCCCTGAAATACCGGCACGGCGGCCCCCTGTTCGCCCAGGCCTTGCCCACCTTCAGCGCGGGCGGCGACTGGCTGGACACCATCGTCACCCTGACCGAAGCACGGCCGACCAGCCCCATGGTCTCCATGGCCCCGGTCCCGAACAGCGACCGGATCAAGGGATTCGAGCACGTCCTGTACGTCAGCTCGGCCATGCGGGACACCATCCACCGCGCGGCCAACGCCGCCCGAACCCCGTCCACGGTCCTGCTGTCCGGCGAGTCCGGCACCGGCAAGGAGCTGTTCGCGCGCGGCATCCACCAGGCCGGGCCGCGCGCCGCCTACCCCTTCGTGGCCGTGAACTGCGGCGCCTTCACCGAGGAGCTGGTCCAAAGCGAGCTGTTCGGTTACCGCGAGGGGGCGTTTACCGGCGCGGCCAAGCGGGGCCGCATCGGCAAGTTCCAGAAGGCGGACAAGGGCGTCCTGTTCCTGGACGAAATCTCCGAAATGCCCCTGTCCCAGCAGGTCAACCTGCTGCGCGCCCTGGAGGAACGGGCCATCGTGCCCGTGGGCGGCTCCACCCCCCTCCCGGTGGACGTGAAGATCGTGGCCGCCACCAACAAGGATTTGGCCGAGCTCGTGCGCCAGGGGAAATTCCGCGAAGACCTCTATTACCGGCTCAACGTGGTGGGCATCTCCATCCCGCCGCTGCGCGAGCGCGCCTCGGACGTCAACCTGCTGGCCGAATACCACCTGCGCCAGCTGTGCACCCGGTTCGGCATCCCGGTTCCGCAGATCGGGCCGGACGCCGCTTCGGTGTTGTCCGCCCACGACTGGCCGGGTAACGTCCGCGAGCTGGTGAACTGCCTGGAATACGCGGCCAACAACCTGTCCGACGGCTGGCTGCGGGCCGAGAATCTGCCGCCCTACCTGCTGGAACGGACCGCCGGAGCCCAGCCCGCCAAGGAGACCGCCGACCGGGGATTCCTGCTCCAGGACCGTGAGGCCGAGACCATCCGGGAGGCCCTGCGCTTCCACGGCGGCAACATCAGCCAGACCGCCAAGGCCCTCGGCATCGGCCGCAACACCCTGTACGTCAAGCTCGAACGCTACGGCATAGAGACCTAAACGGGGCACTGCCCCACGGAACCCGCTCTTTCACGTCGGCGGGACCGGGACGGAGCGTCGCGGTCCCGCCGTCTTGTTTTCTCTCATACGCCCGGCAAAGGCGCGCCCCGCGCCATGGCTCCCCCGCTGCGCGACCCGGCAGCGTCCGTCGTTCCTCACCTTCCGCCCACCCCGGCCCTCAAGGCGCAATTCCCGCCGCCGCAGGCTCGTCCGAGCGTCCCGAAAAACGCAGTCATTATGTCATTTTAGACACAACAAACAGGTCAGTGCATAACCGCGTGAAAGTCGTTTTTTTTTGCTGCCCATTTTTATTCTCCATAGGTAACAAAACCTTTTGCGTATTGGGCGCGAAGGAAAGGAGCATGGAGGTGCATTCTGGCACTCATTGAAAAACTCTCAACAGCGTGGGCCGCAGCCTGCCTCCCGTTCGGGGGGCTGGGGTTGTCCCTGGAGTCGTGTGAAGAGCATGCCCAAACGCTGCATGTCCGGGTCGTCACCCGGATTCCAGCCGCGACTTGTGACGGCATGGCTTTTCATGAGCCTCCGGCGGCACTCTCCGGCTACAGGCTCCTTACGGTACTCGGCCGTGAGATTCGTGGACGATAACTACTACTCAAGGATGACTGAATGAAACTGAATCGTCGTGACTTTGTTAAGCTGTCTTCAGCTACCGCCATCGGCGTGGCCTTCACCGGCCTCGGTGCGGGATGCCGGAAGACGGCGGTCGAAAAAATTGCCCAGATGAAGCCGGAATGGAGTAAGGAAACGACCTCCGTCTGCGCCTACTGCTCCGTCGGCTGCGGGTTGGTGGTGACCACCTCGCTGGAGACCAAGCGGGCCATCAACGTGGAAGGTAACCCCGACCACCCCATCAACGAAGGTTCCCTCTGCGCCAAGGGCGCGAGCTCCATCCAGATGACCGAGAACGACCTGCGCACCGGCAAATGCCTGTACCGCGCGCCGTACTCCGGCCAGTGGGAGGAGAAGAGCTGGGAATGGTGCAAGAAGCGCATCGCCAAGCTCGCCAAGGAATCCCGCGACAAGTCTTTCCAGGTCAAGAACGAAAAGGGCCAGGTCGTCAACCGCAACATGGGCGTGGCCTCCCTCGGCTCCGCCGCTCTGGACAACGAGGAATGCTATGCCATGCATGCGTTCATGCGCGCCCAGGGCATAGTCTATCTCGAACATCAGGCCCGTATCTGACACAGCGCCACTGTTGCGGCTCTGGGAGAGTCGTTCGGACGCGGTGCGATGACCAATCACTGGAATGATCTGCAGAACAGTGATTGCATTTTGATCATGGGCAGCAATGCTGCCGAAAACCATCCCATTTCCTTCAAATGGGCTTTGAAAGCGCAAGCCAAGGGCGGAAAGATCATTCACGTTGATCCGCGTTACACACGCACGTCCGCTCGTTCCGACAAGTTCATTGCGCTTCGTTCCGGTTCCGATATCGCCGTCCTCGGCGGTATGATTAAGTATATTATCGAAAACAAGCGCTACTTCCTCGACTACGTGCGCGACTACACCAACGCCTCTTTCATCGTTGGCAAGGACTACACGTTCGAGGACGGCCTCTTCGCCGGTTTTGATTCCAAGACCAGCTCCTACGACAAGTCCAAATGGGCCTTCGAGTACGACGAGAACGGCATTCCGAAAAAGGACATGACCCTGGAAGACCCCCGCTGCGTGTTCCAGATCGTCAAGAAGCACTACGAGCGCTACACCCTGGAGAACGTCTCCAGGATGTCGGGCATTTCCCACGAGGATCTGACCGAACTCTACTCCCTGTACTCCGCCACCGGCACGCCGAAAAAGGCGGGCACCATCATGTACGCCATGGGTTGGACCCAGCACTCCGTGGGTGTCCAGAACATCCGCGCCATGGCCATGATCCAGCTCCTGCTCGGCAACATCGGCATCGCGGGCGGCGGCGTCAACGCCCTGCGCGGCGAATGCAACGTGCAGGGTTCCACCGACTACGCCCTGCTCTACCACATCCTGCCGGGATACATCGCGACCCCCCTTGCCGGACTGGACACCCTTGACCAGTACAACAAGAAGTTCGCGCCGGTGACCAAGGACCCGATGAGCGCCAACTGGTGGCAGAACTACTCCAAGTACTCCGCCAGCCTGCTCAAGGCCATGTACTCCGACGACGATCCCAAGGATGCGTACAGCTACCTGCCGAAGCTGGAAAACCACAACGCCAGCGAATACTCCTGGATTCCGCTCATCGACCGCATGTACAAGGGCGGTTTCACCGGCGCGTGGATCTGGGGCATGAACCCGGCCTGTTCCAGCTCCGACTCCATCAAGACCCGCAAGGCCCTTGCCGAGCTCGACTGGATGGTCAACGTCAACGTCTTCGACTGCGAGACCTCCAGCTTCTGGAAGGGCCCGGGCATGGACCCGGCCAAGGTCAAGACCGAAACCTTCTTCATCCCGTGCGCGACCGCAATCGAGAAGGAAGGCTCGGTGGCCAACTCCGGCCGCTGGATGCAGTGGCGCTATGCCGGTCCGGAACCCAAGGACGGCGTGCTCACCGACGGCCACTACTTCCACGAGCTGTGGGAGGAGATGGCCCACCTCTACAAGACGGAGGGCGGCGCGTACCCCGAGCCGATCACCCGCCTGAGCTTCGAGAACATGTGCGAGATGAATGCCCATGGCCACATGGAATTCAGCGCGCGCAAGACCGCGAAGCTCTGCAACGGCTGGTTCACCCGGGACGTCGAGATCAAGGGCAAGACCTACAAGAAGGGGCAGCAGGTTCCCAGCTTCGCCTTCCTCCAGGACGACGGCTCCACCACCTCGGGCAACTGGCTGTACTGCAACTCGGTGAGCGACACCGAGAACAAGGCCATGCGCCACGACGCCACCCAGACCCCGCTGCAGGAAAAGATCGGGCTGTTCCCGAACTGGACCTGGTGCTGGCCCGTCAACCGCCGGATCCTCTACAACAGAGCCTCCGTCGACCTGCAGGGCAAGCCCTGGAACCCCGAGCGGACCGTCATCGAGTGGGACGGCAAGAAGTGGGTGGGCGACGTCCCCGACGGCGGATGGGCACCCGGCACCAAGCACCCGTTCATCATGCGCAAGCATGGTTTCGGCCAGCTCTTCGGCCCCGGCCGCGCCGACGGCCCCCTGCCCGAATACTACGAACCCCTGGAGTGCCCGGTGGAGAAGCATCCCTTCTCCAGCACGCTCCACAACCCGACCGCGGTTCAGATCCAAGGTGAAGAGAAGGCGGTCTGCGATCCCCGCTACCCGTTCATCGGCACCACCTACCGCCTGACCGAACACTGGCAGACCGGCTCCATGACCCGCTGGTGCAGCTGGCTGGTCGAGGCCGAACCGCAGATGTTCGTCGAAATCAGCCCGCAGCTCGCGGAACTCAGGGGCATCGAGAACGGTGAGAAGGTCACCATCGAGAGCGTCCGTGGTTCCCTGTGGGCCATCGCCATGGTCACCGAGCGCATCCAGCCGTACAAGATCGACGGCAACGACGTGCACATGGTCGGCATGCCCTGGCACTACGGCTGGGTCATGCCCGTCGACGGCGGCGATTCCGCGAACATCGTAACTCCCAACGTGGGCGACCCCAACACCGGCATCCCGGAATACAAGGCGTTCATGGTCAACCTGCGCAAGTGGCAAGAAGGGGATAAATAATGAACGGTAAAAGCTTCTTCGTTGACTTGTCCCTTTGTACGGCGTGTCGCGGGTGCCAGGTTGCCTGCAAGCAGTGGAAGAACCTACCCGCGGAAAAGACCCGCAACGTCGGTTCCCACCAGAACCCGCAGGACCTGTCCTTCAACACCATCCGCCTCGTCCGGTTCAACGAGGGGCGGACGGCCGATGACAAGCTGCAGTGGTACTTCTTCCCGGAGCAGTGCCGCCATTGCATCGAACCGCCCTGCAAGTACATCGGAAACATGTACTGCGACAACGGCATCAAGCAGGACGCCGAGACCGGCGCGGTGGTCATGAACAGCCGCACCGCCGGTATCGGCAACAAGGTCGAAAGCCAGGAGCTGTGCCCGTACAACGTGCCCCGCATGGACGAGAAGTCCGGCCAGTGGGCCAAGTGCGACATGTGCCTGGACCGCGTCCAGGCCGGCCGTCTGCCCGCCTGTGTTCAGAGCTGCCCCACCGGCACCATGAACTTCGGCGACCGTGCCGAGATGCTGGCCCTGGCCGAAAAGCGCCTCGCGGAAGTGCAGAAGACCAATCCGGACGCCTACCTGGCCGACCCCGAATCCGTGCGCGTCATCTACCTGTGCACGGCTTCGCCGGAGAGCTACAACGGCAACCTGCTCGCCTCCGTTGACGGCCGCAAGATGATCAACAAGGCCCTGGCCAAAGGTGGCGTCAACCGCCGCGACTTGCTCGCCGGTCGTCTCCGCCCCGGAAAGAACGCGTAAGGTCGCATACTAAAAGGAAATAATATGAAAAAAATATTCATTTTGTCCCTGCTGTGCGTGTGCCTTACCGCTGTCCTGGCCTTTGCCCAGACAGCGCTGGAGTCCGCCATCGACGCCCCTGACGACGATCTGGAAATCAACGTCATCAAGGGCAACAGCGAGCGCGACCTCGGCGTGGTCTTCAATCATTCGAGCCACGACAGCATCGATTGCTTCACCTGTCACCACAAGAACACCGTTGCGAACCAGCCCGAGTCCTGCGCCAACTGTCACACCGACACGGCCCCGGACGCCCAGGGCTACAAGTCCTTCTTCCGTGCCATGCACCTGAAGGGCGCGAAGCAGACCACCTGCCTCGCCTGCCACGGTGAGGAGTTCGAGGGCGACAAGGACCTGACCGGATGCACCAACTCGGCCTGCCATCCGACCGGCCTGTACTAGAAACCGCAACCCCCGGGGCGGAGGTCCGCCTCCGCCCCGGGTTTCCCCCCCGGCTTCACAGTCTGCTCAAAAGGATCGCGGACAGGACCAGGGACCCCCGTCCAAGGGACGGACGTCTCCGAACCGCCGCGCTCGGCGATCCTTTCGAAGAGACTGTCGAACACCTCCGTAAGCCGTCGCGCAGGACCTTGCGACACCTGGCGAACGGAGTTTCCATCGGCCCCGCGCAGCGTGCTATCTGCGTGGGGCCTCTTTTTTTTCAGGGCATGGGGCTCGGGTTCGGAACGAGCGAAACGGCGGGGGCGCGTCCGCGCTGGAGCGCGGGCGCGGACGGCGAGCGGCGGGCGCGAGGCCCGACCGGGCAGGATGGCCGCCGCCATCCTGTCCGATCGGATCAGATCTCGCGAGTCGCCGTGCCGGCGATTATCCGCAGGGCGGTTTAGGCGGCGGAGACCGCCTTGCCCTTGCCGTTGGGCTTGGCAGCTCCCGCAGGGGCCGCTTTCTGGGCCGCGCCCTTTGCGGGCTTCGGACCGTCGGCCTTGGCCTGGGGGTTGGCCGCAACGGTTTTTACGGCGGCCTTTGCAGCGGCCTTGGCCGGTTGGCCCGCCGCCGGGGACTTGGCCGGGGTCGCCGGAGACGGCTTTGCCGCCGGTTTGGGCGCATCGGCCTTGTCTGGCTGCTGCGCCTTGGCCGCCGGTGCCGTGGCCACCTGCATCTCGGGCGACAGGACGGTCGCCGGAGGCTGGGCCGGTTTTTCCGGGGACGGTTTCACCGCGGTTGCGGCGGGTTCCGTTCCGGCCCGGGGTTTGGCAGCGGCGGGCGCCTGGGCCGCAGGCAGCTTGGGAGACGGCGCGGGAGCCGCCGGTTTCCGGGTTGCCCCTCGTTCCGGGGAAGCCTGGATCGCGCGGGCCGGTGCGGACCACCCTTTCCCGTCCCGGACAAGCTGGGCCAGGACCACGTCCATGAGCCCGCCCTGGCCTGCTCCGGCCATCACTTCCGGGGTGATCTTGATCTTGCCTTCCGCGACCTGCCGGATAATCTCGATGGCGGTTATCGCCTCTTCGCCGAGGATTTCGCTCTGGAGTCGGTAGGCGTCGGCCTTTGCCTGGCTGATGACCTCGATCTCCCTGGCCTTGCCTTCCGCGATGGTGATGGTCGTCGACTTGACCTCGTAGGCCGCCTTGGAGTCGATCTCCGCCCGGACCAGGTCGATCTGCTGGTCCGCCGTGGCGCGGGTCTTCTCGGTGGCGATGCGCGCTTCTTCGGCCACCTGCTGGCGGGCGAACATCTCCGTCTGCTGTTCCGCGATGATCCTTCGGGTCTGGGTCTGCATCAGCTCTTCGGGGAGGCTGACCTGGCAGATCAGCACGGACACGCATTCCACATAGTACTTCCGAAGCTCCGCCCGGACCTGCTTGTGCGCCCTGGCCTGCTCGTCCTCGCGGTTCAGGAGGAAGTTCATGGCCGAGATGGAGGACGCCTGGTTGCGGAACTGGGATTCGATCATCGGATGGATGACGTCCTGGGCCAGGATGTCGACGCTGCCGACCTTGGCCACCAGGTAGGGGCATTGCTCCGGCCAGACGCGGACAACGATCTTGAGCGTGATGTCGATCAGGAAGCCGTCCTTGGAGATGACCTTGAGGCTGTCGAACCGGGTCTTGGCCGAGTTTTCCCACTCGAAGGTCTGGTTGGTCGTCCTGATGATGTGCGGGATGTACGCCCACCGGTTCAGGTAGTAGTGACCCGGACCGGCCACCTCTTCCCAGATGCCCCGGTATCCCTTGGGCACCACGTACCGCTCGCCGACCCCGGCTTCCTGGTGGACGCTGGAGTTGTCGAAGGTCGCCTGATGGGCCTTCATTTCCTCGGTCGGCGGCAACCCCACGTTGGAGATGTAGACCGCGACTTCGCCCCGTTCCACCTCGATGATGTCGTCCAGCTCGACCTTGAACATCAGGGGATTGATGTAATAGGTTCCCGGACGCAGGATTTCGAGCTGCGGTCCACGCTGCCCTCCCTGGGCCAGGAACTTGTGCGCGTTCTGGTAATCGTCATGGCCGGAGACCATCTTGGCGATGCGCTCTCCGTCGGGAAGGGGCAGGCCGTCCTTGGCCAGCACCAGGCCGACCTGGCTCGGGGGAACCACCATGGCCTCCTTGATCCCGACCTTGAACAGCGCCGTGTTGATGCGGTAGGTGCCGGGCAGGAGGATGTCGAGCTGCGGCCCGCGCTGCCCTCCGTTCTCCAGGAAGGCCTGACCGTCCTGGAAGTTGTCGTGCCCCGGCACGCTCTCGCCGAGCAGCTTGCCCGAGGGGATCGGCTGGCCGTCCATGGCCGTGACGATGCCGATCTGTCCCGTGCCGACGACGATGGGCTTGACCTTGTTCACATGGAACAGGTTGGAGTTGATGCGGTAGGTGCCGGGAGGCAGGATCTGGAGCTGCGGCCCCTTCTGGCCGCCGTTGGCCAGAAATTTCACGCCGTCCTGGAAGGCGTCGTGCTCCGGCACGACCTTGGCGAAGATGCGGCCGGTGGGGACCGGCTCGCCGTCGATGCTTTCGACAAGGCCCACCTCGCCCACGCCGATCTGCTGGAAGGCGATCTTGCGCACGGTAAACACGAAGGGCAGTATGAAGTGCAGTCCCGGCTCCAGCGTCTTGGCCAGGATACCCACCTGGCCCGGCATGGCAACGACCCTGCCCCTGGGCATCTTGCGGCCGAGCCAGCGGCGCTCGACAATGGCGATCTTGTTGCCCGGGACCAGAACGATGCTCAGCCCGATCAGGCACAACACCACGATCAGGACGAGCAGGACCACTCCCACCATCTCCCGGCTTGAAATAAGCATATTCAGAAAATTATTCATGCGGTCATCCTTGATACAGAAGTCCCCGCCCCCGGCATGCGGAGGGTCCGGACGGACACCGGCCGGAGGAGGCATCCTCCGGCGAGAACCGTTCGGAACGTTGACTTTGCGCTTGCGGTAAAGCCCCCGGAAACGCCGGTGGCCGGTTGCGACACCCGGCTTGGGGGGAGGTTGATGCCGGTGTTCCCAGAAGGACGCCCGGCAGCCTTTGCGCTCAATGGCAGACGGTCTCGGGACCCCAATCGCCCGGAACCGGACAGGGACAGGCCGTCAGGCGGTCATCCGCCGTGATGCGCCGGGCCGTTGCCGGACAGGGGAAAAGGGTGCGGGATCAGCCCAGCGGAGGCGGGCGGGGGAGAAATCGGGAAAGATGTTCTTCGGAATTGGGGAGCAGGGTCGCGGCCAGGGAAAAGAACCCGTGGGACCCATGGGGCGGCAGTGACGGGATGAAGCACCAGGCTTCGACCGACAGGACGTGGTGCAGGTCGTCTTCCCCGTTGTCGGTGTCCCCCAGATCCGCCAGGCTGACCAGCGGACCGGTGTCGACGGATAGCGCCCGCGCGGCAAGGTTGTGGCCGAACTGGTGCGACAAACGATGGACCTGGCCGGTGGCCGAAGCCATCAGCAGGCATATCGCCAGCACGAGTCCGATTTTGCTGTATCGTCTGAAGCTTGCCGCCACTGGAATCAAGACCTTTGCCGAGGTGGTTAGACACGGTGCCATTCAGGCCTGAGACGCCCTCGTTCCGGGAGCTGCGCCGTTGCATCGATTCAGGGGAATCCCCCGGATTGCCCGACGCCCGGCAGGCAAACCTCGTCTAATCCGAAGTCCGGCCGGGTTCCCGTTGAACGATCCGTCCATTACCACAATCACCGGCGCAATAAAAGGTAATATACCCCGCCCCGAAATCCGGGACGCGCCCCCCGCCGAAACCGAGCCCGAGATCGAACCTCCGCCCGATTTTGGAAACTTTCATGAAAATCTTGAATCACGGGAAAGAAATTGCTAAAAGGGTGTAACGAACGTCAAGGAGCCGACCATGAACGAACAGAACGTCCTCGGACATCACATCCGCCAACTGCGCAAGGCCCAGGGGATGACCCTCCGCGATCTCGCCGAAAAGGCGGGCTGCTCCGAAAGCATGCTGTCCAAGATCGAGAACGGGAAGGGCAACCCGTCCATCAAGGCGTTGCAGGGCATCTCCAAGGCCCTGGGCACCAACATGGGAGCCCTGTTCCAGCCCGACGCCGCGCCGGGCATCGTCTCCCACTGGGGCGAGCGGCACATGGCCCAGATGACCACGGGCAGGGGCGTGGTCCTCGAATACCTGTCGCCCCACCTGCCCGGCCACACCCTCCAGGCCCACATCCACGTGGTCGAACCGGGCGGCAGCAGCCTCGGCGAAATCTCCCACGAGGGCGAGGAAGTCGGCTACGTCCTGACCGGAGAGCTGGAGCTGACCGTGGACGACCAGACCTACCACGTCAAGGAAGGCGACTCCTTCTTCTTCAGCTCCGAACTCCCCCACGCCTTCCGCAACAACGGCGCCGTCACCGCCCGAGTCCTCTGGGTCAACACCCCGCCGACCTACTGATCCCGCCTTGCCGCGCCGCCTCGCGGCTGCCCATAATTGTCATTTCCTCTCAGGAAATTTTCTCAATTTTCCCATATTTGTCACACACCCCTTTAAACCCCTTTCCCCGGTTGCCCATAGGCACCCTTCCAAACCTCAGTCTTTTCAACATATTCCCGGAGAATTTTCCCTACACGAAAGTTTTGGCACGAGAGCTGCTAAAATCAGTCAAGTTTTTAGTCGCGACCGCGCAGCCAACTCAACCGTATTAGGAGAACAAGAATGACCCGTCCCCCCCTTTTCAAACGCAGCGTCAGGTGCATGGCCGTGGCCTTGGCCGTTCTGCTTCTCACCGTCACCGCCGCCTGGGCCGACCTGCTCCAGGACATCAAGGACAAGGGAGAGATCACCATCGGCACCGAGGCCGCCTTCCCGCCCTTCGAGTTCGTGGAGAACGGCAAGATCGTGGGCTATTCCGCCGACCTGCTCGAACTGATCATGAAGGACCTGCCCGGCGTCAAGCTCAACCGCCTGGACGTGCCCTGGCAGGGCATCCTGCCGGGCCTGGCCGCCGGCAAATTCGACTACATCGTGACCTCGGTCACCGCCACCAAGGAGCGGTATGACCGCTACGCCCTCTCCCTGCCCATCGCCGACGCCACGGTCGCCCTCCTGGTGCGCAAGGACTCCGACATCAAGACCGCCGGGGACGCGGCCGGAAAGGTCGTCGCCTCCCAGACCGGTTCCGCCCAGCTCAAGGCCCTGCTCGGCCTCGGGGAGAAGCTCGCGGCCGAGGGCAAATCCTTCAAGGACGTGCGGGAATACGTGTCCTTTGACGAGGCCTACGCCGACCTGGCCGCCGGGCGGCTGGACGCGGTGGCCCAGGCCTTTCCCAACCTGGCCGACGCGGTCAAGAAGCGCCCCGACGCCTTCCGCATCATCACCCCGCCCTTCGGCCCCGCCGTGTACTTCTCCTGGGCCGCCCGCAAGGACGCGGAATCCAAGTCCCTGGCCGACTTCTTCGACGCGGGCCTGCGCAAGCTCAACGAGTCCGGCAAGATGAAGGAACTCCAAATGAAGTGGTTCGGCTTCGAGATGCCGGTCCCCGCCGACGCGCTGCCCGTCCCCGTCCAGTAGCCATCCAGGGAAACGACCCGACATGAACGCGTCATTGGACTACACGGTCGTCATCGACAACCTCCCCCTCTTGATACAGGGAGCGGGGGTCACCCTTGCGGTGGCCCTCGCCTCCATCACGGCGGGGCTGGCGGTCGGCATGGCGGTCTGCCTGGGCAGGCTCTCGGGCAACCGCGTGCTGCGCGGGCTGATGAAGGTCTACATCAGCGCCCTGCGCGGCATTCCCATCCTGGTCATGCTGATGATCGTCTTCTACATGCTCCCGCTGGTGGGGCTGGAGGTGCCGCCGGTGCTGGCCGCCATCCTCGGCCTGAGCCTCAACTCCGCCGCCTTCCAGGCCGAGATATTTCGCGGCGGGTTCAACAGCCTTCCCAAGGGACAGCTGGAGGCGGCCCGCGCCCTGGGCATGGCCGAGACGCGCATCCTGACGCGCATCGTCATCCCCCAGGTCCTGCTCCGCGTCCTGCCGTCCCTGGTGAACGAACTCATCGTGCTCCTCAAGAACACCTCCCTGGCCTCGACCATCACGGTCATCGAACTGCTGCGCACCAGCCAGCAGCTCGTCTCCTCCACCTACCGGCCCACGGAGATCTATTCCGCGGCGGCCCTGCTCTACATCCTGATGTGCTTCGGCCTCTCGGTCCTGGGATCGTCGGTCCGCAGCAGATTGAGCGGCCACGAGGAGGGTGCGGCATGAACCTCTCCGTGCTCGACAGCTACTGGCCGATCATCCTCGGCGGCCTCCGCACCACGGTGGTCATCTGCACCCTCAGCATCCTGCTCGGCCTGGTCCTGGGGCTCGGCCTGGAGCTTGTGCGCCGCAACCTGCGCTGGCTCCGGGTTCCGTGCCGGATCTACGTGGAGTTCTTTCGCGGCTCGCCCATCCTGCTCCAGCTCTTCCTGCTCTATTACGCGGGACCGAGCTTCGGCCTGGTCCTCGACCCGGACACGGCCGGAGTGGTCGGCCTGGCCCTCTACGGCGCGGCCTATTTCGCGGAAATCTTCCGGGGCGGCTTCGACGCCATCCCCGCGGGGCAGCTGGAAGCGGCCGAGAGCCTGGGCATCCCGCCCTTCCGGTCCCTGTGGCGCATCCAGCTGCCGCAGATGATGGCCATGGTCCTTCCGGCCCTCGTCAACCAGGCCATCATCCTGGTCAAGGACTCGGCCGTGCTGTCCATCATCACGGTCCCGGACCTGACCAAGCAGACCGCCAAGATCATCAACGAAACCTTCACCATCTCCGAGCCGCTGCTGGCCCTGGCCCTGCTCTACTGGCTGCTGGTGGAAACCCTGTCCAGGGGCGGCGCCAAGCTGGAGGCCATGGTCACGAAGCATCTCAAACCGCTCCGAGGGAAATCATCATGACCAAGAAACACGTAGCCAAGGCCCTGGCCATCCAGATCCAGGGACTGCACAAACGGTTCGGGGACATCGAGGTGCTCAAGGGCATCGACCTGGACATCCACCAGGGCGAAGTGGTCTGCCTCATCGGCCCCTCCGGCTCGGGCAAGAGCACGCTGCTGCGCTGCATCAACCTCCTGGAGACCTACGACGAGGGCGCCGTGCTCATCGACGGCAACTGCATCGGCTATTCCGAGACCTACGACGGCAAGCGCGTCCCGGCCTCGGCCGCGTCCGTGCGCGACGCGCGCCGGGACCTCGGCATGGTCTTCCAGCAGTTCAATCTCTGGCCCCACATGAGCGTGCTCCACAACGTCACCGAGGCCCTCCGCTCGGTCAAGCGGGCCGGACGCAGGGAGGCCGAGGCACGGGGCGCGGCCATGCTGGAGAAGGTCGGGCTGGGCGACAAGCTGCACAGCTATCCGGCCAACCTCTCCGGCGGCCAGGCACAGCAGCGGGTGGCCATTGCCCGCGCCCTGGCCATGGAGCCGTCCATCATGCTCTTCGACGAGCCGACCTCCGCCCTCGACCCCGAGCTGGTCGACGACGTGCTCAACGTCATGCGCAACCTGGCCGACGAAGGCATGACCATGATCGTCGTCACCCACGAGATGGGCTTCGCCGCCGAGGTGGCGGACCGCGTCGTCTTCCTCGAAGACGGCAGGCTCGTCATCCAGGGCAGCCCGGACGCCATTTTCAACGCATCGGACGATCCCCGGCTCGAAAGGTTCCTCGGTTCCTGGAACCGGCGCAACGTCAGTGCACCAAACCACAAAGAAAGGAGTCTATAATGACAACCGCCCCCACCCGCATTCCCCCCAGGACCGGAAAGGCCGTGTTCCTCAAGGCCGGCCAGGCCATCAAGATCATCAACACCCACGGGCAGCAGATCGTCGACACCTGGGCCTTCAACCCCTATGACATGAGCGAATACCTGTCCATGCAGCACACCCGGGCCTATCTGAACAAGGTCATCCCCGGGGTGGGCGACGCCCTGGTCTCCAACCGCCGCCGCCCCCTGCTGCACCTGGAGGAGGACACCTCCCCGGGCGTCCACGACACCCTGATCGCCGCCTGCGACATCTACCGCTACATCGGCCTGGGCGTGGACGAATACCACGACAACTGCCAGGACAACATGTACGCGGCCATGGCCGCCCTGGGCCACACGCCGTGCACCTGCCCCAGCCCCCTGAACCTGTGGATGAACACCCCGGCCACGGACAACGTCGTCGAGTGGCTGCCCCCGGTCTCCAAGCCCGGGGACTATGTGGTCCTGCGCGCGGCCGTCGACTGCGTGGTGGCCATGTCCAACTGCCCCCAGGACATCCTGCCCATCAACGGGGAGGCCTGCGATCCCACCGAAACCCACTTCGAGATTCTCGAGGCGAAATAAATGGACGTCATCGACCTGGCCCGGCGGCTCATCCGGATCGACACCACCAATCCTCCGGGTCGCGAACGGGATGCGCTCGACCTCCTGGCCCCCCTGCTCTCCTCCGGCGGGGCCCGCGTGACGCTGGACCGGTTCGATGAAGGCAGAGGGAGCCTGGTGGCCCGCTTCAACGCGGGGCACCGGGCTCCGGCCCTGTGCTTCGCCGGACACATAGACACCGTGCCGTTCGGCGGGCAGACCTGGTCGCACCCGCCGCTGGGCGCGGAAGAGGCGGCGGGGAAGATCTACGGCCGGGGGGCCAGCGACATGAAGTCCGGCATCGCGGCCATGTGCATCGCGGCCCTCGAGATGATCGCCGAGGGCATGGACCGCGAGCTGGCCCTGTACGTCTTCGGCGGCGAGGAAACCGGCTGCACCGGGTCCTTCCACGCTCTGGCGGACCCGGCCCTGCTCGGCGAGCCCGGGGCCGTCGTGGTCGCCGAACCGACCTCCTGCCGCCCGCTCCTGGGACACAAGGGAGCGCTCTGGCTGCGCTGCACCGCCACGGGCACCACGGCCCACGGCGCCATGCCCGAGCTGGGGGACAACGCGCTGTACAAGGCGGTGGACGCCATCCGGGCCATCCGGGACATCGACTGGGCCGTGCCCGACCACGCCCACCTGGGCCCCATGACCCTCTCGGTCAACACCCTGCATTCGGGCATGAACACCAATTCCGTGCCGGACCGGGCCACCTTCGACATCGACATGCGGACCCTGCCCGGCCAGCACGGCCCGGACATCGTGGACAGGATCATCCGGGCGGCGCCTCCCGGGACCATCGCCGCGCAGCTCCTGGACATCCCGGCGGTCTGGACCGAGCCGTCCGAGCCGTGGATCGAAAGCGCCTTCCAGGTCCTGACGCCCCTGCTGGACGCGCCCCCGGCCATTGAAACCGTCCAGTTCTTCACGGACGCCGCCGCATTCCGGCGCGCCCTCCCCGACGTTCCCATCCTTGTTCTCGGACCGGGCGATCCGGCCATGGCCCACCAGACGGACGAGTACTGCGCCATCCGGGAGATCCGCCAGGCCGTGCGCCTGTACAAGGCCATCGGAGCCGCCTGGGCCGCCGCCCCCGACAACCCCTGACCGGCCCCGAACCGGCGTCCCGTCCGGCCTTCCCGCCGTGCCATGTCGTGGGAAAGAGTGGACTTTTGAAAGCACCTGTGCTGAAATTCCGCAAATTTGAGAAGGGGTGGCCTGCAGCCGCCCGGGTTCAAGCCCTTCGGGCGCGGCGTGGGATGGGGTATCGCTGCCGCTGCCGGGGTTTCCAGGTTATTCGAGAGCGTCAGCCGCCGCCGGGCTTCCCGGTGCCGTCCCGGGTCCCCGGAACGGCGGGAATGTCGCGGCCTTGGGCCGGTGCCGGTCTTTCCGGCGCGGACAGGGCGGAGCGCGGCGGGCCGCTCATTACATATAGCTCTTGTCGGGGCACCCGCGCCGGGCCGTTTTTCATCGAGCCGGGCGCACCGCTTCCGGCAGTAATTTATTGCAGTGGAGAGTTGGTTGCATGTCTAATCTCAAAATGATGCGTAAAGCGGTCGCGTTCGCGGTCGTGGCCATCCTCATGACGGCGCTGTCCGCCGGGGCCGCCGGGTTCAAGAAAGAATACAAGATGCAGGTCACGGTCGGGCCGAAGCTCTACTGGGGCATGGGCGCCACCAAGTTCGCCGAGCTGGTCGGCGAAAAGACCAACGGCCAGATCAACGTCAAACCGTACTTCGGGTCCGCCCTGCTCAAGGGCGCGCAGCTCAAGAGCTCGCAGATGGTCGCCAAGGGCGTCATCGACTGCGCCATCGATTCGACCATCAACATCAGCCCGGTCATCCCCGAAGCCAATATTTTTCATCTTCCCTTCTTCCTGAACGACTTCGAGACCCTGGACAAGGTCAAGTACGGCCAGGCGGGCGAGGCCGTGTTTGCGGCCATGCGCGCCAAGCGCATCGAGCCGTTGGCCTGGGCCGAGAACGGCTTCCGCCAGCTGACCAACTCCAAGGTCGCGGTCAGGACCCCCGCCGACATGAAGGGTCTGCGCATCCGCGTGGTCGGCAACCCGCTGTTCATCGACACCTTCCGCCAGCTGGGCGCCGACCCGGTGAACATGAACTGGGGCGACGCGGTCGCCGGTTTCCAGCAGGGCGTGGTCGACGGCCAGGAGAACCCGGTCGGCGTGCTCATCCCCATCCAGATCTACCAGTACCACAAGTACGCGACCATGTGGAATTACCTGGTCGATCCGCTGATCATCTACTGGAACCAGCAGGAGTGGAACGGTTTCCCCGAGGAGATCCAAAACGCGATCATGGAGGCCGCCAACGAGGCGGGCCGCTTCGAAACCGCCCTGAGCCGCGCCGGACTTGACGGCGACGTCTCCCTGAACATCCTCAAGAACGAATTCAACTACACCATGGAAGTTCCGGACCCCATCGCTTTCCTGGAAAGCAAGGGCATGGAAGTCCACATGCTTACCGACGAGGAGCGGGCCGCCTTTGCCGAGGTCACCCGTCCCGTCTACGACAAGTGGGTCAAGGAGATCGGTACCGATCTCTATGAGAAGGCCAAGGCCGACATCGGCCAATAAGCCCTTCCCTTGCCGACGATTGCGTCCCGCCCCGGAGTGGTTCTCCGGGGCGGGCTCTCTCACGGGGTTTCGCCTGCGGAACCCGAATAGCGGAGTAAGCGTGTGAAAAAGTTACTGTTTGGTTTCAGCCTCGAGCACTGGCTCGTGGCCCTCTGCATGGCCGGCATGGTGATCATCGCCTTCCTCAACGTCCTGAGCCGGTACATCTTTCATTTCTCCCTGGCCGCCACCGAGGAGATCACCATCAACCTCTTCGTCTGGATGACCGTCATCGGCATCGGCATCGCCTTCAAGCGGGGCGGACACATGGGCATGGTGACCTTCTTCAACCATTTCCCCCGGCGCGCGCAGAAGACGTGCATCGTCATCTATTCCCTGCTCGCCGCCCTGCTCTTCCTGGTCCTGGACTACTACATGATCCAGGCCATCTACGACGAGATCACCCTGTTCGAGGCCAAGTCCGCCGCCCTGAACATCCCGGTGTGGATCTACTACCTGGGGCTGCCGGTCCTGTCGGTCTTCATCTTCCACGGCATCTACTGCGACGCCGTGCGCAAGCTGGCCGACCCGGAGGAGGAGTAAGCCATGGAATTCCTGCTCATCCTGGTCCTCTTCCTGGTGCTCATGGTCATGGGCGCGCCCATCGGCACGTCGCTCGGCGTGTCCGCGGTGGCCACCATCCTGTACTTCGACCTGGGAGCGGAGATGCTCGGCGTGAACTTCGCCTCGGGCATCGCCTCCTTCCCGCTGCTGGCCATCCCGTTCTTCGTCCTGGCGGGCGTCATCCTGGAACGGGCGGGCATCGCGGCGCACATCGCCAACTTCTTCGAGCTGCTGGTGGGCCGCGCCACGGGCGGGCTGTCCATCGTGGCCGTGCTGACCTGCATGTTCTGGGGCGCCATGTCCGGCTCCGGCCCGGCCACCACCGCCGCCGTGGGCCTGATCCTGCTCACCCCCATGCTCAAGAACGGCTACGACAAGGCCTTTGCCGGGGCGACCATCGCCAACGCCTCGGACCTGTCCATCATCATCCCGCCGTCCATCGCCTTCATCATCTACGGCAACATCACCTCGGTGTCCGTGTCCGCGCTGTTCGTGGCGGGCATCATCCCCGGCATCCTGACCGGGCTGGCGACCATGCTCGTGGCCTGGTACATCTCCTACCGCCGGGGCTACCGGGGGCTGGTCTGCCGAGGCTGCATGACCGACCTGCTCAAGGCCCTGCGCCAGTCCTTCTGGGCGATCATGGCCCCGGTGGTCATCCTGGGCGGCATCTACACCGGCATCTTCACGCCCACCGAGGCGGCGGTGGTGGCGGTCTTCTACAGCCTGTTCGTGGCCGTGGTCGTCTACCGCTCCATCGGCTGGCGCGACCTGATCGAGATCCTGGTGGACTCCGCCGTGACCAGCTCGGTGATCATGTTCATCGTGGCCTTCGCGGGCATCTTCACCTGGGCCGCCTCGGTCACCGGGGTCATCGACGCCATGGCCGACCTGATCATCCGCATCTCGCCCAACGCCGTGGTCATGATCATCCTGGTCAACGTCCTGCTCTTCGGCCTGGGCATGATCCTGGACGCCATCTCCATCTCGTACCTGCTCATGCCGATCCTCATCCCGGTGCTCTCCGCGTTCCACGTGGACCCGGTGTTCTACGGGGTCATCTTCATCTCGGCCCTGGCCATCGGCCAGGCCACGCCGCCGGTGGGCGTCAACCTGTTCACCGCCGCCAACCTGGTGGGCTGCGATGTGGACGAGATCGCCAAGGAGGCGATCCCCTACGTGGTCATGGACTTCGTGGTCCTGATCATCATCTCGCTCATTCCGGCGCTGTCGCTGGTGCTGCCCCAGTGGGCCGGACTGTATACGCCGTAAGGCCGGGGGCCTTCCCGTGGCGGGGAGGCCCCTTTTTTTTACGCCCGGTTTTGTCTCGAACCATTTTACAATCCCGTTAAATACCCTTGATCCGAACACCAGATAATTTCAAAAATGTAACCTTTCCGGACCGCGCGAGCCGCGCTTCCGGGCGGGCTTCACATCACAGGGGCCGGGGTTTGCTGGCAATAAGCCGGGCCGCGTCTTCTGGCACTGCCATTGCACCTTCCACCGGGCCGGGACGCCATCGTCACGGCCGCGCGACATTCCATACCATCAACCGCAAGAGAGGATTTTAATGAAACGCATTCTGACCATCGCGGCGGCGCTCTGCCTGGCGGTCGCCCTGTTCGCGGGCTCCGCCATGGCCGCGGGCAAGCTCAAGGTGGCGGGCATCTACACCCAGCCCATCCAGCAGAAATGGGACGCCTGCCTGCACAAGGCCCTGCAAAAGGCCGCCGACGCGGGCGAAATCGAGTACGTGTACTCCGAGAAGGTATCCAACACCGACTACATCCGCGTGCTGCGCGAGTACTCCGAGAAGGGCGTGAACCTGATCGTGGGCGAGGCCTTCGGCATCTCCCGCGACGTGACCAAGGTGGCCAAGGACTACCCGAACGTGGCCTACCTCATGGGCGACTCCTTCGGCCCGCGCGGCGACAATCTTTCCGTGTTCGACAACTACATCCACGAGCCGTGCTACCTGATGGGCATGGTCGCGGGCAAGATGACCAAGACCAACAAGATCGGCATGGTCGGCGGCTATCCCATCGGCGAATGCAACCGGCTGTTCAACGCCTTCATGGCCGGGGCCAAATCCGTGAACCCGGACGTCCAGTTCAAGGTCTCCTTCATCGGCTCCTGGTATGATCCGCCCAAGGCCAAGGAATTCGCCTTCGCCCAGGTGGAGTCCGGCGTGGACGTGCTCTACGCCGAGCGCGCGGGCGTGGTCGACGCGGCCCGCGAAAAGGGCATCATCGCCTTCGGCAACGTCAACGACATGAACAAGGAAGAGAACGGCAAGGACGTGGTCGTGGCCTCCGCCCTGTGGAGCATGGACGCCGCCATCGGCCACGCCGTGCAGCTGGTCGAGGCGGGCCAGTTCAAGGCCGAGGACTACCGCGAGTGGACCATGATGGCCAAGGGCGGCGCGTCCCTGTCCCCGTTCTACGAGTTCGAGGACAAGATTCCCGCCGACGTCAAGGCGGCCGTGGCGCAGAAAGCCGACGAGATCAAGGCCGGGACCTTCACCGTCGCCATCGACGACGCCGAGCCCAAGTCCACCTTCTAAACGAACCCTCACGGCGGGCCGCTTCCCCTTGTCGGGGGAGCGGCCCGTTTTCCGGAGCTCCATGCAGGACCCCATCCTGACCCTGAACGGCATCACCAAGACCTTCGGGCCGGTGGTCGCCAACCAAGACGTGACCCTGACCCTCCATCGCGGCGAGATGCTCGCCCTGCTGGGCGAGAACGGCGCGGGCAAGACCACCCTCATGTCCATCCTGTTCGGCCATTACGTGGCCGACGCGGGCACGGTGGAGGTGGACGGCGCGCCCCTGCCCCAGGGGTCGCCCCGCGCCGCGTTGAACGCGGGCGTGGGCATGGTCCACCAGCACTTCACCCTGGCCGGAAACATGTCCGTGCTCGAAAACGTCATGCTCGGCACCGAACCCCTGACCGCGCTCAGGCACGACCGCAAGACCGCCCTGGCCAAGCTCACGGCCCTGATGGCCCGCTTCGGCCTGGACGTGAACCCCTCGGCCAAGGTCAACGCCCTGTCCGTGGGCGAACGCCAGCGGGTGGAGATATTAAAGGTCCTGTACCGCGACGCACGCATCCTCATCCTGGACGAGCCGACCTCGGTGCTCACCCCGCAGGAGGCGGACCACCTGTTCCACACCCTGCGCCAGATGGTCGGCGAGGGGCTGTCCGTGATCTTCATCACCCACAAGATGCGCGAGGTCATGGCCGCGTCCGACCGCTGCGCCGTGCTCCGCCAGGGGCGCGTGGTCTTCGAGTCGGCCACGGCGGACACCACCGCCGGGGAGCTGGCCCGGGCCATGGTCGGCAGCGACATCCCCAAGGCGCGCCGCCCGGAGCCGAAGCAGGGCAAGGAGATCCTGTACCTCGACTCCATCCGGGTGGATGACGCGCGCGGCAAACCGCTCCTGGACAACCTCTCCCTGAGCCTCAAGAGCCACGAAATCCTGGGCATCGCCGGGGTCTCCGGCAACGGCCAGGCCCAGCTGGCCGACCTGCTCTCCGGGCTGATCGCGCCCCGCTGCGGGCAGATCGTCATCCGGGGCAAGGCCGTGCACAACCCCACCCCGGCGGCCATGCTGGAGCGCGGCGTGGGCCGCGTGCCCGACGACCGCACCGGCACCGGCCTGGTGGCGGACATGACCGTCATGGAGAACCTGGCCACCGAGACCTACCGGCTGCCCGGCTTCGCCCGGCGCGGCGTGCTGAATTTCAAGGCGCTGGCCTCCCGCGCCAAACAACTGGTGGAAACCTTCGACATCCGCTGCCCCGGCATCGATACCCCGGTGCGCAAGCTGTCCGGCGGCAACATGCAAAAGCTCATCCTGGCCCGCGTGTTTTCGAGCGCGCCCGCCATCATCATGGTCAACCAGCCCACCTGGGGGCTGGACGTGGGGGCCACCGCCTACGTCCACCAGCAGCTCCTGAACGGGGCCGAACGCGGCGCGGGCATCATCCTCATCTCCGAGGACCTCGACGAACTGCTCCAGGTGGCGGACCGCATCCAGGTCATGTACCAGGGGTCCCTGTCCGACCCGGTTCCCACCTCCGGGGTGGACCGCGCCGGGCTGGGCCTGCTCATGTCCGGCAACCGGCCCAAGGGTGCCGGGGGAGGCGTAGCATGCGCATAGAAGCGCGGGAGAATGTCTCCCTGGCCCGCAAGGCCCTGGCCCCGGTCCTGGCCGTGGGCGCGGCCATGGTCGTCTGTTCCGCCCTGCTCGTCTGGGCCGGGGCGTCCCCCCTGGAGGGCTGGGCGCTGATGCTCAAGGGCGCGCTGGGTTCCACCTTCGCCCTGACCGAGACCCTGACCCGCGCCACCCCGCTGATCTTCACCGGGCTGGCCGCGGCCGTGGCCTTCCGGGCCAAGCTCTGGAACATCGGGGCCGAGGGACAGCTGTACATCGGCGCGGTGGTCGCCACCTGGCTCGGCGCGGGGTCCTTCGAGATGCCCGCCTTCCTGATGATCCCCTACCTCTTCCTGGCCGGAGCCGTGGGCGGGGGGCTGCTCCTGCTCCTGCCCACCCTGCTCAAGACCAAGCTCCAGGTGGACGAGGTGGTCACCACCCTGCTGCTCAACTTCATCGTCCTGCTGTTCGTCAACTGGCTGGTCTTCGGGCCGTGGAAGGACCCCATGGCCATGGGCTGGCCCCAGGCCGCGCCGGTGGTCGATTCCGCCCTGCTGCCCCAGCTCCTGGCCAAGACCCGGCTGCACCTGGGGTTCGTCATCGCCCTGGCCTGCGCCGTGGGCGCGTGGTGGTTCATGCGCGCCACCACCTGGGGATTCGAGATCCGGGCCGTGGGCGCGAGCCCCCGCGCCAGTCGGTTCGCGGGCATGCCGGTGAACGCGGTCATCGTGCGCACCGCCCTGCTCTCCGGCGGGCTGGCCGCCATGGCGGGCGTGTCCGAGCTGCTCGGGGTCAAGGAGTACCTGACCCTCGACCTCTCCCCCGGCTTCGGCTACTCCGGCATCGTGGTCGCCATGCTCGCGGCCCTGCACCCGCTGGGCGTGGTCGCCTCGTCCCTGTTCGTGGCGGTCATCTACATCGGCGCGGACTCCATGAGCCGGGCCATCAACATCTCCAACTACATCGCGGACGTGACCACGGCGGTCTGTCTGCTCTCGGTGCTGGTCTCCATGTTCCTGACCCGCTACCGCATCCGGTGGAGGTAGCATGAACCTGTTCGACTTCCTTCTTGAGACCGGTTTCTGGATGGCCACCATCCGGATGGCCTCGCCGCTCATCTTCGGCACCCTGGGCGAGCTGATCTGCGAGCGCGCGGGCGTGCTCAACCTCGGCATCGAGGGCATCATGTCCGCCGGGTGCATGGCGGGCTGGATGTGGGTCTACCTCGGCGGCGACCTGTGGACCGGCGTGCTCTTCGCGGCCTTTGTGGGCGCGATGTTCGGGCTGCTCCACGCCCTGTTCACCGTGCACCTGGGGCTGTCCCAGCACGTCACGGGCCTGGGCATCACCATGCTCGGATCGAGCCTCGCGGCCTTCGTCTTCCGCATGCTCCTGCCCAAGGCCACCACCCCGCCCAAGATCGTGCCGTTCACCCCGCTCAAGGTCCCGTTCCTGTCCGACCTGCCCTTCCTGGGCGAGACCCTGTTCAACCAGACCGCCCTCACCTATCTGGCCCTCGCCATGGTCGTGGTGGTCGCCTACCTGCTCTTCCGCACCCCGCTGGGGCTGGCCGTGCGCATGGTCGGCGAAAACCCCATGGCCGCCGAGGCGCAGGGATTGTCCGTGTTCTCCATCCGCACCGGCGCGGTCATGGCGGGCAGCGCGCTCATGGCCGTGGGCGGCGCGTTCCTGACCATGTCCGCCTTTGACGCGCACTACATCGGCATGGTCAACGGACGCGGCTGGATCTGCATCGCCCTGGTGGTCTTCTCGTCCTGGAAACCGGCCAAGGCGCTGCTGGGCTGCGTGCTCTTCGCGGCCTTCGACGCCATCCAGATGCGCGTGCAGCAGCAGTCCGGCATGGCCATCCCGTACCAATTCTACTTGATGATGCCCTACGTTTTCTCCATCATAGCGCTCATCGTCATGTCGCGCCGCGCGGCCTACCCCAAGGCCCTGCTCATCCCCTTCCGCAGGGGCGAACGCTAACGAAAGGGAGAACCCCATGCTCGACCTGCTGGTCAAGAACGCGCGCATCGCCGGGCGCGAAACCACGGCGGACATCGCCTGCCGGGACGGGAAGATCGTCGAGGTCGCCCCGTGCATCGAGGGCGAGGCCGCTCGGACCATTGACGCCGACGGCTGCCTGGTCACGCCCCCCTTCGTGGACTCCCACTTCCACATGGACGCCACCCTGTCCATGGGCATGCCGCGCCTGAACCGGTCCGGCACCCTGCTGGAGGGCATCCGCATCTGGGGCGAGCTCAAGCCCGACCTGACCCCCGAGGGGTTGAAGGAACGCGCCCTCAAGCTCTGCTCCTGGGCCGTGGCCAAGGGCAACCTGGCCATCCGCACCCACGTGGACACCACGGACCCGACCCTGATGGCCGTGGACATGCTCCTGGAGGTGCGCGAGGAGATGAAGGAGTTCATCGACATCCAGCTGGTGGCCTTTCCCCAGGACGGCGTGCTGCGCTGCGAACGCGGCGTGGAGCTCTTGAAGCGCGCCCTGGACAAGGGCGTGGACGTGGTCGGCGGCATCCCGCACTTCGAGCGGACCATGGACGAGGGCCGAAGGTCCGTGGAGATCCTCTGCGAGATCGCGGCGGACCGGGGGCTGATGGTCGACATGCACTGCGACGAGTCCGACGACCCGCACTCGCGGCACATCGAATCCCTGACCTTCCAGACGCAACGGCTGGGCATGCAGGGCCGCGTCACCGGCTCGCACCTGACCTCCATGCACTCCATGGACAACTACTACGTGTCCAAGCTCCTGCCGCTCATGGCCGAGGCCGGGATCAACTGCGTGTGCAACCCGCTGGTGAACATGAACCTCCAAGGCCGCCACGACACCTATCCCAAGCGGCGCGGGCTGATGCGCGTGCCCGAGCTGACGGCCATGGGGATCAACGTGTCGCTCGGCCACGACGACGTCATGGACCCGTGGTATCCCATGGGCACCCACGACATGCTGGAGGTCGCCCACATGGGCGCGCACGCCCTGCACATGACCGGCACGGACCAGCAGGAAGCGTTGTTCGACGCGGTCACCGTCAACGGCGCGAAGACCCTGAACCTCGCGGGCTACGGGCTGGCCCCGGGCGACAACGCGGACATGGTCGTGCTCCAGGCCGCTAACCGGCTGGAGGCGCTCAGGCTGCACCCCGCCCGGCTGTTCGTCATCCGGCGCGGCAAGGTCATCTCCACCACCCCGCCGGTGCGCGCCACCGTGGAGCTGGGACGAACCCTGACCGTGGATTTCCGCTGAGAGCGGTTCGCCGCCGGCAAGCACCACCCGACCTTGTACCGGCGCGGCCCGCGCCACGCAAAAAGGCCCGGAGTCCGAGGACCCCGGGCCGTGTTTTCCGGCGCGTGCGCCGTTACTTCTTTGTCAGGCCATAGCCCAGCGGCAGCTTCTTGAACCGGCCGCCGTAGACGATGGGATCGCCCTTGTAGCCGAGCTTCCTGAAGTCGATGTAGTCGGTGGAGCCGATCAGGTCGTCCACGTCGCGGCCCATCATCTTGAGCAGCTCGAAGTCCGCGCCCTGCTCCACCAGCTCCCGGAACTTGACCTCGCGGGAATCCTGGTGGCAGCGGTCGCAGGTCCGCTCGCCCTTGAGGCTCTCGTGGCACTGGACGCAGGACAGGGCGTGCTCCTTGGGCATGACCTCGTGCTCGATGCGCCAGTACATGTTGGTGGCGACCCACATGTACTCGCCGCTGTAGGGCAGATTGGCCTTGGCCATGCCTTCCTTGAACGCGGCCTGCCAGTCGGTCCCCTTCCAGAAGGCGGACGTGTCCTCCTTGCCGTAGGGGAACAGGTGCGGCACCAGCAGATAGCGGTGCTTGGCGTCCGCGGGCTGGATGCCGGCCATGATCTTGAACGGCGTGATCTTGGAGTGCGGGTCGTCCAGGGCGCCCACCGGACGGGTGATGTCCGTGACGACCATGGCCGCCTTCTGCTCCGGGGTCGGCTGCTCGCCCGGCAGGAACCCCTTGGCCTCCGGATTGATGGGGTCGCCCAGCAGGCGGCGCTCCATGAACCCGTTGTACCAGGCGTAGACGGGCTTGGCCGCCTCCTTCCAGCGGAAGTCGCCCTTCATCCAGTTGTAGTCCGGCTTGCCGTACTTGTCCTTGCGCACCTCGCGCTTCTTGTCCCCGGCCGTGGACCAGTCCCACCAGGTCTTCGTCGCCGCGCACTTGGAGTAGATGGGCGAGTGGCAGGCGTTGCAGGCCACGGTCTCGCAGTGCATGTTCAGGTGATGGTCGAGCAGGCTCTCGCCGTAGTGCGGCTTGGACGTATGGCAGTCCTCGCAGGCGCGGGACCCTTCGGCCACGGGCACGGAGGTGGACCGGCCCGATATCTTGTGGTTCCGGGTCTCGTGGCACTCCGTGCAGCTGAAGTCGTAGCCGCCCATGTGGATGTCGCAGTTGCGGTCGGGCCAGTTGAGCTCGGCCGACATGTCCGCGTGCTTGACCGCGTCCCCGCCGCCGCCCGCGAAGTGGCAGACGCCGCAGGTCTGGCGGCTGGAGGGGCCGACGTTTTGGGCGACGAAGACCATGTCCACCTTGGGGTCGGGCATGCCCGCCGCGGGCGGTGCCTTGCGATAGCTGCCCGTGGTGTCGTGGCAGACCAGGCAGTCCATGTTCTCCTTGTTGGAGAAGTCGAAGGTGTTGTCCTTCCAGCCGTACCCGGCGTGGCAGGAGGTGCAGCGGGATTCGTTGCTGAGCACCGACAGGCAGAAGTTGTTCAGCGTGGTGGTGCCCTTGCCGGACAGGACGCTCTTGCGGTGCTCCACGGTGTACGGAGACGGGCCGCGCCACAGCCAGTGGGCCGTGGTCAGCATGTCCTCGCCCGCCTGTTCGTGGCAGCGCAGGCATTCCCGCGTGACCTCCTGCGGAGAGGGGTTGTCCGGGAGCTTGACCAGCTCCTTGTGGTCCACCGGGCGCTTGGCGTGGCACCCTTCGCAACTGACCGGCCCCTGCTTCATCTGCTCATGGCAGTCCATGCACTGCATGTGGTAGGCGGCCTTGAGCCCGATGCGCTCGGGGTCCTTCTCGGAGAAGGCGTCCTGGTGGCAGGAGCGGCAGGCCACGATCTCGGCGGCCTCGGGGTCCTCGGGGCGGTAGTGGTGGCAGGAGGCGCAATCGCCGTTCAGGGCGGCCGAATGCTTGGCGTGCATGAACCGCACGGGCTCGTACTTGCGGTCAAAGGTGTCCACGAACTCGCTGTCCAGCAGGATGTAGCTCTGCTTCATGTCCTTGGGGCCGATGCCCAGCTTGCGCAGCCGCTGCTGGCGCAGGGGCAGGTCCTCCATGAGCACCTTGTCCACGTAGGGGTGTTCCTTGCGGGCCAGCTCCTCCGCCTTGACCTGGTCCACGGGCGACCAGCTCTCGGGCCTGGGAGTCAGATCCTTGCGCGACTTGGCCACGGGCTCGGCCTCACCGGCCGGGGGCGTGGCGGTCCAGGCCGGGGCCAGCGCCCACAGGACCGTGACCGCGACGGCCAGGACCGACCAACCGATTATCTTCCTCGGCTTCGTCTTCATCGGGAACACCGTGCGTCCGGGGGACAACGGGGGCGTGGCGGTCCAGGCCGGGGCCAGCGCCCACAGGACCGTGACCGCGACGGCCAGGACCGACCAACCGATTATCTTCCTCGGCTTCGTCTTCATCGGGACACCTCCTGTCGTTGGGCGGAAAGCACCGGGAACCAGGTCACGAACAGACGGTACAGGAAGAAGATCGCGGCCACGGACCCGGCGGTGACCAGAATCTCGCCGATGGCCGGGTAGTACGGACTCGTCGCATACGGAGCCTTGAACGAGACCACGAACACGTTGAAGCGGTTGAGCATCACGCCCGAGACGATGAGCAGGGCCGCCGTGAAGAGCAGCCTGCGCGACCGGCGCACCGCCGGGAAGAGCAGCATGACCCAGGGCAGGATCACGCCGAGCCCCACTTCCACCAGGAAGGAACCGCTCTGGGCCGAGCCGTCCAGCAGGGTGGCGTAGGCCCCGCGCCAGATCAGGTCCCCGACCTTGAGGAACAGGTAGACGCCGAGCAGCAGGATGGTGATCCTGGACAGCGGGGTGAGCACGTTCATCTCCGACTCCAGCTTGAGCGAGGAGGTGGCGATGGTCGTCTCGACCACGACCATGGGATAGCCCACGGCAAAGGCCGAAGTCAGGAAGAGCAGCGGTTGCAGCGGCGTGGCCCACAGGGGCGACGTCTTGGTCGGCGCGATGACCATCAGGGTGCCGAGGCTCGACTGGTGCATGCAGGACAGCACCACCCCGAGGATGATGAAGACCCACATGGTCTTGTCCAGGATGCGGTCCAGGAAGGCCAGCAGCCTGATCTTGTGGCCCAGCTTTTCCGCCAGGACCGGGATGAACTCGATCCACAGCACGGTGACGTAGGTCATGACGCACATGGCCACCTCGAACAGGGCCGAGGTGTGGTTCTGGTAGATGACCACCTTCCAGATGGCCCAGGAGCGGCCGATGTCGAAGAACACGGCCAGGGCCACGAAGGTGTAGCCCAGGGCGGCGGTCAGCAGCGCGGGCCGGGTCACGGCCTCGTAATAGTGGCGGCCCAGGATGTGGGCCAGGAAGGCGGTGGTGAAGCCGCCCGCGGCCAGGGCCACGCCCGAGGCCACGTCCAGGCCGATCCAGATGCCCCAGGGGTAGTGGTTGTTCAGGTTGGTCACGGCGGACAGGCCGTAGGTGTAGCGGACGACCAGGGTCACGCCCGCAGCGATCATCAGGGCCAGCATGACCAGGACGCCGGGTGTCCAGAAGGGTTGTGCGACGGGTTGGGGCCTATGCGTCATGGCCGTCCTCCTTGTCGTGCTTGCGGCTGGTGTAGCCCATGACCGCGCCGAGGACCCCGAACAGGGCCAGCGGGGACCACAGGTAGCTGAACAGCCCGCTCTGGATGGTCTCCGTGGTCTGCGGCATGGGCCGGGTGGGCAGGGCCTGGAAGCCGACCTTCCCGAAATCCACGTTGGAGATGTACATCCAGCTCGTGCCGCCCACTTCCCGCTCGCCGTAGATGTGGTCGTTGTACTTGCCGGGATCGCCCTTGATGCGCTCGCGGGCCTGGCCGAGCAGCTCGGACCGTTTGCCGAAGGTGATGGCCTCCACCGGACAGATGGACGCGCAGCCGGGCTTGCCCCCCTCCTTGGAGATGCGCTCGAAACAGAAGGTGCACTTGCGCACCCTGGGCAGGACGGGCCGGTCGTACTCGTAGGCCGGAATCTCGAAGGGACAGGCGGCCATGCAGTAGCGGCAGCCGATACACTTGTCCACGTCGTAATGCACGGCCCCGTTCTCCTTCTTGCTCAGGGCCCCGGTGATGCACGCCGAGGCGCAGGCCGGGTCCTGGCAATGCATGCACTGCACCTTGACGAAGGTGGGGACCAGCTTGTCCCGGTCGTCGATGCGGCCGGAATAGTAGCGGTTGATGACGGTAAAGGCGTTCTGGTCCGGGCGGCGCTTGACGTCGAGGATGGTCAGGTCGTCGAACTTGATCGCGGGCTCGGGCAGGTCGTTGACCTCCTTGCAGGCCTGCTCGCACTTGCGGCAGCCGACGCAGCGGGTCAGGTCCACCAGGCATCCGTAGGGGTCCGGCGGCGCCTTCGACTGCCAGGCCTCCGCATTCTTGGGCGCCGCAGCGGTCGCCCCGGCAATCCCCAATGCGGCCAGAAAACTTCTGCGGGTAATCGGCATTTCATTCTCCTATTAAAAGCAGACAGTTATGAATTATTCACGCACATACCATAGGGAAATTTTCGAAACAGCGCATTGATCGCGATCAAATTTTATGAAAAACCTGCACCTATGAGCACATATGAAAACCTGCGACGGATTCCGCTGTTCACCGGTCTCAACGACCAGGCGCTCCAGGCCTTGGCCGACCGGGCGAGAATGAGCGAATACGGGGCCGAAGAACGGATTGTCAGCCAATCCGACGACGTACAGGCCTTCTTCATCGTCCTGTCGGGGAGAGTGAAGATTTCCAGAAGCTCGCCCAGGGGCAAGGAGCAGATTCTCTATCTGGTGGAGGAGGGGCAGCCGTTCTGCTTCTGCACCGCGTTCACCGACCGCCCCTACCCGGTGGACGTGACCGCGCTGGAGCCGTCGCTGGTGGCCATGATCCCGGCCAGGGACATGGAAGACCTGGCCCGCAACGCGCCGGGGCTGATGCTCAAGATCGTCCAGATTCTCTCCGGACGGCTCCTGGAGGCCATGAATCTGGTCGAGGCCCTGGCCCTGCAGGGGACCCAGGAGCGCATAGCCGGTTTCCTGCTCCACGCGGAGTCCTGCTTCGCCGACGAGCCGGGGACCGCCTTCAGCCTGCCCATCTCGCACCGTGAAATGGCCAAGATCGTGGGCACCACCTCGGAGACCCTTTCGCGGGTCATCCAGAAACTCAAGCGGCGCAACCTCATTGAAGCAAGCGGCAGGGTTATCCGGGTGGTCGACCATGCCGAATTGTCCGACGCCGACTACGGGGAATAGGCCGATTCGCCTCGAAATGCCTGATAATAATTGAACACGGGTCGGTTTCCGGGTATTCAAGTCAATACCACCCATTGCATGGCGGTAACGGCGGAACCGGACATGACCCCCTTTTTGCGGATAATGAGAAGCTTTGTTCTCCCCCTGGCCCTGGCCCTTTGCTGTTGCCTTTCGGCACGGGCGGAGGAAACCCCTTCTCACGCCCTGCGCTCGGCGAGCGAGCTGGACTACCCGCCTCTGGCCCTGACCCTGCCTGACGGGACCGCGGACGGCTTCTCCGTGGACCTCCTCAAGGAGGTGTCCAAACAGGCGGGGTTCATGATCCGGTTCAAGACCGGGCCATGGGCAGCCATCAAGAAAGACCTGGCCGAGGGGAGGCTGGACGTCCTGCCCCTGGTCTCCTACTCCCCCGAACGCGACGCCGTATTCGACTTCTCCATCCCCTACCTCCAGATGCACGGAACCATATTCGTGCGCAAAGGGACCGACGACATCCACGGCGAGCACGACCTCCGCGACAAGGAGGTCCTGGTCATGCGCGGCGACACCGCCGAGGAATACGCCCTGAAAAACAATCTGGCCGGACGGCTCATCCGCACCAAGGACTACAGCGAGGCAATGTCCCTGCTCTCCCAGGGACATTACGACGCGGTCCTGGTTCAGCAGGTCGTGGGCTGGCAGATCATCAACAAGCTCGGCCTGAAGAACGTGGTCGACGTGCTTCCCCCACGGGAGCCGTCGCGCGCCCGGAGGGCCAGGGCATGACCGGCTTCGAGCAGAAGTTCTGCCTCGCCGTGCGCGAGGGCGACAAGGAGCTGCTCGCCCGGCTCAACGAAGGCTTGGCCATCGTCTTCGCCAACGGGGCCTACGACCGGCTGCACAGAAAATGGTTCGGCCCGATCCTGCCGGAGCCGGAGCTGACCTTCCCCGAGCTGGCGCGCCAGTCCACGATCTTTCTCCTGCCCCTGGGGTTGGTCGTTGCCCTGGCCGGGCTGATCTTCCTCAAGCTCCAGGTCAACCGCAAGACCGCCCACCTGTCCGAGGAGATCGAACAGCGCAAGAGGGCGGAGGAACGGGTGGCGCGCAACCGCGAATGGATGCACTCCCTGCTGGACCACCTGCCCCTGTCCATCTATCTGCAGAACGCGAACCATGAGATCGTCTTTGCCAACGAGCATTTCCGCAAGACCCATGAAGGACTCGGCGAACGGCCCTGCCACCAGATACTCTACGGTACCCCGGAACCGTGCAGGCCGTGCAGGATCGACGCCGTGCTCGGCTCCGGGACCCCGCTGACCTGGGAGATGGACACTCCCGACGGCCGCTGCCTGCTGGTCCACGACGTCCCGTTCAGGGACGTGGACGGCGAGCCGGTGGTCCTTGCCGCCGCTGCGGACATCTCCGAGATGAAGCGCATCGAGAAGGCCCTGCACGCCAGCGAAGAGCTCTACAGGACCCTGGTCAAGAACATGCCCGACGTGCTCATGCGTTTCGACCGCGAGTGCCGCCATCTCTACGTCTCCGAAAACGTGGCGGAGGTGGCGGGCATCCCGTCCGCGTCCTTCATCGGCAAGACCCACCGCGACCTGGGCTTCCCCGAGGGACACTGCGCCTTCTGGGAGAAGCACATCCAGCAGGTCTACGACACCGGCGAACCCACGGGGGTCGGCTTTTCCTTCGAGCGAAACGGCGGGATCTCCCATTTCGACTGGCGGATTTTTCCCGAGTGGGACGAGGACGGCCGTGTGGACAGCGTGTTCACCCTGGCCCGGGACATCACCCGCGAACGCAACCTGGAGAAGCGATTCGAGACCCTGTTCCAGAAGATGCTCGACGGGTTCGCCCTGCACGAGATCATCTGCGACGAGGACGGGAACCCGGTGGACTACCGGTTCATCAAGGTCAACCCGGCCTTCGAGCGGATCACCGGACTCGACGCCGAAAAGGTCGTGGGCCGGACCGTGCGCGAAATATTACCCAACGTGGAGGACCACTGGATCGAGACCTACGGCAAGGTGGCCCTGACCGGCGAACCGGCCAACTTCGAACAATTCTCCGCCTCCCAGCGCATGTATTTCCAGGTCAGCTCGTTCCGGCCCGCGCCGGGCCAGTTCGCCTGCATTTTCACGGACATAACCGACCGCGTCACGGCCGAACAGGCCATGGCCGAAGCCAAGGAACAGGCCGAGGAGGCAAGTCGCGCCAAATCGGAGTTCCTGGCCAACATGAGCCACGAGATCCGCACCCCGCTCAACGGCATCATGGGCATGCTCCAGCTGCTGCGCGCCGGCCGGCTGACCCAGGAGCAGGAGGAATACGCCTCCTTCGGCCTGGAGGCGAGCAGGCGGCTGACCCGGCTGCTGACCGACATTCTCGACCTCTCGCGCATCGAGGCCAACAAGTTGGAAATCCGCGAGGAACCGGTCAACCTGCCCGACCTCCTCGACGGCATCCGCCAGATGTTCGCCATGACCGCCCGCTCCAAGGGGTTGGACTTCACGGTCAACATGGAGGGCCTTGAACCCGGCCCGCTCCTGGGCGACGAGACGCGGCTGCAGCAGGTGCTCATCAACCTCACCGGCAACGCCATCAAGTACACCGAGTCCGGGAAGGTGACCCTGGAGGCCGCCTTGCTGCCGCTTCGGCGCGGAGACCTGGTTCACGCGCTGTTCACCGTGTTCGACACCGGCATCGGCATCCCCGACGACAAGATCGAATCCATTTTCGAGCATTTCACCCAGCTGCAGGGCGGGTTCACCCGCCGCCATCAGGGCGCCGGGCTGGGCCTGGCTATCTCCAGGCGGATGGTCACCCTGCTGGGCGGCACCATGTCCGTGGACAGCGAACCGGGGAAGGGCACCACCTTTCACCTGTGCGTCCCGCTGCGCATCAAAGCCCCGTCCGAGGACGGCGCCACCACGGTCCGGTCCGAAACGGGCAGCCCGGCCCTGAACATCCTCCTGGCCGAGGACGACAAGGTCAACAGGATGGCCGTCACCGGGCTGCTGCGGCGCATGGGGCATGCGGTGCGGACCGTGGACAATGGCGAGGAGGCCGTGGCCGCCCTGCGGGAGGAACCGTTCGACCTGGTGTTCATGGACGTCCAGATGCCGAAGATGGACGGAGTCCAGGCAGCCCGGGCCATCCGGGACGGCCAGGCGGGTCCTGCCCGGCGCGGCACCCCGATCATCGCCATGACCGCCTACGCCATGAACGGGGACCGCGAGACATTCCTTCAGGAGGGCATGACCGATTACGTCGCCAAACCGCTGGAAGCCCAGGACCTGGCCGAGGTCATCCTCCGCAATCTCCCGCAGTGACTTCTTTCAACCAGGGAGAACACCGATGATGCGCAAGATCATACCCGGAAATAGGCTGAGCAAGGAAGCGATCGAGCGGCAGCACGACGAGCTGCGCAAACGCTCACCCTCCGAGTTCTTCAACTCCTTTCCGCTGCCCATGGCGGTGCTCAACCCCCTGCGTCAGATCGTCTTCTGCAACGAACTGTTCCTGCGCACGGCGGGAATGGACGACCAGGACATCCTGGGCAAGCGGCCCGGCGAGGCCATGCGCTGTATCTACGCCGGCGACACCGAAGACGGCTGCGGCACCACGCCCCATTGCCGGGTGTGCGGCGCCCTTCGGGCCGTGATCGAGGCCATTGACGAAAACCGGGCCTGCGAGCGGGAATGCCAATTGCTGGTCCAAGACGAGCCGGGCATCAAGGCCCGGGACCTCCGGGTCAACGCCTCCCCCTGGGTCACCCCGGACGGCCCGTTCTACATCGTGACCATCGCCGACATCGAAGACCAGAAGCGCAGGCAGACCCTGGAGCACATCTTTTTCCACGACATCCTGAACACCGCCGGCGGGGCCAAGGGACTGACCCGGATGCTGTTGGAAGCCCCGGAGGAAGACCCGCGCGAAGCCGCCGAACTGCTCGATTCCGCCCTGTTCGGGTTGGTCGAGGAGATCAAAAAACAAAAGGACTTGCTGCTCATGGAACAGGGCCAGTTCGCCACGTCCCTGTCGGACATCGAGGGGCTGGCTGCTGTCAGGAGGCTGGCCCGCGAATTCAGGGCCCACCCCAAGAGCGAAGGCCGCACCCTTCGCCTGGCGCCGGATGCGGCCGAGGTCTCCCTCTCGACGGACCCGGTCCTGCTCCGGCGGACGCTGGTGAACATGCTCCTGAACGCCATGGAGGCCACCCCAGCGGGCGGCACGGTGACCATCGGCGTGCGCCCGGACAACGGCGACGCCCTGTTCTGGGTGCACAACAAGACGGTCATGGACGAACCGACCAGGCTCCAGGTGTTCAAGCGCTCCTTCTCCACCAAGGGACCGGGCCGGGGGCTTGGCACCTACTCCATCCGCATGCTGACCAAAAACTACCTCCACGGCGAGGTGGATTTCACCTCCGAGGAGGGCGAAGGCACCACCTTCCGGATACGCCTCAAGGCGAGCTGAGACCGAAGCAAAGGGCGGCGCGCCAACCGGCGCGCCGCCCCATTTTTTCGTTTATCCGTCGAGGGTCAGAACCGTTCGAACTCCGCTTCCTTGTCGCCGGCCATGGACAGGTTCATGCCGAGCTGCCCCCCGCCCTGCGGCAGGGCCGCACGAGGCCTGGACGCGGATCCGACCTTGGCGGGCTTGCGCTGCCGGACCCCTGTGGTCGGGCCGCCCACGTTGAAGAAGGCCATGGTCGACTGCAACTGCTGGCCCTGGGCCGACAGCTCCTCACTGGTGGAGGCCATCTCCTCCGAGGCGGAGGCGTTCTGCTGGATGACGGTGTCCAGCTGGCTGATGGCCTGATTGATCTGGGCCGCCCCGGCGTTCTGCTCGTTGGACGCGGCCGCGATCTCCTGGACCAGGGAAGCGGTCCGCTCGATGTCCGGGACCAGGGCGTGGAGCATGGTCCCGGCCTTTTCGGCCACGGCCACGCTGTTCACGGACAGCTCACTGATCTCGGAGGCTGCCTCGCCGCTGCGCTCGGCCAGCTTGCGGACCTCGGCGGCGACCACCGCGAACCCCTTGCCGTGCTCTCCCGCGCGAGCGGCCTCAATGGCGGCGTTCAACGCGAGCAGGTTGGTCTGGCGGGCGATCTCCTCGATGATCGAGATCTTCTCGGCGATGCTGTTCATGGCCTCCACGGTCTGGCGCACGGCCTCGCCCGACTCCTTGGCGTCGCGCGCGGCCTTGTTGGCCAGGCCGTCGGTCTCCTCGGCGTTCTGGGCGTTCTGGCTGATGTTGGCGGCCATCTGCTCCATGGAGGAGGAGACCTCCTCGATGGCCGCGGCCTGCTCGGTGGCGCCCTGGGACAGGGACTCGGAGGAAGCGGACAGCTCTTCGCTGCCGGAGGCCACGTTGTCCGTGGCGCTGCCGACCTCGGCCACGACCTCGCGCAGCTTCACGACCATGTTGTTCAGGGCCGACGCCAGCACGCCGATCTCGTCCTTCTGATCGATATCCAGGGTCTTTGAGAAGTCGCCCATGGACATCTCCTTGGCAAAGCTGACGCCCTTGGCGATGGGCCGGGTGATGCCCCGGGTCAGGAACACGGCGGCCAACAGCCCCAGGAGCAGGGCCCCGGCGGAGACCACCCCGCTGGTAAGGTTTGCGGATGCAATGTCGCCGAGCATCAGCGCCTTCTGGCTGGCGCGCACGGCGCGGCAGAGTTCGTCTGCCTTGCGCGCGGCGGCCAGCATGACCTCGCCCGCCTTCCCCTGAGCAACGAGACTGGACGCGAACCTGTCGCGGTCCTCCCTATAGCTGTGCACGGCCTTTTCCACCGCCTTCAGCTGTTCGATATTCGTGGTATCCTTGAACCTGGTTCTCAGCTCTGCGGCCAGATTCAGGATGTTGTCCAGGTTTTCGTCGCTCTTGGCGATGGACTCATCGGTCATGTCCAGCATGTACGACAAGACGTGGATCCGGTTGTTGAGAAACCACTTGATCATCCGGTTGGCCTCGTCCGCCTTGAGCAGCTTGTCCTCAAGCAACTCGCGCGAGGTATCGCCCGCGGCCAGGAGCTCGCCGAACTGGGCCTTCTGCTCGAAGCGAAGGTTCTCCGTCTCGGCCATGACCTCCTCGGAACTGCCGCGCATGCCGCTCAGGGCCTCCGCCTTCTGCTTCTCCAGGGCCACGTAGTCGGCGAACCCCTTTTCATAGGCCTTCACCGACTGGACCACCTCGGCCATGCTGTCCTTGTTCGCCTGCTGATTGAGCTTTTCCGTGGTCGTCGCCACCTGCTCATAGAGCTTCTTCAAGGCCTCGGCGTGGGTAGCGAGAATCTTGTCGTCCTTGCGGAGCATGTAGTTCTTCTCCTGGACCCGCGCCTCGAGGATGTACCGGACCAACCGGTTCACGTCGTCCGCCTTGTCCACGCGGTCCGCCACGCTGACCATGCCGCGATAGCCGATGACGGCCACCAGAGCCGTCAGGATCAGCACCAAACCGAAGCCCGCCCCCAGTTTGATTCCCAACCTCAAATTATTGATCATAATGCCTCCCGTGGATTGACTAGTTGGTTGATGTGTACTAGTTAGTACACTGTGTACAACCAGGTCCACGGCTTGTAAACAGACACCGCGAAGATTATAATGGTTCAATGATAACATTCGGCGACTACATACGGAACAAACGCCTCGAATTGTTGGAAGGGGACAAGGCCTATTCCCTGCGCCAGGTCAGCCAGCGCATCGGAGTGGAGCCGTCCTATCTGAGCAAGATTGAGCGCGGGCTGCCCGTGACCCTTTCCGAGGAGAAGATCGTGGCCCTTGCCGGGGAGCTCGGCATCGACGCGGACTATCTCCTGGCGCTGGGCGGCAAGATTTCCGACGACGTCCAGCGGATCATCAAGAACCGCCCCGAATTGTTCGCGCGGATCGTCCGCGAGATGCAGCGCATGCCCGACGCGGTCATCGAAGAGAAGACCTTTTTTCAATCCATGGCCGCCACCCTGGACCGGTTGCACGACCTGGCCTCCATCGGGGCGTTCCGCTTCCCGGCGAACGGCGAGGCCGCCTTCTGGACCGAACAGGTCCCGAGAATCCTTGGGCTGGCCCCCGACACGCCGCCCTCGCTGGCCGCCATCGGTTCCGGGCTTGCAGCGGAATCCGCCGAGCGGCTGCTCAGGGTGACCGGCGAACACCTCTCCGGCTACGGGGCGTACCGCTGCGAGGTCCGCACCCTGACGAACCCGCCCGCCACCCTCCTGGTCTGGGGGTGCGCAGAGGACGCTGGGTCCGGGCCGGTCCACCTGGGCATCGTCCAGGACGTGACCCACTACGCCGCCCTGCGCGACCAGATCCGCTCGGCCCGCGACGAGCTGCAGTTGAAGGTGGACGAACAGCACACCGAGATCGCGACCTCCATCCGCAAGCTCAACGAGGAGATCCGCCGCCGCCACCTGCTGGAAATCAACCTCCAGGTGGTCAACCGCAAGATCGCCCGCCAGGCCAAGGAGCAGAAGCTGTTCTTCAGGAAACACGCCTTCGAGCTGCGCTCGCTGATGACCCGCCTCGACCCGGCGGGGGGCGGCGCGCAAAGCGACGGCGGAATGAAGCCGGCCATCGACCGCATCCTGCCCAAAATCGACGACCTGGGCGACTTTCTGACCGACCCGGAAGCCATTGTCCCGACCCTGGCCGACACGGACGTGCACCGCCTCCTTGAGGACGTGCGGTCGGCCTTCGCCTTCGACGCCGAGGAGGCGGGCCTGAGCCTGATCACCGCCGTCTCCCCGTCCCTGCCCGCAATGGTGCGCACGGACGAACGGCGGCTGCGCCAGATGCTGACCGCCCTCATGGAGCTCTTCGTGGCGAACACCGAGTGGGGAGCGGTCCAGCTGTCCGCCTGCGTCTCACCCGGGCCCGAAGGCCGGCTCGTGCTGTCCGTGTCCGCCCCGTCGGCCAAGGTGCCGGTGGACGAAACCCTGTTCTCCGCCGATCCCGGCGACGGCGACGACCGCCTGTCCCTGTCCGGCCCGGTGCGCATGGTCGCTCCCCTGACCCGGCTGCTCGACGGAGACCTGACCGTGAACCACACCCCCGGGGCCGGGGGATCGGTGGTCCTCTCCCTGCCCTTCGAGGAAGGGTCCGGACAGGAACCGGCCGCCATCCCCGGCGACAAAGTGAGCCGCGCAGCGCTGGTCGTCGAGGACGCCCCCTACAACCGGCTCTTCGCCCGCCGGGCCATGGAGAGGACCGGATTCGAGGTGGCCGAGGCCGTGAGCGGGGCCGAGGCCGAAGCCCGGCTTCGGGAGCGGCGCTTCGACGTCATCCTCCTGGACATCCAGCTCCCGGACATCGACGGGACCGAGCTGGCCAAAGCACTGCGCGCCGACCGGGAATCCCCGAACCGCGAGACCCCGGTGATCGCGGTCACCGCCCACGCCGACCTCTCGGACCAGGATGAATTTCTGCGCGCCGGGATCGACGGGATAGTGACGAAACCCTACGAGATGGAAGACCTCGTCGCCGAGGTGGCCCGGCTCCTGGCCGACCGTCCGCAGTCCTGACCGCCCGCTTCCGAACCCCTTGTCCGCATAGCGTTTTCCGCACTCCGCGCCGTAGCAGAAATATAACACTTCTTCGCCATTTTTCTCTTGCAAGTGGCGGCCTTTTCCTATCAACTCGAACCATGGGAAAATCCCCTCTAAAGCGGGGATGATCGATCGTGCTCAACCATTTTCCATCGGTGGAACATCATGCTGCGAATACCCAGAGACGAATGCGTCAACACCGAGACGGCGACACGCAAGGAATGGATCGATACCAACGGGCTGGGCGGTTACGCCTCCAGCACGGTCATCAACTGCCACACCCGAAAATACCACGGGCTGCTGGTGGCTGCCCTCAAGGAGCCCAGGGGACGGTTCGTCCTGCTCTCCAAGCTGGAGACCTCGGTCGTCGCCAACGACAAGGAGTTCCTGCTCTCCTCCAACAAGTTCCCCGGCGTGTACCATCCCACCGGGCACCAGTTCGTGGACCAGTTCGAACAGGGACTGTACCCGGCGACCACCTACCGCATCGGCGACGCCCTGATCCGCAAGTCCTTCCTCATGATCCACGGCCAGAACACCGTGCTGGTCTGCTACGAGCTGCTGGAGGGCAAGGTGAAACCCGCGCTCCGGCTGCGGCCCATGCTCGCCTACCGCGACGTCCACAAGCTGACCCGCGAGAACATGTTCCTGCGCCCCAAGTCCTATCCGGAGAAGAACGGCCGCAAGATACAGCCCTATGAGGGCATGCCGCCGCTGTACATGGGGACCAACCGCAAGTCCGAATTTTTCCCCGGCCCCAAGTGGGTCTACAGCGTGGAGTACCTCATGGAACGGGCGCGCGGCTTCGACTACCAGGAGGACCTGTTCTGCCCCGGCATGTTCGAGACCTCCCTGGAAAAGGGCAAGCCCGTCATCTTCGCCGCCTCGGTGGAGCCGCTGGGCAACCTGGAGCGGCTGCGCAAGAAGGAGATCGCGCGCCGCGAAGCGCTGTTCGAGGTGGGCAAGGACCGCAGCAAGTCCGTGCAGTGGCTCAAGTATTTCTCCGACCGGTTCCTGATCCGCAATCCCTCGGGCTTCGCCTCGGTCATCGCGGGCTACCACTGGTTCGGCGAATGGGGCCGCGACACCATGATCTCCCTGCCCGGCCTGACCTTCCACGCCGGGCGCACCGAGTTCGGCGAGGAGGTCCTGGCCGCCTATGCGGGGCTGGCCCGCGACGGGCTGCTGCCCAACTACCTGGACCAGAACTCCGACCACCTGGCCTACAACTCCGTGGACGCCTCCCTGTGGTTCTTCTGGGCAACGCAGGAATACCTCAAGGCCGGGGGGAGCAAGCGGTTCGTCATGGACAAGGTCTACCCGGCCCTGCGCGGGATAGTCGCCGCCCACCTGGACGGGCGCGTGCCCCTGTGCGGCCTGGACCGCGACGGCCTGCTCTTCGCGGGCAACGAGCGCACCCAGCTGACCTGGATGGACGCCCAGGCCTACGGCAGGCCGGTCACCCCCCGCCACGGCGCGGCCGTGGAGATCAACGCCCTGTGGTACAACGCGCTGCGCTTCTTCCTGGAGCTGGCCGACGGCGAGGACGCCGGGCTGGCCTCGCGGGCCATGGAGGCGGCGGACCGGCTCAAGGCGAACTTCTCCCTCCGCTTCTGGAACGAGGACGACAACTGCCTGTGCGACGTGGTCAACCACGCCGGGCAGGACCGGTCCATCCGGCCCAACCAGGTGTTCGCCGCGTCCCTGCCCCACACCATGCTCGACTATCACCAGATGCGCGCCGTGATCGCCAACGTCCAGGCGCACCTGCTGACCCCCTACGGGCTGCGCACCCTGTCGCCCCGCGACCCGGCCTACAAGCCGTTCTACCACGGCGACGCCGACGCCCGCGACGCGGCCTACCACCAGGGCATGGTCTGGCCCTGGCTGGCCGGACATTTCGGCCAGGCCCTGCTGCGCCAGGCCGAGGACCGCGCCGGGACCAAGGCATTCCTGCGCACCTATTTCAAGCCGATTCTGCGTTCCTTCCCCGAGGACTTCGGGCTGGGCGCGCTGCCGGAACTCTACACCGGCAACCCGCCGCACGAACCGAGGGGCGCCGTGGCCCAGGCGTGGTCCATGGCGGAGGCCGTGCGGCTCAACAAGCTGCTGAAGGAGAAGTAGCCGTGCGCGTACTCATGTTCGGGTGGGAATTCCCGCCATACATCTCGGGCGGGCTGGGCACGGCCTGCCTCGGCCTGACCAAGGGACTGGCCCATCTGGGGACCGAAATCCTGTTCGTGCTGCCCCGTCTGGACTCCGACGAGGAGGGACACCACCTGACCCTGATGGGCGCCAACCGCATCCGGGCCAAGGTGGGCATCTCGGAAATCCGCCAGCTGCGCGAACGGCTGGCCGTGCTGGAGGTGCTCTCCCCCCTGCGCCCCTATCTCACGGAAGTGGAATACCGGACCCTGATCGAAAAGAACGAGCTGATCACCACCGAGGACATCTTCGCGGAGCTTGAGAACGACTTCGCGGGCGGCTACGGCGAGAACCTGATGGCCGAGATCGTGCGCTACAGCCTCATCGGCGCGCACCTGGGCATGAGCCAGGAGTTCGACGTCATCCACGCCCACGACTGGCTGACCGCCCCGGCGGGCATCGAGGCCAAGCGCGTCTCCGGCAAGCCCCTGGTGGTCCACGCCCACGCCCTGGAGTTCGACCGCTCCGGCGAGCACGTCAATCAGTCCGTGTACGACATCGAGCGGGCCGGGTTCGAGGCCGCCGACCGGATCATCGCGGTCAGCCACTTCACCAAGGAGACCATCGTCCACCGCTATTCCATAGACCCGGCCAAGATCACCGTGGTCCACAACGCCGTGGAGAAGGAGCGGCGGCTGGACCAGCTGCGCGTGGCCAAGCCGTTCAAGGAGAAACTGGTCCTGTTCCTGGGCCGGATCACCTTCCAGAAGGGGCCGGACTACTTCGTGGAGGCCGCGGCCAAGGTCCTGGAGAAGAACCACGACGTCCGCTTCGCCATGGCCGGGACCGGCGACATGCTCCCGCGCATGGTCGAGCGCATGGCCGAGCTCCGGCTGGCCGACCGGTTCCACTTCCTGGGCTTCGTGCGCGGGGCCGACGTGGAGCGCATCTACGCCATGAGCGACCTGTACGTCATGCCCAGCGTGTCCGAGCCCTTCGGCATCACCCCGCTGGAGGCCATGGTCTTCGACGTGCCGTGCATCGTGTCCAAGCAGTCCGGCGTGGCCGAGGTCCTGGAGGACGCGGTCAAGGTGGACTTCTGGGACGTGGACCGGCTGGCCTTCGAAATCCAGGACATCCTGGAGAACGAGGAACGGGCCGGGGAGCTGGTGGAGAAGGGGCGCGAGACCCTCAAGAAGGTCCAGTGGGACCACGCCGCCGAGCGGGTGCTCGACGTCTACCGACAACTTACCGGAGGCCGGTCATGATCTCCGTCTGCTTCTACTTCCAGGTCCACCAGCCCATGCGGCTGGACCAGAAATACACCTTCTTCGACATCGGGCGCAGGCACGACTACCGCGACGACAAGGCCAACCGCGACATCCTGCGCAAGGTGGCCGAGAAGTGCTATCTGCCCGCCAACCGGATGATGCTCGACCTCATCGAGCGCCACAAGGGGCGGTTCCGCATCTCCTACGCCATCACCGGCGTGGCCATGGAGCAGTTCCAGGAGTTCTGCCCCGAGGTCCTCGACTCCTTCCGCGAGCTGGCCGACACCGGGTGCGTGGAGTTCATCGGCGAGACCCACTACCACTCCCTGGCGTTCCTGTTCTCCAAGGAGGAGTTCCGCCGCCAGGTGAAGATGCACAGCCGCATCCTGGAGGAATTCTTCGGAGCCAAGCCCGTGACCTTTCGAAACACCGAGCTGATCTACAGCAACGACCTGGCGCTGGAGGTCGAGAAGATGGGCTACAAGGCGATCCTGGCCGAGGGCGCGGACCAGGTCCTGGGCTGGCGCTCCCCCAATTTCGTGTACCAGCCCGCGGGCTGCTCCAAGCTCAAGGCGCTGCTCAAGAACTACCGGCTGTCCGACGACGTGGCCTTCCGCTTCTCGGACCGGGGGTGGAGCGAATGGCCGGTGACCACCGAGAAATTCGCGCGCTGGGTCCACGCCGTGGCGGGCAGCGGAGAGATGGTCAACCTGTTCATGGACTACGAGACCATCGGCGAGCACCAATGGGCGGACACCGGCATCTTCGAGTTCTTCCGCGCCCTGCCCGACGCCATCCTGTCCCGCGACGACTTCGTCTTCGAAACCCCGGGCGAGGCCGCCGCGCACCTGGACCCCATGGCCCAGCTCGACGTGCCGTACTTTACCTCCTGGGCGGACCTGGAGCGCGACGTCACGGCCTGGCAGGGCAACCCCATGCAGGACCAGGCCGCCGAGCTGGCCTACGGGCTGGAAGACAAGGTCATGGCCAGCGGCGACGAAGAGATCGTGGCCACCTGGCGCGAGCTGCTGACCAGCGACCACTTCTACTACATGTGCACCAAGTGGTTTTCGGACGGCGACGTGCACAAGTACTTCAACCCCTATGAGACCCCGCACCAGGCGTTCATCACCTACATGAACGCCCTCAACGACCTCGCCCTTCGCCTGGAGGGATTCCCCCGGGCGCGAGACTAGGAGATTGGTTATGGATACGAGCTGGCTGTTCGAAGTTTCCTGGGAAGTGTGCAACAAGGTGGGCGGGATTTACACCGTCATCAGCAGCAAGGCCGCCCAGGCCATGGCCGCCTTCGACGGGCGCTACGTGGCCATCGGCCCGCTGCTCGACCGCAACCCCGGCTTCAAGCCGTGCGACCCGCCGGAGGACATCCGCCCGGCCCTGGAGCGGCTCAAGGCGTGGGGCGTGGAGACCGCCACCGGGCGCTGGGACATCCCCGGCCAGCCCTGGGTCCTGCTCATCGGGTTCCGCAACGCCTTTCCGGCCCACGACAAGCTGCTCTTCCAGCTCTGGAACGACTACGGCGTGGACTCCATGGCGGGCGGCTGGGACTACATCGAGCCGGTCCTCTATTCCACGGCCGCGGCCATGGCCATCAAGGAGATCGCCGAGGACGTGGAGGACGAGGCGGCCGTCTTCGCCCATTTCCACGAGTGGATGTCCGGCGCGGGCGTGCTTCACCTGAAGAAACACGCCCCCGGCGTCAGCACGGTGCTGACCACCCACGCCACCATGCTCGGCCGGGCCATGTCCGGCGCGGGCGTGGACATATACAGCCAGCTGGAGGAGATCGAACCGTCCCAGCAGGCCAAGGCGTTCGGGGTCACGGCCAAGCACTCCATGGAGTCGGTCTCGGCGCGCGAGGCGGACTGTTTCACCACGGTCTCCAACATCACCCGGATGGAGGCGTCCAACCTGCTCGGCACCAACCCGTCCGTGGTCACGGTCAACGGCTTCAACCTCAAGGGGTTCGCCGAGCCGGGCGCCGTGGCCAAGACCAGAAAAAGCTCGCGCAAGCAGCTCCTGGACCTGGCCGCCAACTTCCTGGCCCGCGACCTCGACCCGGACAAGACCCTGCTGGTGGCCACCAGCGGGCGGTACGAATTCCACAACAAGGGCATCGACCTGCTCCTGGACGGCCTGGGCGATCTGGACGAGGCCCTGGCCAAGGAGGGCGGCGACGTCACCGTGGTGGCCTTCCTGCTGGTCTCCTGCGGCTACGCGGGCTTCAGCGACGAGGCGCGCCGCAGGCTCAAGCAGGAGCGCTACGACATCGAGAAATACGCGGGCATCTCCACCCACCACCTGGGCGACGCCGACCGCGACCCGGTGGTCCTCAAGTGCCGCGAGCGGGACCTGGACAACGCCCCGGAGAACCGCTGCTGCGTCATCTTCATCCCGGTCTACCTGGACGGCAACGACGGCGTGCTCAACCTCGAATACTACGACGCCCTGGCGGGCATGGACCTGACGGTCTTCCCCTCCTTCTACGAGCCGTGGGGCTACACCCCCATGGAGAGCGCGGCCTTTGCCGTGCCCACCGTGACCTCGGACCGCGCCGGTTTCGGCCAGTGGGTCATGGAGAAGCACCCCGACGGGCATCCCGGCGTCCACGTCCTCAACCGGCTTGAGGACGACTACGAGACCGCCCGCGAAAACCTGACCCGGTTCCTGTCCGACTTCACCCGCTGGCCCGCCGAGGAGCGCGAGTCCCGCAGCCGGGAGGCGCGGGCCATTGCCGAGGAGGCCACCTGGGTCCACTTCTACCCCCGCTACATCGAGGCCTACGAGGCCGCCGCCGACAGCCGCGCCGAGCGCATCGCGGGCGTGCAGCGCATGGTCGCCTCGCCCGGCCGGGAGATCAGCTTCTCCGGCGTCAACACCACCCAGCCGAGGCTCCGGTCCTTCACCGTGGTCACCGAGCTGCCCGAGCAGCTGGCCCGGCTGCGCGAGCTGGCCGAGAACCTCTGGTGGGTCTGGCACCGAGACTCCCAGGAGCTGTTCGAATGGATGGACGCGGACAAGTGGGAGGCCAGCGGGCACAACCCGGTCCTGTTCCTGGACACCATGCACCGCGACCGGCTGGAGGAGCTGGCCGACAACAACGAATTCATGGGCCGCTTCCGGTCCATCCTGGAGCGCTTCGACGCCTACATGGCCGAGAGCGCGGGCGCGGACGTGCGCGGCATCACCTGGAAGAACCCCATCGCCTACTTCTCCATGGAGTTCGGCCTGCACGAGTCCATCCCGGTCTATTCCGGCGGCCTGGGGCTGCTCTCCGGCGACCACATCAAGTCCGCCAGCGACCTGAACCTGCCCTTCGTGGGCATCTCCCTGCTCTACAAGAACGGCTTCTTCCACCAGCGCATCAACGGCAACGGGGACCAGGTGGTCGAATACCACGAGAACGACTTCGCGACCATGCCCATCACCCAGGTCCAGGGGGCCGACGGCGAGAAGATCATGGTCACCGTGAACCTGCCGGGCCGGACCGTGTTCGCCCAGATATGGGAGGTCCACGTGGGCCGGGCCAGGCTCTACCTGCTGGACACCGACGTGGTCGAGAACTCCCGCTCGGACCGGGACATCACCTCCCGGCTCTACGACCCGACCTCCAAGGGCCGCATCGAGCAGGAGATCATCCTCGGCGTGGGCGGCGTGCGGCTGCTCACCGCCCTGGGCGTCAACCCGTCCGTCTACCACCTCAACGAGGGGCACTCCGCCTTCCTGCTCTTCGAGCGCATCCGCCATCTCATGATCCTGGACGGCGTGAACTTCGCCACGGCCAAGGAGATCGTCCGGGGGACCACGGTATTCACCATGCACACCCCGGTGCCCGCGGGCAACGAGCGGTTCGAAAAGTCCCTGGTGGAGAACTACTTCCGGGGGTACGCCGACGAGATGGGCGTGCCCTGGGACGGGCTGTGGAACCTCGGCCACATCTACTCCGAGGAGGCGGACCACCTGAACATGACCGTGCTCGCCCTCCAGCTCTCCTGCAAGCGCAACGGCGTCAGCCGGTTGCACGGCGACGTGTCCCGGCGCATGTGGATGGACCTGTGGCGCGGCTTCATCCTGGGCGAGATCCCGGTGGGCCACGTGACCAACGGCGTGCACCTGACCTCCTGGCTGGACGAGCGGCTGCGCCGCGACATCGAGGAGACGTGCGGCCTGTCCGTGCACCGCGAACTCCTCGACCAGGGCGACTGGGACTGCCTGCACGGCCTGGACGACCGGCGGCTGTGGGATTCCCACGTGGCCCTCAAGCACCGGTTGTACGACGAGGTGCGCCGGTCCATCTCCAACCAGTGGACCCGCGAGGGCGAGCCGCCCAACCGGCTGCACGCCTTCCTGCGCGCCCTGAACCCGGACCATCTGACCCTGGTCTTCGCCCGGCGCTGCACCGCCTACAAGCGGCCCACCCTGATCTTCCACAACCTCCAGCGCATCCGGGAAATCCTGACCAACCCGGACCGGCCCGTGAACATCATATTCGCGGGCAAGTCCCACCCGGCGGACACCATGGGCGCGAGCTACATCAACCTCATCTGCCGGTTGGCCAAGCAGGACGACTTTCTGGGCCGAGTCATCTTCCTGGAGAGCTACGACATCCGGCTGGCCCGGCTGCTCGTGTCCGGCGCGGACGTCTGGCTGAACAACCCCACCCGGCTCATGGAGGCCAGCGGCACCAGCGGCATGAAGGCCGCGGTCAACGGCGTGCCCAACTGCTCCATCCTCGACGGCTGGTGGGACGAGGCCTTCGACGGCACCAACGGCTGGGCCGTGGGCTCCGGCCTGGTCTACGAGAGCCAGGTCAACCAGGACATCGTGGACGCCGACAACCTCTACGCCACCCTCGAATCCGAGGTGGCCCCGGAGTTCTACGACCGGGGCGGCGACGGCGTGCCCCACGCCTGGCTGAGGCGGATGAAGGAGTCCATGCGCACCGCCTTTGTCCAGTACGGCACCCACCGCATGGTCCGGGACTACATCGACGACATGTACCTGCCCGCCATCGAGCTGGCCGCCCTGCGCGAGAAGAACAACTACGATCTCGCCCAGCGCATCGGGGAATGGCGCACCCGCATCCCCGGCCGGTTCTCCACCGTGACCATCAAGGAGGTCAACGTGGAGGGCATCACCGGCGACGTGTTCCGGCTCGGAACCAAGCTCACGGTCAAGGCAAAGGTGGATCGGGGACAGCTCGAAGACAAGGAGCTGCTCGTGGAATTCGTGGCCTGCACCCCGGACGAGCAGACCGTGGTGGCCTGCATGCCCATGGAGCTGCGGCACTCCGAAGGGCCGGTCCTGACCTACCGGGTCAAATACATCCCCACCGAACCCGGCCCCATGCGCTACGGCGTGCGCGTCATCCCGGCCCACCCCGGCCTGGCCAACAAGTGCGAGGCCCGGCTCATCCGGTGGAGCTAGGAGAGCCTTCGGGCCTCAGCCGCCGGCGAGTCTTCGAGCCTTGCGGATGAGGACAGCGGCGATCGGCCAGGGGGAAACCTCTTGAGAGAGGTTTCCCCCTGCCCCCCCTTCCGGAACGTTTTATCGCTCGCTCCGCTTAAAACCGTGCGGGCGTGAAATGCGGATCGCTTTCAGAGTGGGGAATGGGAACGGTCGCCAACCCCGCCGGGTTCACGCCGTTCACCGGGTCATCCAAACAATACCCAACCAGTCCGGGTCGCCGCCCTTCTCCCCTATGGGGTCGGGCGCGGCCCATCTGCCGGTTTTGACGTCGTAATCTCTCCAGCCGAAGCGCACGAAACCCAAATCCCGTTCGTGCAGGCCGCCCGCGAAGCCGAGCGGGATGCGGAAGCCCGGGCTGGTGTCCTCGATGATCCCGCCGAACGGGTCGTACACGATTTCCTTTATCACATTGTCGTGCATGTCAACAACCAAGCGCAGGGAGCCGAACTGGTTGTGGGAGAGCCGTCGCTGGCGCTCCTCCATGTTTTTTTGGAGCCCTCCCGGCGGGGTTCTTTCTTTTTCCAAAGCAAAAAAGAAAGAACCAAAGAAAAATGCTTTGGGGGGTAGCCCACCGCCCGAAGTTTGGCCGCTGAGAATCCGATCCGCTCGGGGCGGCTCCATCTGATCAAAAGTATAGGGACAGTCTCCGCGAGAGCACCCCTTATATGGAATACCTCCGGGCCACGGGAACGGAGCCGCCGCCCCTTCGCGGTCGGCTTCTAGGCGGCCAGAACAGGGCTCGCTGCGTGCGGCTTGGCGGTACTAAGAGCGAAGGAAGAAGGGCCTTCGTAAGGCATGGCGGAGTATGAAAGCCACTGTTTGAGGCTACGCCTCAAAGACGTTCCAGGGGAGAAGCTTCGGACGGAATGGCGGGCAGGAGAGCCGCTGCTGGGGCTGCGCCCCAAAGCGCTCCAATGTACGACGGACAGGGTTGGCATTTCTCTCCTGAATGGAGCGATTCGGGTGGCGCAGCCACCCGACAGCGGCTCTTACCCCGCGCTCGCACCAGGCTTTGATTCGCCCCGTCCTGGGGCTCACCCCTTCGGGGCGTTGCGGAAAGACCGCAACGTCCAAATCCGCTGTCCTGCGGATTTGTCGAGAGTGGGTCAGCCGTGCTTTTTTAAGTGAATTGTAGGCGAGTCTTCGAGCCGTACAAGATCTTATGCCTTAGGTACTTCCGGGGGGCTTTCACCGCAGCGTGCGTCAGCTCTTAGGCCGAGCTTGCTCGGTCTTAGAGATGACGACAGCAGCGATAGCCTTCTACGTGAGGATGAAAGCCCCCCAGGGAAAATGTGCGGATGGCCCGCTCTCGGAAGGCGCCCCCCGCCCAAATATCCATTGTCATGGGGCGGGGGGACGCAGTACAAGGGGGTTTGGAGACGTTGTCCGCATGCGTAAAATGCTTGTCATCACCCGAGACGGGAGCCGGTCCGAGGAGATCGGCGGCCTGCTTGGCCGGGAACAGGAAGTCCGGGCCGAACCGGTCGCCGTGCCGGACGCCGGCGCGCCCGACCGCGACGTGGATACCCTGTTCGTGGACGTGGAATCCCTGCTGGCCAGGAACCGGTCCGTGGCCAAGGCGCTGAGCTCCCTGTGGGCGCAGTATCCGTCGGCGGCCATCGTGGTCATGGCGGGCGAGGAGCAGACCGGGCTGGCCGTGAACGCGGTCAAGGCCGGGGCCTTCGACTACCTGACCCACCCCATCGAGAAGGCGGAGTTCGACCTGATCGCGGACAAGGTGCGCGAATCGGACGTGCTCCAGTCCGAGCTGGACTACCTGCGCGGCCAATTCTGGAACGAGGACTCGCTGGAATACGTGGACACGCGAAGCAAGGCCATGCGGGACGTGTTCGTGAAGATCCGGCAGGTGGCCGGGACGCGGACCACGGTGCTCCTGACCGGCGAGACCGGCACGGGCAAGTCGCTCATCGCCAAGCTGATCCACGCCCACTCCAACCGCAAGAGCCAGCCGTTCATCTCGGTCCACTGCGGGGCCATCCCGGACACCCTGGTGGAGAGCGAGCTGTTCGGCCACGAAAAGGGCGCGTTCACGGGCGCGGTCCGGCGCAAGCTCGGCAAGTTCGAGTTGGCCCACGGCGGGACCATCTTCCTGGACGAGATCGGCACGGTCTCGCAGTCGGTGCAGGTCAAGCTGCTGAACGTCATCCAGGAACGCATGATCCAGCGCGTGGGCGGCGAAACGGACGTCCCGGTGGACGTGCGCATCATCGCGGCCACCAACGAGGACATGAATGACCTGTGCGAGCGCGGCAAGTTCCGGCGCGACCTGTTCTACCGGCTGAACGTCTTTCCCATCCGCATCCCGCCCCTGCGCGAACGGCGCGAGGACATCCCCCGCCTGTCCGAGGCGTTCATCCAGCAGTTCAACGGGCTGCTGAACACCGAGGTCAAGGGCATCCATCCGCACGTCCTGGACACCCTGCTGGAATACGAATGGCCGGGCAACGTGCGCGAGCTGGAGAACGTCATCGAGCGGGCGTGCATCCTGGAGACCGGCGACGTGCTCCAGCCCGAGAGCTTTCCCCCGGACCTGCTGGACACCCAGGGCGAGGTGGTCACCTCCCCGGTGAAGACCAGCCTGCCGCTCAAGGAGGCCCGGCGCATCACCGTGGACAAGTTCGAGCGCCAGTACCTGTCGAGCCTCCTGGAGCAGTGCGGCGGGGTCATCAAGGACGCGGCCCAGCGCGCGGGCGTGACCACCCGCCAACTCTCGAAATTGATGAGCCGCCACTCCCTGGACAAGAAGGAATTCCGCAAAAAGAGGAATTCCTGATTCCTCTTCAGGTCCTATCGGAACTTTTAGTTCTCGTATTTATATAACATCCATGAATACAAAATAATTTTGTCATAGAATCTGCCCAAAATCATGCGAATGATTCCCCTTTGCACCCCTTTTGAAGCCCTTTTTGTTTGAATCAGAACTAAAAGTTCCGACCACACTCGGGGCACTGATGACACTTCTTTCGTAATTTCAGATAGATATGAATTTGGCACACTCCATGCTTTCCCAGTTCCTTCAAAACCGACCGGTTGAGAGGAGCCATGTCGCACGAAAAACAACATCGACCCAACACCGTCACGGTCCGGGGAATGGTCGTTCCGCAGCAGTGGGACGATCAGTACCGGGTGACCGAGGTGCTGATCGCCTGCAAGGACGAGCGGGAGATCCTCGTGGAGAACTTCAAGAGTCTCCCGAGCCTCCTTTCCCTTTCCAGGAACGAAGCGATGTTCACCGGCGTGGTCAGGAAGGAACGGGGCGTGGAGTCCATGATCGTGGAAAGCTTCACTCCCATAGAAACCAACATCTCAGGATAACCCATGGTTAAAAAACTGATTCCCCTGTTGCTGGCACTGATTCTCGTCACCCCCGCCCTGCCCGGCCCGGCCGCGGCCCAGCAGGGAAACACGGTCACCGTCTGGGGGCTGGTGGTAAACACCGACTTCGGGCTGGTCATCAAGGACGGCAACACCGACTATCTGTTGCTCGGCGTCACTGACGACGCCCTGGCGGGCAAGACCTGCGAAGTCGTCGGTACGGCCACCAACACCCTGGGCATCGACGCCATCGACGTCCTGTCCATCGAGGTCATCAGCGACACTTCGTCGATGAACTATTCCATGAACCTCGTCCCGGACGGCCGAACCGCCCGAACCGTCGCCCGCTGCTGACGACCCCGGACACCATTATGGACACCACCACCAGAGAAGAAGAACCCCGCGAGGAGATGTGGGAAGTCCGCATCTCCGCCGGCATCTCCCCGGACGACGTGGAGACCATCCTGAACATGGCCGGCTCCAGCGGCCTGTTCTCCGCCGACGCCATGATGTCCGCCGAGGACATGGCCTGGGACTGCGCCTACGGCAACGGCGAGGAGATGCAGACGTTCCTGCTGGCCCGCATAGACCAGGAGGGCGCGGACCGGATCATCGGCTTTGTCTGCTACGGCCCGATCCGGCACTGGCCGGGAGACCACGAGCTCTACGGCATCACCGTGGACCCGGAATTCCGCAGGCTGGGTATCGGCTCGGCCCTGGTGGCGGAGATGATCCGACGGGTCGCCGAGGAAAAGGGAAAGCGAATTTTTCTCGAAACCGGGGCCGGGCGGGCCTTTGAAAACGCCCGTCTCTTTTACGAGGCCAACGACTTCTCGCAGCAGCAGCGCTTCTGCAAGCAGTTCATCCCCATGGAGGGCGGATTGGTCTACCGGTTCAACATCGACGCCGAAGAGGCGGACAATCAGTATCAATAGGTGCAGGAGGAAGACATGGCTGCTGACGTTTACGAAGATTCCCTGTTCGGGCAGATACTTCCCCTGGATTGGGACAACGATACCGTGTCCGGCGTCGTGCTGCTCGTGGACGGAGAGGAGGAATTCATCGTCGAGCCCGATGAAAACGGCGAGAGCCTGATCGAGTACATCGACCGGTGGGTCACCGCCGAGGGCATCGTCGTGGAGAACGAGGACGAACTGCGCATCAAGGTGCGCAACTACACCCTCGAAGACGAGATCGACTACGATACCGACGAGGACTGGTAGCGCCTCCAGGCGCTTCAGTCCCGCCAATGCCCCGCCCCGCGGGGAGCGGTAAACCGTCATGATGCACCCCAAGACCGAAGCGCGCTACGTCAACCCCGCCATGGGATACGGGGCCTTTGCCACGGCGGATATTCCCAGGGGGACCGTGGTCTACGTCCGGGACGCGCTGGACCTGGCCTTTGCCGGGCGCGCCGCCAACCGGATCGTCCCGTCAAACGCCTGGGGCAAACCCATGGCCGCCGACGAGAACGGGGTGCGCTTCCTCGGCCGCGACAATGCGCGCTACGTCAACCACCGTTGCGATTGCAACACCATGGCCACGGCGTACGGATTCGCCGTGGCCGTCCGCGATATCTGGAAGGGGCAGGAGATCAGCGAGGAATACGGCCTGTACGACCTGGGGCGCGAAATCCCCCTGGCCTGCGGCTGCACGCGCTGCCGGGGCCGGCTTCGGCCGGACGACCTGGACCGCTACGGCGACCTCTGGGACGAGGCCATCCGCGAAGCGCTGTCCAAGGGCGCCGACGTGCCCCAGCCGCTGCTCCCCCACATGGACCCCGTCACCAGGCAACGGCTGCGGGCCTTTCTGAGCGGTACGCAGCCCTACGTCTCGGTGCGCTCCCTGCGCCGCGACCGGCCCATGGACGCGTCTTCGGTCCTCCCCGGCAACCCCAAGCCCGTCGCCGGACTGCACGGCTGAACGGCAAGGGCGGCGCGCCGGTCTTTGCACGGACCGCGTTCCGCCTCAGGGCATCCGCCCTGCACGGATGAAGGAAGGGGGAGATCATGGGCATCATTCGTCTGCTTCTCGCGTTCGCGGTCTTCAACTCGCATTTCCCCACCCTGGAGGGCGCACCCATCGTCAACGGCCATGAGGCCGTGCTGACGTTCTTCGCCATCTCCGGCTTCTACATGGCCCTGATCCTGGACCGCTCCTACCGCACGGCCCGCGACTTCTACCTGAGCCGGTTCCTGACCCTGTATCCCATATACGTCCTGGCCCTGGCCGTCAGCCTCGGCCTGCTGACCAGCCTGGACGTGCACTCAATGACCAACCGGGCGACGCTCAAGGGTATCCTGTCCGACCCGGCCGCGTTCCTGGTCATGGCCTGGACCTCGGCCACCACCTTCGGCCAGGAGCTGCTCTTCAGCCTTGCCCGCGCCCCGGAGGGCGGGTTGCAGTTCGTGACCTCCAGCCGCACGGCCCTGTGGTCCGACGCTCCGCTCATCCAGGGCTGGTCCCTGTCCCTGGAGCTGACCTTCTACGCCCTGGCGCCGTTCATGGTCCGGATGCGCACCCGCACGGTGGCCGCCCTGGGGCTGGCCAGCCTGGCCCTGAAGATCGGGATCATGCTCTCCCCGGTGGCCGAGGTGGCCTTCTACAAGCGGTTCTTCCCCTTGGAATTCTGGCTGTTCTGCGGCGGCGTCCTGGCCTACCGGGTCCACCGCAGGCTGTCGCCGGACCCGCATCTCCTGGACTATTTCCTGTTCATCCTGCTCGTCGGGCTGATCTTCACCGCCGATGCGGTGGACAAGGCGTGGCAGCCCTTTTTTCTGCCCGGAGCCACCCTGTGCGTACTTCCGCTTGTCTTTCGGGCCTTCAAACGGTTAGACTTCGACCGGCTCACGGGCAAGGTCAGCTACCCGTTCTACCTACTGCATTACTCCGTAATCGCCCTGTTCGAAGCCTATGAGGATGCGCCTGAGGGATGGCACATCCTGATCGCGGGGCTGGCGGCTGCCCTGGCGGTCCACTTCCTGTTCAACTCGGGCATCGAGACCCTGAAAACAAAACTGCGCCGGCGCCACGCGCCGCTCGCCCCGGTCGGGGAGGCTGTCCTTCAGCCCGTTCCCCATCCCCGGCGGCTCACCAGGCGCATGCTCTCCCAGAGGAGTTAAATGGCACAACCTGTCGTCACCATAGACAACGTCACCAAGACCTTCGACGGAGAGTATGCCGTCGAAAATTTCTCCCTGGCCATCGAGGACGGGGAGTTCATCACCCTGCTCGGCCCGTCCGGCTGCGGCAAGACCACGATCCTGCGCATCCTCGGCGGGTTCGAGGACTGCGACCTGGGCACGGTCATGATCGACGGGCGCACGGTGACCGGGGTTCCCCCGGAATCCAGGGCCGTGAACACCGTGTTCCAGAGTTACGCCCTGTTCCCGCACATGAACGTCTTCGACAACGTGGCCTTCGGCCTGCGCATCGCGGGCAAGTCCGAGGCCGAGACCGAGCGCACCGTGCACGAAGCCCTCAAGCTGGTGCGCCTGGAGAACATGGGCTCCCGCAGGCCCAAGGAGCTCTCCGGCGGACAGCAGCAGCGAGTGGCCATCGCCCGCGCCATCGTCAACAAGCCCCGTGTGCTGCTCCTGGACGAGCCGCTGTCCGCCCTGGACTACCGGCTGCGCAAGCAGATGCAGAAGGAGCTGAAGGAACTCCAGCAGACCCTGGGGATCACCTTTGTCCTGGTCACCCACGACCAGGAGGAGGCGTTCACCATGTCCGACCGCGTGGTGGTCATGAACGACGGCCGCATCGAGCAGGTCGGCTCCCCGCGCGAAATCTACGAGGAACCGGCCAACCTGTACGTGGCCCGCTTCGTGGGCGAGATCAACGTCCTGGACGGGACCATCACCGGCCACCGGGGCCAGAGCTACATGGCCGACGTGGAGGGCGCGTCCGTGCTGGTCAAGGCGCGGCGGGAGTTCACCCCCGGAGACCGCGTCCACGTCCTGCTCCGGCCCGAGGACTTCCGCGTGGAGGTCATGAAGGATCTGGAGGAGTCCCCGGACCTGGCCGACAAGTTCGCCAAGGCGCTGCTCACGGGCAGCGTGGACCGCACCTATTACCGGGGGGCCACCTACGACGTGGACATCACCCTGGACGACGGCAAGCACATCCTGGTCACCGAATTTTTCGACGAGGACAGCGAGACCCTCTACTTCCATGCCGGCGACCGCGTGGCCGTGGGCTGGTTCGAAGGCTGGGAGGTGGTCCTGCCCTATGAGGGATAACAACCTGTTCAAGCGGCTGGTCATCGGCGGCGTGCTCGGATGGATGGTCCTGTTCGGGGCCGTCCCCTCGCTCATGCTCCTGGGGGTCAGCTTTCTCAAGCGCCACCCCGACAACCTCATCGAACCGGTGTTCTCCCTCGGCAGCTACCTGGAGCTGCTGGAGCCCGCCCTGGGGTCCATGCTCATCCAGTCCATGCTCATGGCGGCCACGGCCACCCTGCTCTGCCTGGTCATCGGCTATCCCTTCGCCTACATCGTGGCCCGCGCGGGCAAGCGGTACACCAAGACCCTGCTCCTGCTGGTCATGATCCCGTTCTGGACCAACACGCTCATCAGGACCTACGCCCTGGTTGCCGTGCTCAAGGCGGACGGCGTCATCAACCGCCTGCTCCTGTTCCTGGGGGTCGTGGACGCGCCCATCAAGCTCATGTACACCCAGACCGCGGTGTTCATCGGCCTGATCTACACCCTGCTGCCGTTCATGATCCTGCCCCTCTACGCCGCGGTGGAGAAGCTCGACCTGCGGCTGCTGGAGGCGTCCCGCGACCTGGGCGCGAGCCGCTGGAACACCTTCCGCAAGATCACCATCCCGCTGACCATGCCGGGCATCGTGTCCGGCTGCATGCTGGTCTTCCTGCCCGCGCTGGGCATGTTCTACATCCCGGACATCCTGGGCGGGGCCAAGACCATGCTCCTCGGCAACTATATCCGCGACCAGTTCCTGGTCTCCCGCAACATCCCGCTGGGCGCGGCCGCGTCCATCGCCATGACCGTGATCATGGGCGTCATGCTCTTCCTCTATTACCGAAGCGTGCGACGGGCCGGAAGGAAGGTGCGGATATGAACCGGATCGTCAAGGCGGCCTATGCCGCGCTGGTCTTCGCCTTCCTGTACCTGCCCCTGGTGGTCATCGCGGTCTATTCCTTCAACGCCTCCAAGTACTCCCTGGCCTGGAAGGGGTTCACCCTGCAGTGGTACGGCAAGCTCATCGGCAACGCCACCCTGCTGGACGCGGCCCTGCGCTCCATGACCATAGCCGTGGTCTCGGCCACCGTGGCCCTGGCCCTGGGCACCCTGGCCGCGTTCATGCTCCACCAGTACCGGTTCAAGGGGCGCAAGGCGGTCTTCGGCGGGCTGTTCGTGATGATGATGTCCCCGGACATCGTCATCGGCATCTCGCTGCTGGTCCTGTTCCTGGGTGCGGGGCTTGCGCTCGGGTTCTGGACCCTGCTCATGGGCCACGTCACCCTGTGCATGCCGTTCGCGGCGGCCACGGTCTATTCACGATTCGAGGGGTTCGACCCCACGGTGGTCGAGGCCGCCCGCGACCTGGGGGCCACCGAGTACCAGGTCTTCCGGCGCATCGTCCTGCCCATGGCCGCCCCCGGCCTGGTGGCGGCCTGGCTGCTCAGCTTCACCCTGTCGCTCGACGACGTCATCGTCAGTTTTTTCACCACAGGGCCGACCTACGAGGTCCTGCCCCTGCGGATCTATTCAATGGTTCGTCTCGGCATCAAGCCGGACGTGAACGCACTCAGCGTGGTGATGATCGCCATAACCGTAACCGCCGTTGTCCTGTCCCGGCGTTTGCTCAAGGAGAAATCATGAAAAAAACCGTGCTCGCCATCATCCTGACCCTGCTCTGTTCCGTTCCGGCCTTTGCCGGCGGAGGGGAGCTGTATCTCTACATCTGGTCCGAATACATCCCGGACGAGGTGGTGGAGAACTTCACCAAGGAGACCGGCATCAAGGTCAACATTTCCAACTACGACAGCAACGAGGCCATGTACGCCAAGATCAAGCTGGCGGGCGAGGGATACGACCTGATCGTCCCCTCCTCGGACTACGTGGGCCTCATGCGCCGCCAGGACATGCTCCTGCCGCTGGACAAGTCCAAGCTGACCAACTTCGCCAACCTGGCCAAGAAGTTCACGGACCAGCCCTTTGACCCGGACAACACCTTCTCCGTGCCCTACATGTGGGGCTCCACGGCCATCGCCGTGAACACCGCCACCGAAGAGGGCAAGGCGGTGACCTCCTTCGAGGACCTTTGGAACCCGGCGCTCAAGGGCCATCTGCTGCTGCCCAACGACGTGCGCGAGGTCTTCACCATCGCGCTCAAGACCCTGGGCTACTCCCTGAACGACACCGACCCGGCGCACCTGGAGCAGGCCTTTGAAAAGCTCAAGAGCCTGATCCCGGCCGTGCGCGTCTTCGACTCGGACTCCCCCAAGCAGGCCCTGCTCTCCGGCGAGGTCTCCGTGGGCGTGGTCTGGAACGGCGAGGCCTTCGTGGCCAACCAGGAGAACCCGGAGATCAAATACATCTATCCCGCCGAGGGCTACTCCCTGTGGCTGGACTCCCTGTGCATCCCCAAGGGCGCCAAGAACCTGGATGAGGCCCACGCCTTCCTGAACTACCTGCTGCGCCCTGACGTGGCCGCCGCCATCTCCACCGAGATGGGCTACTCCACTCCCAACGCCAAGGCCTCCGAGTTCATCCCCGAGGACGTGCGCACCAACGACATCGTCTACCCCTCCGAGGCCATCGCCGCCCGCGGCGAGTTCCTGGACGACATCGGCGAGGCCATGAACACGTACGAGGAATACTGGGTCAGGCTCAAGGGCGCCGAATAGCCCCTTTCCAGACCGCATCCCCGAGGCCGGACACCTGTCCGGCCTTTTTTTTCGCCCCCGCCGACCCGTCCCCTCTTTTCGCAACATATTAAACGAACGTTTGACAAACAACCAGTGCGGGCGTACCAAACCCTCACGAAGGAACAACGTCTTCCCATGGAGGGTTCATGACCGGACGCAAGTCCCTCAAGGCCACGCAGGGCGAGGAAACCCGCGCCACCCTTATCGATACCGGAGCCCGCCTGTTCGCCCAGAACGGGTACAACGGGGTCAGCATGCGCACCCTGGCCGCCGAGGCCGGGGTCAACCTGGCCACCGTGGGCTATCATTTCGGCGGCAAGGCCGGATTGTACGAGGCCATCCTCCGGGAAATCATCGACATCCGGGACGACATCATCCCGCCCAAGGCGGAGGTGGCCTCGCGCATCGAAGCCGCCGGAGACGACCTCGACGCCAAGGCACGGGTCGTGGACTGGCTGGTGGACAGGCTGACCCGCGACCTGCTCGGCGTGGGGGACTACGTCTGGGGCACGGTGATCATCTCCCGCGAGCTGGTCCACCCCTCCGAGCTGTACCCCGAGCTTCTGCACCAGTTCTTCAACCCGACCTTCGACTCCCTGTGCACCCTGGTCCGGGGGACGTCCCCGGCACCCGCGGACCCCACCGAGGTCGTGGTCACCGCCCAGTGCATCATCGGCATCATCATCAAGATGCTGGAAAACAGCACCATGGTCTGTCAGCGGTTGGGCTGGGAATCCTACGAGGGCCACCTCGAAACCCTCGCCGCCATCCTCAAGAAACGCATCAGGGGCCTGATCGGCCTCCCCATGGAGATCGCACAATGAACCGCCCGGCACTCTTCGCCCTCTTCGTCCTCGCCCTTCTGACGACCGGCTGCGACCGCAGCCCGGAACCGGTCCCCGAACAGGTCCGTCCGGTCAGGACCACCGTGGCCACCCGCGCCGACAGGAGCAAGCTGTGGACCTTCGCCGGCACCGCCGAGGACGCCCTCGCCACCAAGCTCTCCTTCCGCGTGGGCGGCAAGATCGTGGCCTTCCCCGGCAACCAGATCGGCCGCAAATTCGCCAAGGGGCAGGTCATCGCCAGGCTCGACCCGTCCGACTACGAGCTCCAGTACCGGCAGGCGCGGGCCAACATGGAGCAGGTCCGGGCCAACTTCGTCCGCGCCAAGGCGGACATGAAGCGCAACAGCCAGCTGTTCGACAGCCGGGTCATCTCGCGCGGCGAACTGGACCAGGTTGAGGCGGACTTCAAGTCCTTCGAAGCCCAGCTGAACGCCTCGGCCAAGCAGCTGGAGATCGCCAGCAAGCAGCTTTCCTACACCACGCTGGAGGCCCCCTTCGACGGCTGGATCGGCGAGGTCGAGGCGGACGTCCACCAGAACGTGTCCGCGGGCCAGGCCATCGCCACCTACAACGCGGGCCGCCAGATGAAGATGTACATCGCGGTGCCGGACACCCTCATCGCCCAGGTGCACGAGGGCGACGCGGTCACCGTGGTCTTCGACGCCCTTCCCGGCCGCGTGCTCACGGGCAAGGTCATGGAGGTCAGCGTGGAGTCCGGCATGGGGTCCACCTATCCGGTCAAGGTCTACCTGGACAACGACGACCAGGCCATCCGCGCGGGCATGTCCGGCCACGTCGCCTTCACCGGCCTGGGCTCCACCGGGACGGCCTTCACCCTGCCCCCGGCCGCCGTGGTCAGCGAGACCGACGGGACCCGCGCGGTCTGGGTGGTGAACACGGAGACCTCCACCGTGACCCACAGGACCGTGACCGTGGGCCAGCTCACCCCGGCCGGGCTCGAGATCCTCGACGGGCTCAAGGAAGGCGAGGTGGTGGTCATCCGGGGCGTGCACAGCCTCGAAGAGGGCCGCAAGGTCCGGCTGGTGGACAACGGGACGGAGGTCCGGAAATGAACCTCGCCAAGTGGTGCATCGAGAACAACCGCACCTCCCTGGTCCTCTTCCTGATCATCGCGATCAGCGGAGTGATGACCTTCTTTTCCATCCCCAAGGCCGAAGACCCGGAATTCACCATCCGCACGGGGGTCATCTCCACGGTCTTCCCCGGCGCTTCGCCCCAGCGGGTCGAGGAGCTGGTCACCGACAAGCTGGAGGAGAAGGTCCGCGAGATCGACGGCGTCAAGACCGTGGAATCCCAGTCCATGTCCGGACTGTCCATCCTCAAGGTGGAGTTCGAGGACTCCATCAAGGACATGCAGCCCTATTGGCAGAAGCTGCGCAACAAGGTGGACGATGCCGCCGGAGACCTGCCCGAGGAGGCGTACACCCCGGCGGTCAACGACGAGTTCGGCGACGTATACGGCATCGTCATCGCCCTGACCGGCGACGGCTTCTCCTATCGCGAGCTGAAGGACGTGGCCGACGACATGCGCGACCAGCTCCTGAAGATCAAGGGCGTGGGCAAGGTCGAGCGCTGGGGCGTGCAGGACGAACGCATCTTCGTGGACTTCACCAACTCCCGCATGGCCGCCGCCGGGGTCAGCCCGTTCGCCCTGGCCCAGATGATCGACAGCCAGAACACCCTGCAGCCCAGCGGCTCCTCCCTGGTCGGGCCGGAGCGCATCGTCATCGAGCCGACCGGCGAGTTCAAGGGCGTGGAGGACATCTATTCCCTGGCCATCCGGCCTCCGGGCCAGAAGACCTCGGTCCGGCTGGCCGACGTGGCCGACATCTCGCGCGGGTTCTCGGACCCGCCCTCCACCCTGACCCGGTTCAACGGCGCGCCCTGCCTGATGCTGGCCGTGTCCATGGCCGACGGCGGCAACATCACCGACCTGGGCGAACGGGTGACCAAGAAGCTCGACGAGATGCGGGCCAACCTCTACGTGGGCCTGGAGGCCAACGTGGTGGTCTTCCAGCCCGACTACGTGAAGACCGCCATCAACGACTTCATGATCAACCTGATCGAGTCCTTCGCCTTCGTGGTCGTGGTCATCCTGGCCTTTGCCGGGCTGCGCACCGGGATCATCGCCGGGTCGCTGGTGCCCATGGCCATGCTCGGCTGCATCGCGCTCATGCCCCTGTTCGGCGTGGGACTGCAACGCATCTCCATCGCCTCGCTGATCATCTCGCTGGGCATCCTGGTGGACAACGGCGTGGTCGTCTCCGAGGCCATCCTGGTCCGGCTGGCGTCGGGCGAGAACCGCCTCAAGGCCGCGGTCGGCGCGGTCAGCGAGCTGTGGATGCCGCTGCTGGCCGCATCCCTGACCACCATCTTCGCCTTCCTGCCCATCCCGCTGGCCACCACCCATCCGGTGGGCGAGTTCTGCTCCTCCCTGTTCGTGGTCGTCACCCTGACCCTGGCCTGCTCCTGGGCGCTGTCCATGTCCATGGTCCCCATGCTCTGCTACTACCTGCTCAAGCCCAAGGTCACCGTGCAGACCTACGCGAACCGCCTGTACCGCGCCTACCGGGGGCTGCTCCTGTGGTCCCTGCGCAACCGGACCGTGTTCGTGGCCCTGATCCTGATCTTCTGCGCCGTTTCCGGGTGGGCCTTCCGCTACGTGCCGAAGATGTTCTTCCCGCCCAACGAGCGCGCCCAGTTCACCATCGACTTCTGGCAGCCCTACGGCACGGACATCACCGCCACCGAACGCCGCGTGGAGCGTCTCGAAAAGGTCCTCCTGGCCGACGCGGACGTGTCCCAGGTGGGCGTGTTCGTGGGCCACGGCGGCCCGCGCTGGTACCTGCCGCTCAACCTGGAGCAGAAGAACGACAACCTGGCCACCTTCGTGGTCAACACCAGGTCGGTCGAGTCCGTGGACGGGGTCATCAAGCGCACGCGCAAGGCCCTGGAGGACGGGTTCCCGGACGCCGACTACAGCCTGAACAAGCTGATGAACGGCCCGCCCGTGGGGGCCAAGCTCCAGATCCGGCTGTCCGGCCCGGACATCAAGACCCTCTACGCCCTGCGCGACGAGATCGTGCCCCTGGTGGAGAGCCAGCCGGGCGTGACCCGCGTGTGGGACGACTGGGGCCAGTGGACCAAGAAGATGATGGTCGAGGTGGACCAGGACAAGGCTCGCGAGGCCGGGCTTTCGAGCTTCGACGTGGCCGTCAGCCTGCAGGCCGCCATGTCCGGGCTGCGCGCCTCCAACTACCGCGAGGGCGATACCATCATCCCCATCCTGCTGCGCAACGACGAGGGATTCCGGGGCCGCCTGGACAAGCTGGACAGCCTGAACGTCTATTCCTACGACACCGGCGCGTCCGTGCCGCTCTCCCAGGTGGCAACCACCCGTCTGGACTGGCAGCCCTCGGACATCCGCCGCCGCGACCAGGGCAGGACCATGACCATCAAGGCGGACGTGGCCGACGGCTACTACGCCCTGTCCATCCTGAACACGGTCCGGCCCGAGGTCACGGCGCTCATGGCCAAGGGCGACTGGCCGCTGGGTTATTCCGTGGAATACGGCGGCGAGTTCGAGGAGTCCGCCGAGGCCCAGGCCGCCATCAACGCGAACATGCCGCTGGCCATGGGGCTGCTGGTCCTGGTCCTGGTCTTCCAGTTCAACTCCATCCGCCGCCCGGTGATCATCCTGCTCACCCTGCCGCCCATGATCATCGGCATCGCCGCGGGCATGCTGGCCACCAACTCGCCCTTCGGGTTCATGCCCATGCTCGGCATGATCTCGCTGCTCGGGATCATCGTGAACAACGCCATCATGCTCATCGACCGCATAGAGATACAGCGCAAGCGGGGGCTGGACCTGGACGACTCCATCGTCCTGTCCGCCATGGAGCGCGCCCGGCCGATCATCATGACCGCCACCACGACCATCATCGGCATGGTCCCGCTCTCCCTGCAGGGCGGCGAGATGTGGCGGCCCATGGCCAACCTGATCATGTCCGGCCTGACCGTAGCCACGGTCCTGACCCTGGTCCTGTGCCCGGTGCTCTACTCCCTCTTCTTCCGCCAGAGCTTCAAGGGGTATGTCTGGGACCAGGCGGTGGTGGAGCGGGGCAGCGACATCCCCACGGCGGGCTAGGTCGAAAGCGCACGAAAAAAGGGCGGCCCGCTTCGGCGGTGCCGCCCTTTTCCGTTCCCCGACGCGGGAGCGCTTTCTATCGCCTTTCCTCCAGGATTTCCCGCATGCGCTCGGCCGCCTCGCGCACGGCCCCCTCGGGGGTGGACCGGCCGTCCAGGGTGTCGACGATCATCCGGCCGATGACCCCCGCCGCCGATATCCGGGCGGCCTGGGGAATGAGCCTGCCGTCCTCGAACTCGAAGCTTTTCAGGGAATCGAAACCGGCCAGAATGGCCTCCACCCGCTCCCGGCGGTATTTGTGGAATATCCCCTGGACATCGCAGTAGAACGTCGGGTGGGCGACGATGTCGCGCAGCACGGGCAGCATGCCGCCGGGGACCATGTGCAGCCAGGTCACGTAGGCGTCCTCCCGGAAGAGGAACCGGACGAACCTTCGGGCGGCCTCGCTCCGCGCCGCGTCGCCGGTCTTGACCAGTCCAAGGGCGTGCAGCACGCCGAACCCGGCCTTCCGGGTCCCGGTCAGGATGGCGACCATGCCCGTCCGGTCCGGCAGCTCGTAGTCGAAGGGCGCGCCCGAGAGGTCCTCGAAATTATCGCCGGTCAGGGAGTCCGCCGCGACCGAGGGCACGACGAAATCGTCCATGATGAAGCTCGAATAGAACATCATGGCCAGCCTGCCCTGGAGATAGTAGTCACGGCCCCGCCACCACTGCGGCCCGGGTGGGGTATAGCGGGCCAGCTCGGCGTAGAACTTGAGCGTCCGGACCGCGGCCGGCGAGTCGAAGACGACCTTTCCCTCGGGGGATACCTCCCGCACCCCGGCGGACTTGGCGAGATGGGTGAAGACTTGCTCGGCATAGGCGTCGTTGCGGGTGCCCACGAGGATGCCGTACCGCCCGTTCGCCGGGTCGTTCAGCGTTTTGGCCGCCTTGAGGATACGCTCCCAGGTGTCCGGAGGGGCCAGCCCGGCCGCCTCGAACCAGTCCTTGCGGTACCATATGCCCTGGACCCAGCCGTTGAAGGGGATGCCGCACGGTTTGCCGTCGCTCATGCTGACGCGCCGAAGCGTTCCGGCGAAAAACCGGTCGCGGCCCACGGCGTCGATGACCCGGGCGTTTCCGGCCTCGTCCATCCACCCCTGGTTGCTGAAGGCAACCACCAGGTTGGAGGCGCAGCCGACCACGTCCGGGGGCAGGCCCTCCGCCTGCGCCTGCGCCATGGCCCGGGCCATGTCGTTCTCCTCCACCCCGACCACACGGACCTCCACGTCCGGGTTGAAGACCATGAATGCCTGCGCAAGGTAGCCGATGACCGCCTGCCGGTCGGGGCTGACCTCGGTGGTCCAGAATGTCACGGGAACAGCTGCGCGGGCGCCGGCCGCGCAAAGGGCCAGCACGACGGCCGCCAGCAGCGCCGGAAGGATGCGCGGCATGCTATTTGGCATCGAACACCTGCTCCCCGTTCCAGTCGGCCGCCGGGGGCCGGGTGATGAAGGTCTCGGCCATGGCCCGGAAATGTTCGGCCAGGCTGTCCCGGCCGTGCCTTTGGACATAGGCTCCGAAGGCCGCTGCCGCGCCCGCGAAGTCCCGCGCCAGGAGCAGGCCCAGGCAGCCGCCCCATTCCTCCACCCGGGCCTCGGCGTCCCGGTCCAGGCTCAGGGGGGCGTACACCCCGGCGGTCCCGTATCGGGTGCCGAGCAACTCGTAGGCCCCGACTCCCGAGGAGGTCCCCTTGGCCACCACCCTCCCGGCAAAGCGGAAGACGAACTGGTCTCCCGCGGCCGCGCGCGTGGATTCGCTGACCAGGATGGAGGTGCCGAGGTACTTGTTCAGCCCCTCCAGGCGCGACGCCAGGTTCACGCTCGCGCCGATGGCCGTGTACGCCATGCGGTCCGAGGAGCCTATGTTGCCCACCACGGCCTCGCCGGTGTGCACCCCCATGCGCGTGCGGAACGCAGCCTTGCCCTGGTTCTCCCGGCCCATGTTGAAGATGCGCAGGGCGGCCTCGCAGCGCAGGGCTGCGAGGCAGGCGTCGTGGGCATGCCCGGCGTTGCGCACCGGGGCGTTCCAGAACGCCATGACCGCGTCGCCGATGTATTTGTCCACCGTGCCGCCGGTATGCAGGATGACCTGGCTGATCCGCTTGAAATAGGTGGTCACGTCCGCCGTCAGTTCCTCGGGCGACATCCCTTCAGCGATGTTGGTGAACCCTTCGATGTCGCTGAACAGCAACGTCAGTTCCCGCCTTTCACCGCCCAGGGCCGGAACGATGTCGTTGGTGATCATCCGTTTTACCAGCGGCCGGGGTACATAACTGCCGAAGACCTTGAGCGAGTTGCGCATGGTTTCCAGGGCCGCGGTCAGGTCCCTGATCTCGGTGATGACGGTCCTGATGGACACCGGGGTGTTCAGGTTGAACGACTTGATCTCGTGAACCGCCACGGTCAGCAGCCTCAGCGGACGGCTGATGAGCTTGGCCACGCCGAAGACCACCGGCAGGGACAGCAGGAGCAGCCCCAGCGAGACGTACAGGGTCCGCGTGCCGATCCGGGCGATGGGGCCGGTGAACTGCGATTCGGGTACGGCCACGGCCACGAACAGCTCCTTGCCGTACTCAACGGGCAGCGGGTCCACCCGGAACAGGTACCGCTCACCGCCCACGGACATTTCCCCGGCCTCCACGGTCTTGTCCTCCCGCGCCCGGAAACCGCGCATCAGCTCCGACAGGGCGGGAACGCCCAGCCGGTCCACGGCGGGCTCCCCCTTGTCCCCGCCGAGGCTCTTCACCATCCGGTCCAGGTCCGAGTAGGCATAGACCTTGCCGGTGGGGCCGAAGATCATGATCTCGCTGTTGTCTCCCAGGGTCTGGCGCTGCACGAACCGGCAGAGGTTGGCCAGGGAGAGGTCCAGGCCGAACACCCCGGAGACCGCGCCGTCGAACCGACGGGAAACCGTGATGCCCGGCTCGCCCGAGAGGGAGAAGATGTAGACGTCGCTCAGCGAGGGGGCGATGCGCCCTGCGGCGGTCCGGAACCAGACCCGCCGCCTCGGGTCGTACTCCACGTTCCGGGAAGCGGACGACCCCACGGTGACCATCCCGGAATCCAGGTACTTCTTCAGCTCGTACCGGGTTCCGTCCGCCAGGTGGCCGATCTCCTGGGTGTACCACCGGGCGGAGCCGGGGATGCCCAGCCGCCCCTTCAGCTCATTGCGACCGGCCAGGGAAGAGACCAGATAGAAATCGCCGTCGTCAAACCCGATGTAGACCGAGGAGAAGTCCTGGTGCTGCTCCAGAAAACTGAAGAACACATGGCTCATGGGGTGGGAATGGATCGACGGCTTCTCCGAGATCGCCGGGAATTCCACGTAGATGTTGGTGGTGTCGAAGGCCGTGTCGAAGATGGCCCTGGAGCGCTGGGAGACCGAAGCGCCCACCCGGACGAGCTGCTGGCGGGCGGAAACCAGGGCGGAGTCGGCGTTGCCGCGGTATCCGTAGACGACCACTGCGACGACGATGATGGTGATGAGAACGGAGAACACCGTGACGATGTTCAAATAAAAGGGAAAGCAACGTCTCATTCATTTCCCCTTCGAGGGTCGAACCGGTCCGTGCCGCGAAGAAGGCACTGAGCCTCCACTATTGGACGTTAGACCCACGGACCGGCCTGGGCAAGAACGGATGGGATTCGCGCGTGCATTTATAACGGGCCGCGAGCACCCCTCCCACGGGATCAGACGTCGACGATCTCTCGGCGCCCGCCGTGACGCGGGGGACATGCGGTCTTCCCGGCGCGAAAGACGATGGTCAAGCGGGTCCCGGCCTCCTCGCTGGTGCGCATGGAAATATCCGCGCCGTGAGTGCGCGCGATGAGGGCCGCGAAGTAGGTGCCAAGACCGGTGCCGTTCTCCTTGCCCGCAGTGACGTACTTCTCGAAGAACCGCTCGCGGATCTCGGCGGGCACGGCCGCAGGGTTGGACACCGACAGCCGCATGCGCTCCCCGCTCTTCAAGACGACCACGACCTCGTCCCCCGGCCCCGAGGCCTCGATGCCGTTCTGGATCAGGTTGCGGCACATGGTCCGCAGGAGCGGTCCCTCGCCGGACACCGTGAACTCCTCGTCGCCGACCACGTCCGTCCCGTCCAGGCGGATGGCCAGCCGCACGCCGGAGCTGCCGAGCAGCGGCGCAAACTCCTCCTCCAGGTCGCAGAGAACCTGGACAAGGTCCACGGACGCGCGGTTGAGCGCATAGACGTTCTTCTCCATCTTGAACATGTCCAGATGGTTGCGGATCATGTCCAGCATCCGGTATCCGGCGGCGCGGATGCGCCGGATCTGCTTCTCCTGCTCCGGATTCAGGCCACCCTGCCGGAGCAGCAGCTCGGGGTAGCCGATGACCAGGCTCAGGCCGGACTTGAGGTCGTGGCGGTTGATGCGCTCCACCTCCTCGCGGATCATCTCGGCCTGGGCGCGGCGCTTGATCTCCATCTGGAGCTGCCGGTTGTTCTTCAGCAGTTCCAATTGATTGAGCTTCAATTGAAGGGTCCGCTCCTCCACGGTCTGCTCCAGCTCCTCGCGGTGGCGGTCCAACCGCGCGTCACGGTCCTCGACGCGCCGGAGCATGGAATTGAACTCGGCCACCAGCACGCCCAGCTCGTCGTCGCTCTCGTAGTCCACTCTCCGGGAGTAGTCGCGGCTGACCGAGATGTCGCCCACCACGCGGGTCAGCTCACCCAGGGGGTCGCCCAGCCTGCGCCTGAACCGCCCCGCCAGCCGGAAACTGAACAGGAACACGCCCAGAAAGACCACACCGCCGCTGAACAGATAGCTCTCCAGGAACGCCCACTGGCCGGACAGGGAAACGGACAGGACAACGGCGCACCCCCGGCGCCCGGCCGGGATGGACGCGGCGGTGGTCAGCCCGGACAGGGTGGCGGCCTCGAACGGGACGGTTTCGGGCCGGGCCGGAGGTCGGCCCCAGGCCGCGAAGAGCGTGCCGTCGGCAAGGTACACGGCCCCGCCCGCGACCGTCGGGTTCAGGGACAAGGTGGCCAGGTTCTCGGCGGCTGCGGCCTGGTCGTCGAAGTCCACGGACGCGGCCAGGGACGCCGCCATCAGCCCGGCCAGGACCCGAGCCTTGCCCGCCGCCTCCTGGCGGTAGGAGTGGATCATGGGGATGATGTTCAGCAGAAAGCTCAGCGCCAGGGCGGCCAGGGTGGTGCCCAGAATGGCGGCCACGATCTTCCGGCCCAGGGGCCTGACCTCGGGGTTTCTCATCGGCCCTCCCCCTGGTGGATGCGGACCAACTGGAGCAGGCGGGAGCTGACGGTCAGCCCGGCCTTGCGGGCCGCCTCGAGACTGACTTCCATGCGCAACCGCCCGTCGCGCATGTAAAAGTTGATGACCGCCCCGCGCTCCGGGCCATCCGGGTTCTGGGTGATGGTCAGCACGGGCTGGTCCGCCACCCGCATGAGGATAGCGGCCATCTCCCGCGTGGGAGCCCCGGTCAGGACCAGGACGTGACATTCGGCGGGCCAGCGGACCAGCCGGAAGCGCGGTTCGCCGTTATCTCCGTCTTCTCCCTCACCGGTTGGGTCCGGAAACCAGGGCTTGAGCCGGGCCGGTTCCGTGGCCGCCACGATGAACGGATCGCCCGGCGCCGGGCCGGTGCCTTCGGGCCAGGCCACGTACTTGACCAGCCGCTGGACGTAGAGCGCACGCAGCTGGTCCGGGGTGGCCGTCAGCCGGCCGTCCGCGGAAGCAGGTGCGGGCAGCAACGCGGCCCATGCCATGACGGCCAGGAGCAGCAGGCGCAGGAGCGTCATCAGAAGTCCCACGTGACCCGGAAATCGGCGCTCGGCCCCACGGCGAGGTCCGAAAATTGTTCGTGGGAACCGCCCAGGTTGCGCCCGATGAACTCCAGCAGGAGGTCGTCTGAGACCCGCCAGGAGAGGTGCGCCTCCAGGCTGAAATAGGCGGGCAGATGGAGCTGATCCGGGCTGTCGATGTAGCCGAGGAAGAAGTCTGCGCCGACCCGCTCCCAGGGCTTTGTCAGAACCTGGAGCTTGATCTCGCTCCCAAACCCCTCCTCGGGCATGGAGTCGCCCACCGGGCCGGAATCCAGGCCGTATATGTTCTGATAGATGAGGCTGGCCGAGGGGCGCAGGGTCAGCCAATCGCTGATCCACCAGTCCACCAGGGCCTCCAGCCCGTAGGCCGTTCCCTTGAGGGAGTTGGTCACCCGCGCGGTGTCGGCGACGTCGTCCAGCTCCATCATGAGCAACTCGGAGTAGTCGTTGACGTACAGGGAGAGGTCCAGCCGGGCCTCCGGGGTCATGGCCCGGCGGTACCCGCCCTCATAAGAAATGAGCTCCTCGGTCTTGAGGTTGTCCGGCTTGATGACCCGATAGTCCTTGCCCTTGGCGTGGATGACGTAGGAGCCGCTGCGCTGGTATCTGTTGTCCGCCCGCACCCCGCGCGACACGGCCAGCCAGTACTCGGAATCACCCCGCGCGTGCAGCAGGCGGATCGTGGGCTGAAGCTCGACGTGGGCCTCGTCCAGGACGTCCACCTTGGTCCCCAGCACCAGGTACAGGCTCTCCGGGAGCAGGGTGATGCGGTCGCGGACGAACCCGTTGGCGGTCCAGGTGTAGATGCGCTCGCGGTCGATGTCCGCCCGGTCGCCGCCATGCACGTCATCCCAGAAATACTGGCTGCCCACGCCCCAGGTGACCAGATGGCGGCCCATCTCCTCCATGGCCGAAGTCAGCTCGGCGTCGACGATGTTCGCACCGCCGTCCAGGTCGGCCAGGGACGCGGTGTCGCGGGTGTAGGAAGTCCGGAAACGGAGGTTGGAGTCCAGGCCGGTGGCGCGGTCCCAGACGAACTGGGCGTAGCCGTTGAGGTCCGTCCGGTCCAGGGGCGGCGGTCCGCCGGGTCCCGGTCCGTCCCGGCTGCCGTCCTTGGTCCGCGACCCGGCCAGGCTGCACTGGAACGACAGGGCGTCGGTGAAGGCGTTCTCCCAGTCGCCCCGCATCCCGCCCTGGACCTGGGACCAATCGTGGGGCTCCTCACGCCGGTCCCGGCTGCTCAGCTGGCTCCCGTTCAGGTAGTCGCCGTTGCCGTAGACCATGATTGCCCCATCGCCGCCCGTCTCCATGCCGTAGCGCAGGGTCTGGCCGACGCCCGAGGTGCCCGCCGTGGTCACGGACTGCCCGCCCAGACTCTCGATGGCCGACTTGGTGATGATGTTGATGGTACCGGTGAAGGACTCGGCCCCCCACAGGCTGGTGCGGGTGCCGCGCGCCACTTCGATGCGCTTGACCTGGCTGATGGGCACGATATTGCCCCACTGCACCCCGGTCATGACCGGTGAGGTCACGGGCCTCCCGTCCACCAGGACCAGGTGCTTGTTGCTCAGCAGCCCGTTGAACCCCCGGATGCCCACGGCCCAGCGGTCCGTGTCGGTCTGGGCCACGTGCACGCCGGGCACCAGCTTGAGCGCCTCGGGCACGTTGGTGGCCCCGGACCGGAAGATATCTTCCTCGGTCAGCACCGTGACCGCGGCGGGGATGCGCGAGAGCGGCTCGGCGCGCCGAGTGGCACTGACTGCCTCCACCTCCATCAGCTCTTCGAGGCCGAGGGAGTCGAGCGCGTCTTGGCCCGCGGCCCAGGCGGGCCAGCCGAGCAGGAGCAGGATGCACAGGAAAACCGGCCGCCACGGGTCGGGGAGCATCTATACAGCCTCTTCCTGGGGAACGGTCAGCAGATACCCCCTGCCCCTGATGGTCTTGATGCCCACGTGCCGGTCCAGCTTCTTGCGCAGGTTGCTCATGTGCACGTTGAGGACGTAGTCGTCGAAGTCCTCGCTCCGGCCCAGGGCGCGTTCCATGAGCGCGTTGCGCTCGACCACGCTGCCCATGTTCACGGCGAGCATCTCCAGGATGTCGAATTCCGTGGAGGTCAGGTGCACGGGCGTGCCGCCGATGGTCAGGTTGCGGGCGTTGCGGTTCAGCCGCACGTCGTTGATCTCGATGTCCGGTTTGGCCTTGGCGACGGGCGCGGAGCCGCCCTCCTCGCCGCCGGCCCCGTAGCGGCGGAGCACCGCCCGGATGCGGGCCAGCAGCTCGCGCAGCTGGAACGGCTTGGACACGTAGTCGTCCGCGCCCATCTCCAGCCCCACCACGCGGTCGATCTCCTCACCGCGCCCGGTGAGCATGATCACCGGCACGTTCGAAGAACCCCGCAGCTTGGTCAGGACGTTGAACCCGCTGGTGTCCGGCAGCATGACGTCCAGGATGATCAGCTCGTACTCCCCTCTGCGGGCCATATCCAATCCGTCGCCGCCGTTGACGGCCGCATCGAGTCCGATCCCCTCCTCGCCCAGGTACGCGCCGAGCAGTTCCGCCAATTCGGGATCGTCGTCGATCAGCAACAGGTCTTTCATCGCCACACTCCTTTTGAATACATCATAAAGATTCAGAAAAAATTATGATATTAATCGCGCATCAATAAATATTAAGAACAATAAGAAACATCCGCCGCGTCTTCAGAAAGGTCTGTTCGGCCGCGCTTTGCAGAGGCTGGAACATTTTTCCTCCATGAACGCTTCTCCCCACTGCGCCCGTATACATGGGCGACTTTGGTTCCCTGCTCATCGTGACGGGGAAAATGCATGGAAGCATAACCATTCAAGGAGGAAATCATGGCACTCGTAGTCAACAACAACCTTATGGCGAACGCCGCCGCCCGAAACCTGAACACCGCGTATTCGGCTCTGGGCACCTCGACCGAACGGCTCTCCTCGGGCCTGCGCGTCAACTCGTCCGCCGACGACGCTGCCGGCCTGGCCGTGCGCGAGCTCATGCGCTCGGACATCGCCACCCTCAACCAGGGGATCAGGAACGCCAACGACGGCATCTCCATGATCCAGACCGCGGACGGTGCGCTCTCCGTCATCGACGAGAAGCTCATCCGCATGAAGGAACTGGCCGAGCAGGCCGCCACCGGCACCTACACGGACGCCCAACGGCTGATCATCGACTCGGAGTACCAGGCCATGGCCTCGGAAATCACCCGAATCGCCAACGCCACGGACTTCAACGGCATCTACCTGCTCAACGGCAACCTGTCCGCCGACGGCATCACCGTCCACTTCGGCACTGGCAACGATGCCGCCGAGGACAAGTACGCCGTGACCATCGACAACTGCACCGCCTCCGCCCTGGGTGTGGGGCTGGCAGCCGGCGTGGACAAGGCGGGCGCGGTGGTCTCCACCCAGGAGGCCGCCCAGAGCGCCCTGGACGCCCTGAACCAAGCCATCGAGTCCAAGGACAACGTGCGCGCCAACCTGGGCGCCATGCAGAACCGGCTGTCGGCAACCATCTCCAACCTCGAGATCCAGGCCGAGAACCTTCAGGCCTCGGAATCCCGCATCTCCGACGTGGATGTGGCCACCGAAATGACCGAGTACACCAAGCAGCAGATCATCACCCAGTCTGCGGTGTCCATGCTCTCGCAGGCCAACTCGCTTCCGCAGATGGCTCTGTCGCTCATCAGCGGCTAGTCCGCGCCTTCCCAAGCCGAGGGCCGGTCCGGAACCATTCGGACCGGCCCTTACCATTGTAATCGCCCGCCACCGCCCGCCGGTTGCACATTTCCCCTCCGACCGGGAAAAAAGCTCCCTTTCCCCTGCGCCGCCCCCCGGATGTTCCTCCGCTGCCGAGTTTCCCCTTCCGGACATATTAAATCTTCTTCATTTCCTTCAGATTCGGACGTCGTCATCGCCCCCGCCTTCACACTCCGCAAACATTCTCCAAAGGATAATCAATGTGACTTTATGCCACATAAACGTTTTGCGGCATCCACATTGCTCAATCTCCATGCAGGAGGTTCGAAATGAGCAGTACTTTGTTGGAAATAAGAAAGCGCTACGGGGAGATCTCCTACGATGTTCTCTTCAAAGAGCACTCACGGTTGATCTACAAGCTCATCATCAACTTCATCAGAGCAAAGAATATCAATCTTCAAAATACAGAGATAGATGACGTATACCAGGAAATTGCCCTGAAAATTTTCAAGAATGACCACATTTCCCGCTATGACGAGGAAAAAAGTTCGTTCATCACCTGGCTCAACATCATCTGCCGCACCACGACCATCGATTACTACAGAAAGAAGCTGCGCTGGATGGAATCCGTGCTCTCCGAGGACGGCCCCGCGCCGGTCCAAGGACCGGACGCCCTGTTCAGCCTGCCCGCCGGGGTGCTCACTGACCGCCAGGCCGAGGTCATCACCCTCTACTACCGCGAGGGGATGGTCGCCGGGGAGATCGCCCGGTCGCTGGGCATCTCTCCCAGGACCGTCCGCAGCATCAAGTTCCAGGCCCTGGACCGGCTGCGCGCCCACTACGGCGCGGCCGCTCCCCTGCCCGAGCACGGCGAACCCGAAGAGCCCGCAAGGAGGCACGTGTCATGACCGTCGATGCAACGAGCTATTACGATACCCTGATCTCTTCCACGGCGGTCGCCTCGACCACCACCGAGAGCTCCACCTCCCTGACCTCGGAGGATTTCATCACCCTGCTGTGCACGGAGCTCCAGTATCAGGACCCCACTGAGCCCCTGGACAACTCCCAGATGGTGGACCAGATGACCCAGTACTCGCAGCTCGAGGAACTGGCGGACCTGAACGACAAGATGGACAGCCTGAACGAGTCCATCGAAGCCATGGGCAGCGCCTACGGACTGGACTACCTAGGCAAGCAGGTGGAGGCCAACGGGCACACCATCGCCAAGCACGATGACGACATCTCCACCCTGTACCTGACGCTCGATGACGACGCCGCCGAGCTGACCATCAACATCTACAACTCCGAAGGCAAGATCGTCGAAAGCCAGATCTACGCCGATGTGGATTCCGGAACCGTCGCCTTCCAATGGGACGGCACGGACTACGACGGCAACGAGGTCTCGAACGGACAATACTACATCATAGCCACGGCCACCGACGCCGAGGGGGACAGCGTGGGCTGCACCTCCACGACCACAGGCACGGTCACCGGCGTCTCCAACACCGAAAACGGCGTGGTCCTGACCCTGAGCGACGGCCGGAGCGTGTACCTGGCCGACGTCACCTACGCCACCAGCTAACCCTCGAATACCCTATTTTTTAAGGAGAAAAATCATGAGTATCACAGGTTCCATGTACACCGGCATCTCCGGGCTCCAGGCCCAGAGCCAGGCGACATCGGTGGTCAGCAACAACCTCGCCAACTCCACCACCACCGGCTACAAGAGCTCGTCCATCGCCTTTGAGGACGTCTTCTACTCCACGGTCTACGCCGGAGGGTCGGCGTCCCAGGTAGGCAACGGCGTGACCACCTCCTCCATCACCACAGACTACTCCCAGGGGGCTTACGAGACCACCAACTCGGTCACGGACGTGGCCATCAACGGCGACGGCTTCTACATCGTGGTGGACCCCGACACCGGCGAAACCTTCTACACCCGCGACGGCGGCTTCTCCTTCGATTCCAACGGCTACCTAGTGGACTCCCACGGCAACCGCGTCCAGGGCTGGGAAACCGATGACGGTTCCATCACCGGCGGGCTGGTGGACATCCAGATCGACAACTCCCAGTCCCCGCCCCAGGCCACCAGCGAGGTCTCCTTCTCCCTGAACCTCGATTCCACGGCCACGGACAACACCACCTCGGGCACCAACGAATGGGCAGCCCTGTTCGGGATCTACGACGGGACCTCGGACACGCCCCTGGAGGACTCCCGCTACGCCTACCAGACCACCATCACCGTGTACGACGAGAACGGCGCGTCCCACGACCTGACCGTCTACTACGACCCTGTCGAGACCGACGACGGCTCCATCGTCTGGGAATACATGGTCTGCTGCGATCCCGACGAGGACCAGCGCGACTTCAACGGGACCGAGATGTCCCAGACCAGCGGCGCGGGCGCCCTGGTCTCCGGGACCATGACCTTCTCCTCTTCCGGCGACATCCAGTCCATGACCGCCTTCACCCTGTCCGACACGCCCACGGACCCGACCGATCCCATGGCAGAGGAGAACTGGGTCCTGTGCGAGTTCGACAACAACGGACTGCCGGTCTTTGATGTCAACTTCACCGGCGCGGACGAGAACCAGACCATTGCGCTGGACTTCGGCATATCCAACTCGGACTTTTCAACGGGCACGGGCTGGGACGCCGGTACCATCGACTCCCTGGACGACCTGGCCGCGGTCACCGATCCCGACGACCTGCCCAAGTTCAACACCTCCATCATGGCCGCAAACGCCACAAGCAGCACCACGGCCAGCTCCGCCACCTACAACCTGATCCAGGACGGCTACGCCCCCGGCGAGTTGGTGGATATCGCCATCAGCGAGAACGGCATCCTCTCGGCTTCCTACACCAACGGCCAGACCCAGGAGCTGTACACCTTCGGCCTGGCCGACTTTGCCAACACTCAGGGGCTCCACTCCGAGGGCGGCAACCTCTACTCCGCCACCGCGGAGTCCGGGCAGGCGCTCATCGGCACCCCCGGTTCCGCCTGGTTCGGCACGCTGGCGTCCAACGCCCTGGAGCAGTCCAACGTGGACACCGCCACCGAACTGACCAAGCTGATCATCATCCAGGCCGCCTACCAGGCCAACTCCAAGATCATCACCACGGCAGACACCATGCTCTCCACCGCCATCGGCATGAAGCGCTGATCCGCGCCAGATCCGGGAGGACGCGATGATAAACAATCTCTACAACATAGGACAGACCTCGCTGCAAAACGCGCAGGTCGGCGTCAACAACGCGTCCAACAACATCGCCAACGCGAACACCCCAGGGTACCAGCGCACCTCCGTGGTCCAGAAGACCTCCGGGTCCATCACCGTCTCGGGGCTGACCCTGGGCACCGGGGCGGACGTCACGGCCATCCAGTCCGAATGGGACAAGTACGTGGAGGCGCAATACCTCGACGCCCTGGCCGACCTGGCCACCCAGTCGGCGGCCCTGGACTACCTGAACCAGCTCGACGGCCTGCTCAACCAGTCCGAGGGCGGCCTGTCCGACGTCATGGAGGAGTACTTCAGCGCCTGGAACGAGCTGGGAACGGACCCGGATTCCCTGTCCGCCCGCGAGGCCCTGCTCGGCTCCACCGAGACCCTGATCTACGCGCTGAACTCCACCACGGCGACCATCGAGGCCATGGAGGACTCCATCAACGCGGAAATCCAGGACCAGGTTTCCGAGGCCAACCAGCTCATCGAGGACATCGCCGCCATCAACGCGAGCATCGCCGCCAATCCCGACGACAATCAGGCAGTGGCCGACCGCGATCAGATGATCCGGGAGCTCGACGCCCTGATCGGCGTGGACGTCCTGTACCAGTCCGACAACACGGTCACCATCCTGACCGAGGAGGGTTACACATTGGTAGACGGCACCGAGACCCACGATCTGGTCTACGCCAACCCCAACGTCACCGAATCGCTGGTCCGGGACTCGGACTACGACGGCACCCTGAACTACTCCGGCGACTCCAACGAGGAGCTGCTCATCGAG